>NZ_JBHWIW010000009.1:0-152961 GCF_042731955.1 Streptomyces sp. NPDC059828 | reverse complement strand
CGCGGGGCCCCGGGGGCCCCACCACCCCAGCAGCATCCCGGGCCACCGTCGTTCCTTTTGGCGTCCACGCAGCTGGGCGGCTGGTCGGCGGGTGCGAACTCGTCGGAAGCTGCTGGCAGGGACGCCGGGACGATCCGTCATCGGTGTCACTTCTCGTCATGTGCGGTCGGTTGTCATGGCATCGGGCAACTCCTCCCGCCGGATGACGCCGTTGATTCCATGGGCCGATGTGGAAGCGGTGACGGATCGGGAGTATGGCGACGTGACTACCGCTGTGAACTCCCTCGTGCCCGTGACCAGTTCAGTCCCACCCTCGCCCCGGTGGGCGGTGTGGGCCGCCCACGCGGCACCGCTGGCGACCCTGCCGTCCGGCTTATGGAGAATCGCCATGGCCCTCGGTATCCCCGTGGGCTACTCGGAACAAGTCCTGCGCGAGGAGTACGGAATCCCCGGTTGGGGGGTGATGTACGTGATCGGCCTCGCCGTGCTCATCGAGCTCGCGGCCCTGCTCACGCTCGGCCTGGTCAGACCCTGGGGCGAACGACTGCCGCGGTGGCTCCCCTTCATCGGCGGACGTGACGTCCACCCCAGGGCCGCGCTGGTATCCGCGGTGTTCGGGGCGCTGGCGCTCACCGCCATCACCGCGGTGGTGATCGCTCAGCTCCTCGCCGGAGTCCGTCCCGACGGACACCTCACCGGCAGTGCCAACACCGTGATGGTCCTCTGCTACCTGCCCGCGTTCCTCTGGGGCCCGCTGCTGGGCGCCGTGGCCCACTCCTACCACCGCCGTCATCGCCGTATGCGGTGAGCGGCTCGTCCGGGACGCGTGCGGCGGTCCTCCGAATCCGGACCGGCGGGTGGATTCCGTGCGATCGCCGGAGCTTTTCTCCTGCGAGTACTACAGTCTTCAATGTGTGGCACATCACATCCATCCGGGTGAGGGATGTCGGTGCGGCGGCATGTTTGTGTACGGCGTACGGGGTTTGGGGGGCTTGTGCTCGACATGGTCAAGGGCGCCAACGTGGCTTTGGCGGCCCTGAGCGACAACGTCAGTTCGGTGATCTTCAGTCTGGGCTGGCTGAGCCCGACCGGTGAAGGCGACGCGGACGTCTCCGTCCTGCTCCTGGACGCGAACGGCAAGGTGCGCAGCGACGCCGACTTCTGTTTCTACAACAACCCGGTGGCCGCTGACGGAAGCGTGCAGCTGCTGGGCAAGACGCCGACGAGGGACGGTGACGAGGACCGGATCAGCTTCGATCTCACCGCGATCCCGCAGGACGTCGGCCGCATTGTCGTGGCGGCGAGTCGGTATGCCGGCGCTGGGTTCGCAGAACTGGACGCCCTCAAGGTGTCGTTGGCCGACGCGAGCGGCGAGAACCTCCTACGGTTCTCCATCGATGACGCGGGCTCGGTGAGCGCCTTCATCTTCGGCGAGCTGTATCGGCGTGGCGAGGAGTGGAAGTTCCGCGCGGTCGGACAGGGATACGACACCGGCCTGGCCGGCCTCGCGAAGGACTTCGGCGTCGACATCGAGGACGACGTCGCCGCGGAGCAACCGCTGGGCGGCGCCGCCGGTGAGGGACTGGCGGAGACGACTGTTCACACGTTAGCCGGCGTGCCCGTGCTGACCACGGCACCGGCTCCGCGTCTCCCCGCCCACCGTGCCGCTCCGGGGAAGGCGGTCGCAAGGCCGCGGACCGCGAAGAAGAAGGTCACGCTGCCCCCGGCGCCCAAGAAGTCCCTGGCGGAGAACGATTCCTGGAAGGGGGCCCGGCTCTTCCCGGTTTCGGTGCTCAAGAGCGACCGCGACCGCGAAATGCGCGCCACCTCGGTGCTCCTGTCGGTCATGGCGCAGGTGCCGGAGTTCGGCAGGCGGCTCACCGCCGCGTACGGGGCACCCGCGGGCCGTGTGGAGACGTTCACCGAGGTCTCCCTGCCGCACGGCGATACGCCACGACGCCCGGACGGTGTCATCCGCATCGAGCGGGCCGGTAAGCTGTGGACGGCGCTGATCGAGACCAAGACCAACGGCAACTCCCTGAAGCCGGATCAAGTTCAGGCCTACATGGACATCGCCACCCGTAGAGGCTACGAAGCCGTCATCACACTGTCGAACGACGTCGCACTGGAGGGCAGCCCCCTCGTCGACGTGAAGATCGATGGCCGACGCAAGCACAAAGTGGCCCTCTGGCACCTGTCCTGGGCCGAAGTCGCCTATCAGGCACAGATGCTGATCCGCCACGAGGGTGTCGGCAACATGGCGCACGCCTGGCTGCTCCAGGAACTGCTGCTCTACCTGCAGCACGAGAACTCAGGATGCCACGGCTTCCAGAACATGGGTGCGGCCTGGGTCCCCGTGCGCAACGGGATCGACGACGAAACCCTGTGCCAAGGAGACGCGCGCGCACTGGACGTGGTCGAGAGCTGGGAGAGGCTCATCCGCCAGGTCTGCCTCGGTCTCGGCGGCGAACTCGGGCAGAAGGTGCTGCCCGTCCAGCGGGCCAAACGGGGGGCCGACCCCGGAGCCCGCCGGGCCGGACTGGCCGATCAGCTCTGTGTCGAGGGAAGGCTGCACGCCGAACTGCGCATCGAGGACACCCCCGGCGCACTCGCGATCACCGCTGATCTTCGTACCGGCAAACTGCGCACCTCCATCGAGATCCCGGCACCCGAGCAGGGCTACCCCCTCACCTGGGCCAAGCGGCTCATCCGGCGCCTCGCCGAGGCACCGGCGGACCTCCACATCGAGACCCTGGTCGAAGGCGGGACAGGAGGCCCGCGGAGCACCCTGGAGCGCCTGCGTCCCGAGCCGGCAGACATCCTCCCCAGGGACAACGGCACCCAGATCACGGGTTTCCGCCTGTCCCTCTTCAAAGGAATGGGAAGCACCCGCGGGAACGCCGAGTCCGGCTTCATCCGAAGCGTCGACGACGCCGTGCACCGCTTCTACACCACCGTGGTCACCCACCTCGACCACCTGAGCCCACGCCGGGCACCATCCACGACGAGTACGGGAGCGACGTAGGGAAGCGGCGTCCCGCGCCCAGCAGCCGTGCGAGGCCCCCGCCAATTCGCGCGGCTGACCCCTGGAACCCTGATCCGTATCAAGGAGCTCGAGGAACCGCACGGGGTGATCCTGGGCAACCGCGACACCTGGTACACGGGGCCGCAGGCCAAGGACAAGTGCTGGCCGGCCATTGTGGATCTGCTGCGCAAGGACGGCTGGTCCGGGAACCCCGACATCAAGAGTCTCGACGATTCCTCGACTCGTGTGGTCTCTCTGCTGAACCACTCGAAGGAGAAGTCGTTCTCAACGCGGGACTCGCGGTCGGCTACGTGCAGTCAGTGAAGACCACATACTTCACCTCCGTCATGGCGAAGGCCGCGGATCGCGGCTACAAGGCGGCAGACATCGAGCGCGTCCCGTGAACGATCCGACCGGCCGGAGCACCTCGTCGAGGTCAGACACTCCCTCTATAGGACGCAGAAGTTGAGTCACGATCTGTCGGTCGAGGGTCGAGGGTCGAGGGTCGAGGGTCGAGGGTCGAGGGTCGAGGGTCGAGGGTCGAGGGTCGAGGCCCACCCCTGCCGGGGTGGTAGCCACTGCGGACCGTTGCCTGCTGCCGCTGTGACAGCGACGAATGAGCGTGTCCCACCGAAGTTCGAGTGACAGCGTTCACTGTCCCGGCAGCAGGTCGAGGTCCAGAAGCATGTCGAGCGACCGGGTGCCGTCCGCCTCGGCGAAGGTGCCGACTGGGCGGAAGCCGCTTTTCTCGTAGTAGCGGATGGCGCGCGGGTTGCCGGCGAGGACTCCGCCCCACAGGATGATCCTCTTCCTGCCCAGACGCCGTGCGACGTCCGCGATGAGCGGGAAGACGTGCGTTCCTACTCCCTTCCCCTGGTAGTCGTCGGCCAGGGTGGGGCCGAAGCGGCAGTCGGTCGCTGCGAGGGGGATGTCGGCCTCCTGGTAGCGCGCGATGTCGTCGGGGTGGAGATCGAGGCTGAATTCGAGGAGGCCGACGATCCTGCCGGCTGGTGCCTCTTCGAGCACCAGCCTGAGCTTGTCGTAGCGCGCGATCGCGTCACACAGCTCACGGGCGGCCACGAGGTCGTACCCGTCTTGCGTGCTGAACCGCCTGGACTCGGGGGACAGTCCCTCGAGAAAGCCAGCCAGGCGCTCCGCATCGGCGCGGGCGAGAGGGCGGAACACAACCTCCGACCCGCCTTCCAGCGCCAGCCGGCGCGTCAGCACCAGCGGATCATCGGCAATCTCCGTCAGCGTGAGCACCCCGGCAACTCCCATGACCCCCACCTACTCAGACTTCGATGGCACGAGCTGCGCCGGAACACGATATTTGGAAGCGCGGTTGGCGGTGACCTGGAGCTTCGGGCCCTGCGGGACACGCTGGTTGGAACCAAGTGGTCACTGTTCCTGGATCCAGCGTCGAATTGCCATCGTTGTCGGAGCCGGATCCGAACATCCGACTTCCGGAGCGCGGGGATGATGGTCACTATGGATACGGCATCACCGGATCAGCAGATCCTGGTCGAAGCGGGTTGGCAGAAGGTTCGCGACGACGGGCGGGTTCGTCCGGAGCTGCTCGAAGCGGCCTACGCCGAACCCCGCTGGTTGACAGCGAACCGCAGAGCGGATCGCGCCGTCTCGCGGACGGTACTCGGCTCACCGTCGAAATCCTGTTGGGCCGTGAAGAGGCGGATGGACCCGAGTACCTCCAAGTGCTCTTGTCCGGCGAGATGCGCAACTTCGGCTTTGAGGTGTGCGCACCGCTGGAATGCCAGCGGGTGCTTCGGAGCTGAGCTAGAAGCCGCCGCGGCCTGACTCCTCGCCACACGCGCCTAGACGCCTCACTGAGACGGACGGCCGAACGACTGGGTTCGGTGAGTAAATGCCTCGATTGGATGAGAGCCATCATCAGCACAACAAAGAATCGAACATTTGTATCATTGTGAGGTGGCCGGTTCCTACCCTCCTGACCTGATCGATGCGCAGCGGCGCCTGCACGAGCGCGGGCTGATTACAAGGCGCTATGCGCCACGCTGCCGTGGTCCGTGGAACCGATGGCGGGTTGGCCGGGCACGGAGCACCCGCACACAGGGGGGGATCACCGGTGTGCGTGAGGACAGTCCCGGCTACACCCCGGAGCAGGTCGCCGAAGTAGATCGACTCTAGAAACTGTTGCAGGAGCGGTCCGTCGCTGTGGCCACACATCCGCACTGGCGGACGGTAGAAGCCGGGGAGCGTGTGGCGGCCCGGATCCGGCTGAAGAGTCTCCCTGACGTCCAACCGACGGCTGGCTCGTAGCTGGGAGCCATTCGATGTCTGAGCTCACGACGGCGCAGCGGCTCCTGCGGCAGCGCGCACTCGCGACTGGCTCACCTACCAGCCGCGACTGACCGAGGGAACCATCCGCCAGCTCGAAGCCGAAGAGGCCGAGCAGGAACGCCGGCGGGAGAAGGAACGCGTTGCGCGGCTGTGGAAACTCCAGCCTGGCCGCGTCAGCGGCATGGAGCCGATGCTGCACCGGGCCGACTGCAGCCTGTACAAGACCCAGTTGGGCTACGTCGACCACGAACACGTGCTCGTCGCCCTGGAAGAATTCCCCGAGCTGGAGGCCTGCGAGATCTGCGACCCGCTGTCTGACTAGGACTTGTCCGGTCGAAGCCGTTCGGAGCTAGATGAAGCCGGTCCTGTCCGGGCAGGACCGGCAACGGCGACTTCAGTACCTGTCCGGCCCCGGTCTGGGCCGGATCACCAGCACGACCGCGGGTCTTGTACGTGCTCGGGCGAGTGCCGGTCCTCTCCCTGCCCAAGCTGGTCTGGACCAGGAAGCCGGGGTCCGTGTCCCACGGTGGGGCAGCAATGTGCACCCGCTAGGTGCCGGGGATGCCCACCTCGACGAGGGCTCCGCCGCGGAACATCCACAGACCGAACAGATCGTCGTCCTGGTCGTGCAGCATGACCTGCACGCAGGCGGGCTCGTTCCACGGCAGGGACTCCAGATCCTTGAGGGGCGTCCTCACCCTTAAGGAGACCCGCCCGGTCTCGGGAAAGAAGTCGCGCGACGCGCCGGCAACTCCCCGGAGGTCATCCACCGTCGGTACGAGGGCTGCATCGATGGTCAGGAGGAGGCGAACAACAAGAAGATCGAAGAGGCGATGGGATGGCGCGAAGCGGCGCCCTGATTCTCACTCGCCACTCACTCGGGAACCGTGCGTGAGAACGACAAAGAGCCGGATCCAGTGGGACTGGGTCCGGCTCTTGATGTCTGGCACTTCCGCAGGTCAGCGGGTTGATCACGCTGGTCCGGCTTCTGTGCCCCCGGCAGGATTCGAACCTGCGCACACGGCTCCGGAGGGCATGCCCGTGAGCCCCTTGGAACCAGTTCTGACCTTGTGTTTTCTCTCCAATGGTGCGCGACCGATGTCGATCTCTATCGCATACCCTGCGCAGAGGCCTTGCCGGCGCTCCTGCGCGTGCCCAAGACGGTTAGCTGAGCCGGACTGGGCGCCAGCTTGAGCCGCTGCCGCTGAGTGCGCCGAGCGACTCCAGGCGCCTGAGCTGATAGGCGGCGTAGGAGTCGCTCGAGAGGGCAACGGCCCGAGTAACGGGCAGGTCGCCGCAAGCCGCCGACGCCTGGGCCACCAACGTCGACATCACTGAGCGCGGTAGCGGCGTGAGCCGGAAGCCCCACTCCGCCTCAATGCTCGTTCAACGTCTTCCGCTCGGTTCTCAGTTGATCTAGCCTTGTCAAGTTGGCTAAGGGGGTGGGGGCGCTACCTATGGTCGGGTTAGTCGATGGCGCAGGAGCGGGCGAGCCGCGCAGGAGCAACATTGAGCCGGTCGATCCGCTGACGTTCACCGGCATGATGGAGCAGCTCCAAGAGGGGTACGTCGCGAGTGTGGCGGCGACGGCCGGCTGCACCATGGAGACCGTTGACAAGGACTTCTGGGGTGCCGATGTCCAGTTGATTCGCCCTCCGCGTACAGCGCTTGAGGAAGAGTCCATGGTGTTTGCCCAGCTGAAGAGCACCACCACCACGTGTCCAGACGGCAGCAAGGACTTTTTCAGCTACCAGTTCACGAAGCGCAAGTACTTCGATCACATGGTCAAGCCGAGAAAGAACAACAAGGCCATCCTGATCGTGATGACGATGTCGCCGCGGCAAACCGATTGGACTGTGGCAAATCACGATGGGCTGCTGACTAGGCGAAGCTGCTACTGGGCATATCTGGAGGGGGCACAGGCTCCATCGCATGTCCAGAAGCCCACGGTGCGCATCCCGACGAAGAACCTTTTGGACGCTGGATCGTTGAACTTTATCCTCGACAGGATCGATAGGGGTGAGTCGCTGCATGAATAACGTCAAGATCCCCGCTCACGTTGATCCTGACCGCCTGGGGGCGCTGCTAACAGAGGCTGGCTGGCGACAAGTTGGCGGACGTCAGGGACTCTATAAGCGTTTTCTTCCGCCAGGGGGAACTTCGTCAGGTATCGGGAAGTCGAGCCTTGTCATTCCCCTAGATGATTCCGCCCCCGAGTTCTCGGACCTGCTGCATGCTGCATTGTTGCAGATCTCGCAAGATCGCGAGCTGTGGGCGCGTTCGATATATCCGCGCCTTGCTGTTGAAGCTTCGGACGAATTTCGGTTTCGGAAGGAATCTGCGGCGCCCAGCGGGCTCATTGAATGGCGAAGCGGTGAGGCCCTAATTGAGTCGGCGAGGAAAACGCTGATCGCGGGTGCCAAGTCTTATGTCAGTCCGGGGCGCCACTTCGTGAATCGCAATGGCCGATTTGCTGGAAGATACCTGGATCAAGTGCTGATGGGGCAGACGGCCCCGGGCAGTTATATCGTGACGGCTTATGCTCCGCCAAACGGCTACGTATCACTCCAGTCCGGTGGTGAAGGCGGCGTATCAAACACTATTCCGGAAGTGGGTGCAGCGCCCGTCCGTGCGGTGAATCAAGCAGTGGTTAAGGCTCTTGAAGCCACTGTTGAAGCGCTAGAGCACTACCATGCGAGTAGCTCGCTTTCTGGTTTTGAGGACGGTGTAAGTCGTGGGGTCTCCTACGAAATGACTAATGCGGTTCTGGGTATGGCTAGCCGCGCAGACGCCGCTGACATCTCGATCGAGTGGGACTCCAGCGCTCCAGCTTCTCCTTCATTGCCTTCATACTTCGAATTCACCAGTGACGATGTGGAGCCACTAAGCAGGGCTGCTGTTCAACTCGCTGAAGATCAGAGCACCCAAGTCGTTACTATGGTCGGTAGGGTCCACTTGCTGACCAAGAAGAATGCAGGTAGCCCCGGCGTTTTCGGGATTGAGTCTCTCCTTCCAGGCTCCCCGCGTAAAGTGCGTGTCCGACTCAGGGACGAAGAGGACTACCATGAAGCCATTCGTGCTCACGAAGAAGAGCTTGCGCTTCAGGTCAGTGGAACTCTGGAGAAAGAAGGAAACCTGAGTTGGCTTTACCATGCAACAGTGATTCAGGCGATGGGGCCCATTGCGGGTTACGGTGCCCGCCCTTCGTCTAAAGGCATAGACGTGCCAGACGGGCAAATGGACCTATTTGAGCGTGGTGGCAATTCCTCCAGCTGAGCTGGCACTTAGGCAGCGACTATGACGGCTGCTCATTTCGGCAGGAAGCCAGGCTTCTCTTGTCCGAGAGTCTGCAGCCGTGCTAGGTAGTCCTGAGCCGATGGCTCCGACGCGTACCGGCGCTTCATCTCGGCAGCGAGTTCGCGGCTGGTCATGATGAGCGACGGTACTGACTGGCGGTCGCCTTCGAGGGCGCGAGCACCCATCGTAAGTGCCTGCTCCAGATCGCCTTCACGCGCCGCCGTGACTCCTAGCGTGACGCGGGCTTCAGCGTTGCGCATCGGTGAGCGCTCGGTGCCGTCGAAGTCCGTTCCTGCCCTCAGTACCTCTTCGGCGAGCGTGCGCGCTAGTCGGTCCTCGCCGACGAGGCGGTAGCAGTCCATTGCGTAGAAGTCGAACTTGGCCGGATCGACCACGAAGTGGTTGTCCAGGTTCTCGGGGTGCGGCATCCCTTCGAGAATCCGGCGCCCCTTGTCCAGCGCGACTTCCACTTGCCGGCGGTCCCCGAGCCGTGCCCATGCCTTGGCTTCCTGCGCTGCGAGTTGCACGGCGACGCTGTGATGGGCCGCCGCATCGGCTCCGGCCTGCGCTGCCGCGATGACGCCCCGGTAGTCACCGGTCGTGAGAGCGAACCATGCCCGCATCTCGTGTGCCCATCCGGCCACCTCTGCGTGGTCGGCTTCGGTCGCGAGAGAGAGTGCGGCGCGGCGTGTGGACTCGGCGGCATGACGGTCGCCCGTGTCGTACTCGACGCAGCCGACCAGCAGAGCGAGCCAGCCGGACAGAGCGAGTACTTCGCGGTGCTGTGCCAGCGTGAGGCTCTTCGTGTGCAGTTCGACGACTCGGCGAAGCCACTGCCGTCCCTCGATGAGAAGCTGTTCGCTCGGCATGAACGGATACTCCGAGGCGAGCCGGTCTGTCGTGATCCGCAGGGCATCGAGCGTGGCGTTGTCGACGTCGGACCGGTTCAGACGGCTCACGATCTCCAGCGTCTCCATGCCGCTCGCCGCCAGGATCTCCCGGTCTCCGTCTCGCCGTGCAGGCGCGGGGAACAGCGCGTGTGTCACGGTGCCGAAGGTGGCCGCGATGATCGGTTGGTAGAAGTCGTTCGGCGTCTGGCCCGACTCCCAGCGCTTCCACTGGCGGATCATGCTCTCTTCGGCGGGCAGCTCCGCGGGGGCGTGCGCGCGCAGGGCCCTGACTGCGTCACGTTGAGACCAGTCGCGCGCCATTCGTTCAGCGGCGATGCGTCGTGCCCAAGCGGGCCTGTCGTCGGTCATGCGCCCTCCTCCGAGTGCCTGCTCTGAGTCTCGCGCGTTAGCCGGGGGGACAGGAAAGGTGACAGGGGGGTGTCACCGGGCATGTCCCCTCCTCTGCTCTGCTGTCCCCGGGCTGTCACTTATCTCTCAACTCCCCGTCCGTGCATGCTGGTTGCAGATCACGCACCACCCGGCACGGAGCGGCTTTCGAGCGCTTCGAGCCTGCCGCGAAGTTCCGAGACTTGGGAGGTGAGATGTTCGAGCTGGCGCAGGACCTCGGGAAGGTCGACGTTCGCGTCGGCTTCGCTGGCTTGCTCCGGATCGCGGGCGTAGCTGCCTCGCGACGTGGTCAGGATCAGCCCGTCCTCGCGAAGGATCGAGAGGGCTCGCTGCACTGTCATTCCCGAGATCTTGAACCGCGTAGTCAGGTCTCGTACGGACCCCACATGGGCTCCCGGCTTGATGTCGCCGCGCAGGATCTCCTGTCGCAGGATGTCGGCCGCCTGCTCGGACTCCGGTCGCGGGTCGTTCTTCGAGATTTCAGCGCTCATCACGCCATCGAGCGTACCCACCCCTAGTACGGCCTAGCACGAAATCGCAGCGCCCTCTTGCGCTGCAGTTCGTGCTAGTACATGCTGGTACGACATGGCACGGTGAACCCGGAAGGGTTTCGGCGGCTGTGTTTGCAAGTGCTCGACCTGCAAGTTCGCACAACCAGGGGCCCCGCATCGGACGGGGGGAGGCGACCCGGCGCCTTGTCATTAACCGGAGGGCTTAGGCCGAAAGGTCATGTCTCCATACGCCTACTTCGAGGCCGGACAGCTCTACCTGACACGGGAGCGCGGTCGCGATTAAGGGGACACGCACCACCTCAACTTCCGCCGCGCGTAGTGCGGCGGCCGGTTGCCTCCCCCGTCTGTCCGGCGCCGCGTACTGCGCGATGTCGTACGGGCGGGGTGGAGGGGAGCCGGAGTTCCTGGTTTCCAACGGCGCGCGGCCCCGGTGAGGCAACACCGGGGCCGCTGTTCGGGCCGTTCCCGTCTGAGAGGAGCACGACCCATGAAAGCCATCGTTGCTGGTCATGTGGCTGTTACGGCCACTGAATTCGTTGAACTCGCGCTCGGTACTCCCGTTGACTTATGGCTGGGTGTGGAGGGCGAGAGCGAGGAGGAGCGGGCCGCTCGGCTGGACGCGGCCCGCGACATCCTGGCCGACAACCCGGGCCTGCCGGACGGCGTGTCCCGGGTCGCCGCGGAGGCGATCGAGGCGTTCGCGTCGGAGCTGTTCAACGTCGTCCCGCTGGTGCGCCGTCCCGTGGCGCGGCTTCAGCCGTCCCGCAAGGCGGTGGCGTGATGGGACTGCGTGACCGCATTCGCGATACCGCCATCCGGCACATGACGGATACCGACGGCACCCCCAACCTGGCTCGCCGCGCAACACAGGCGGCATCCGTTCTGGCCGACACCGCGGCCGACCACAGCACCGCAGCCGCTGCGGCGATTGCCGGGCTGGGAGCCGCAGCGGTCGCCGCAGAGGGGGCACTGAGCAACTACGTGTATCCCCCGGGCGACTACGCCACCTTCCGTGACGATTCGAAGGGGAGGCGGCGATGACTCCCACCGCTCACGAGGACGACCAACCTTCGGTACCGCCCTTGACGCGCCCGGAGATGGGCCTGGCTGGTCTGGGCGCGCTCGCCGCGGCCGGTGTGGGCGCCCTGGGCCTAATCGCGTCCTTTGACGCGGTATCCGCCGCAGCGCTGCGGTGGGGGTTCGGTCAGCCATGGATGCTGCCGGTTGGTATCGACGTGGCCATCCCGGTGTTCACGGTGGCCAACCTGTTGCTGATCCGGATGGACATGGCGCTTGCATGGGTGCGGTTCGTTCCGTGGGTGCTGACGCTGGTCACCTGCGGGCTGAATGTGGCTGCTGGACAGGGCCTGTGGGCGAAGGTGGCGCACGGCACGATGCCGCTGCTGTGGGTGGTCTTCTCCGAGATCGGCGCCCACATCTACGCCGTCCGCATCGGCGCCGTGACCGGCCGACGCATGGACAAGATCCGCTTCGGCAGGTGGCTGCTCGCCTTCCCCTCCACATTCGCCCTGTGGCGGCGCATGACGTTGTGGGAGATCACCTCCTACACCGATGCGCTAGAGCGGGAGAGGGAGCGGCAGTTGGCCCGTGCGGAGTTGCGCGAGATGTACGGGCGCCGGTGGCGTAAGCACGCCCCGCATCGCACCCGCGTGCTGCTCAGGCTCGGTGATGTCGCCCCGGCTACAGTCCCGTCGGATCCGGCTCCCGAGCCACAGCCTGGGGCTGCGGGGGAGCCGACGGGCCAGGCGGCCAAGCCGCGTGCTCGCGGCAGGGGCCGAAAGCCGGGCGCGAAGGCGAAGGCCACACGTTCGGCGGCGGAGCTGCTGGATGAGGCCCGCGAGGCCGCTGCCGGGTGGTCGGATGAGGCGATCAATGCGGAGGCGCTCCGGACCGAGCTACACTGCTCGGCTGCCAACTCCCGGATGGTCCGTGACGCGTTGCTGAACGAGCGGGCTGACCGCCGAAGCCTGCACCCCATTGAGCCTGAGGGGGTGGCGGCATGACGACAGCAGTCTTTCGGGTGCTCTCGCTGGGGGCGGGTGTTCAGTCCACGACGTTGCTGATGCTTGCGGCTGAGGGTCGGCTGCCGAAGTGGGATGCTGCGATCTTTGCGGACACCGGGTGGGAGCCGACGCGGGTGTATGAGCACCTGGACCGGCTGGAGCGCGAGATTGCCCAGCCTGCCGGTATCCCCGTCCACCGCGTTCGTGTGGAGGGCGGCAACCTGCGAGCCGACTCGCTCAACCCCGGCTCGTCTGTCCCCATCCCGGTCTTCGTCATCGATCGTGAGGGCACGCGGGCGGCGATGGTGCGGCGGCAGTGCACCGAGGCATACAAGGTAAAGCCCATCAAGGCCAAGGTTCGGGCCATGCTCGGCTACCCGCATCCCCGGCCCGTACCGGCGGGTGTGTTCGTAGAGCAAGCGATCGGGATCAGCCGGGATGAGTTCGAACGGGCCAAGGACGCATCCGTCCGCTACCTGCGCAACGTCTTCCCGCTGCTGGACCTGGATGGCGCTGCCGACGGCCGCGAAGGTTGGACCCGTAACGACTGCTTGCGCTACCTGCGCGCCCGCGGTTGGGGAGAGACGCCGAAGTCCGCGTGCATCGGCTGTCCGTTCCACGGCAATCGACAGTGGCGCGAGCTGCGCGACCAGCACCCGCAAGAGTGGGCGGATGCGGTCGACTTCGACCGCCGCCTTCGCCAGACGCAGCTTCGTGGCATCAAGACCAAGCCGTACCTGCACCGCAGCCTGCTCCCGCTTGACCAGGCGCCCATCGACCGTGTGACCCGCGCTGAGTGGGCTGACCGACAGGGCGACCTGTTCGACACGGCAGCGGACGCGGAAGCCGAAGACGGCGCTGCACTCGGCTGCTCCCCGTGGTCCTGCCGCGGGGGAGCGGAGGTGGCGGCATGACTGAACCGATTGTGGCGGCCGACCTGTTCCGCAGGGTGATGGCGACGGCTGGCGGGCGCTGCCAGTGCGAGGGCGCATGCGGCCAGCCGCACGCCAAGAGTGACGGTCGGTGCCCGCGCGAGCACGACCACTACGCGGGCAAGCACAGCGCCCCGGTGCGGCTGATGGCCGCCGCGGCCGACCCGCTCACCACCGACCGCCAGGCAGTCGCCCTCCCCGCGAGCGCGCTGCGCGCGTGGTGCCCCCAGTGCTTCACCGGCGCCCAACGGGCCGCCCGACGCGAAGCCCAGAGATCGACCACGGATCAGTGCGGACTGTTCGACCTATAGCCGCGGGGCCCGGCCACCCACCTTCCACAGCGTTGACCGGGCCCCGCTCAACCCCTCCCATTTCGGAAGGAACTGTCAGTGAATCACGAGGAAGAGAACGAACTCTTCAACCGACTCGAAGCCGACATGGCCACTGGCCTCGGGCCCGACTCGGGCGCGGATGTGGTCGACCTCAGCAAGGCCCGTTCGGCCCGTACGGGGTCGGCCGACTCGCCCACCGACCAGTCGGCAGACCCGCGCCCCGATGAGTCGGGCGACCCGACCGCGACCGTGATGGTCGACCAGCCGACTGCGGCCGCGGCTGGTCCGGGGTATCTGGGTCGGCTCATGGGCGCCCGCCGTCGGGATGTCATCCCGGTGTGGCTGCGTTCGACGGCGGAGCTGAAGACCGCTACGACATGGGTGGCCCGGCACTACGCGCACGCTGCCGGGTATCACGCGCTGCGTTCGCCGGTGTATGCCGTCCGCCTCACGCTTCAGGCCCCGACCGGCGCCGCCCGGTTCATCGGGGGCACGATGCGGTGGGTGGCCGACCGCGAGGGCGAGCCCGTCCGGCTCGCCGCCGTGCGCCGCGAGGATGCGGCCGACTACCTGAAGCTCTCCCGGCAGCGCGACGGACGGGTACGGCTCCGCACCCTGATCACGGTGCTCTCGATGTTCGTCGGGCTGGGTGCGACGCTCGCCATCTATGTGCTCGCCCCCGGGTGGCTCCAGGCCCTGTCGGTGTCCGCGCTGGTACTCGCGCTGGGATGGAACGGCCGGCAGGCGGATGCGCCGGTGATCCACCGGGCGGTGGAGATGCCCAAGGCGATGAAGCTCACGTCCGACATCGTTCTGCGGGCGCTCGGCTCGCTCGGCATCCCCGCCATCAACCAGGCCCAGTCCAAGGGCAAGGAGGGGTTCGAGTTCACCGCCCCGATCACCCGGGATGGGCCCGGCTGGCGAGCGGAGGGCAACCTGCCCCACGGCGTGACCGTCACGGACATCATCGAGCGCCGCGAGCGCCTCGCCTCCGGGCTGCGCCGCCCGCTGGGCTGTGTGTGGCCGGAGGCTGTCACGCACGAGCACACCGGCCGCCTGGTGCTATGGGTTGGCGATCAGGACATGTCGACCGTGCGCAAGCCGGACTGGCCGCTGTTGAAGGCTGGCAGCGTGGATCTGTTCAAGCCGGTCGCGTTCGGCACCGACCAGCGCGGACGCTGGATCGAGATCACGCTCATGTACATCGCCGGGATCATCGGCGCCATCCCCCGCATGGGCAAGACCTTCCTCCTCCGTCTCCTGCTGCTCATCGCCGCATTGGATCCGCGGGCTGAGCTGCACACCTACGACCTCAAGGGCACCGGCGACATCGACCCGGTCGGCGACACGGTCGCCCACCGGCACCGGGCCGGGGAGGAAGACGAGGACATCGAATACGCCCTGGCAGACCTGCGGGCGCTGCAAGAGGAGCTGCGCCGTCGGGCGAAGATGATCCGCTCCCTGCCCCGGGACATGTGCCCGGAGTCGAAGGTCACCAGCGTGCTGGCGGACAAGAAGTCCCTCGGGCTGCACCCGATCGTGATCGGGGTGGACGAGTGCCAGAAGTGGTTCGAACACCCCGAGTACGGCAAGGAACTGGAGCAGATCTGCACCGACCTGGTCAAACGCGGCCCCGCCACCGGAATCGTGCTGCTGCTTGCTACGCAGCGCCCGGACGCGAAGTCCCTGCCGACCGGGATCAGCGCGAACGCGTCGGCCCGCTGGTGCCTGAAGGTGATGGGTCAGGTCGAGAACGACATGGTGCTCGGCACCTCCTCCTACCGGCGTGGGGTGCGGGCCACGATGTTCTCGTGGGCGGACAAGGGCATCTGCTACTTCATGGGTGAAGGCGCCGATGCCCGCATCGTCGCCGCCACCAACATCGACGCCCCCAAGGCTGAACTGATCGCCCTGCGCGCCCGCGCGCTGCGCGGGCGCCCGCGCGCTGCGCGAGCAGGCCGGCACGCTCTCCGGTCACGCCCTGGGCGAGGTCTTCGAACCGGTCGACACCACCACCTCCACGCTGCTGGCGGATGTTCTCGCGGTGATCCCGGAGAAGGAAGCCAAGGTGTGGAACGAGACCGTGGTGGAACGCCTGGCGGAGCTGCGGCCGGATACGTACGGGGAGTGGGCGCAGATGTCCGGTGAGGAGCAGACCGCGCATCTGACCGCTGTCCTCAAGCCCTACGGCATCACCCCGGGGCAGGTCGGGCGCCGCGTCGACTCCAAGTTCGTCAACAAGCGCGGCATCAAGCGCGCCGACATCGCCACCGCAGTAGCGGAACGTAGTCGAAACCGGGACGCGAGCTGAGCGAGAAGCGCTGCTATCGATAGCGGGATGCCCTGCTATCGATAGCAGCCCTGATAGCAGCCAACACCCCATCTGATCAGGCTGCTAGCGCATAGCGGCCCACCTGCGCAAACCCCTGAAACCAGCCTGGGAGGGCCCCTCATGACCCCTGCCCTGCTCGCTATCGCCTGCCTGCTCACCGTCACTTTCTGTTACGGCGGGTTGTGTGCGGCCGTGCCGTTCGGACCCTGCCGCAAGTGCCGCGGCTGGGGCTTCGAGATGAAGCACGACCGCAAAGGCCGCATGAAGCGCGGCAAAGACTGCCGCCGCTGCCGCGCGACCGGCAAACGCATACGCGTCGGCCGCCACCTGTTCAACGTCGCGATGCGCATCCACCGCGACGGCACCCGCTAACCCGCCCACTCCACCGATCCGGAAGGGATCCGTCTCGTGGTCGTCACCGTCTCGCTCGTCGCCCTGTTCGGCCTCGTCCTGTTCTTCCTCCTGCGCTCCAACACCCTCGGCTACGGCAGCGCCTTCATCGCAGCCGGATTCGGCTTCTTCCTCGCCTCCACCGGAGCCTCCGGCCCCATCAACGAACTCGCCCGCGCCGTCATCGACGCCATCGGCCAACTCTGACAAGGAGGGCTCCGACCATGACCGAACACATCACGCTCATGGCCGCAGGCGAACTACGCACCGCTCTGGAAGCCGCCACCCGAGGCGACCTCCCCACGGCCGCAGCCGCACTCATGAGCATCGACCCCACATCCTGGGCGGCCATCGAGCACCGCCTCACCCTGCTCGGCGGCTCGCTCCCTGAGCTCCTCGCCGCCGTCCGAGGCGACGTCGTATGAACGGTGAACTCCTCACCGCCGCAGCGCTGTTTACCCCGGCAGCCATCACCGCCTCGGTCTGCCTCGCGGGACACCTGCGGGCGCGGCGGGCCGACGACGCCATCGCCGCTGTCTTCGCCGAGTTCCGAGCGGCCAAGCCCACCGGCACCGAGCCCCCGCCGAATGGACGCGAAACGGCCCCGCAGCCCGCAGCCGAACCCGTGCGGCTCGCCACTGTCATCGAGTTCCCCACCCGACGTCGCGACGCGGCCTAGCTACGCCGAAGGCGGGCGCCCTCTCACCACAAGATCGCGCCCGCCCCGGCCCATCCAGCACCTTCACAGAACTGGAGACATCCAGCATGACGCATGTACCAGCATCGGCGCCGCTCACTGCGGCGCTGGCTGCCGCTGAACGCGGCTGGCACGTATTCCCCCTGCGCCCGCAGGACAAGCGGCCCGCACTGCACGGGGCGGCGGTCTGCCCCGGCATCGGTGACTGCGCGGGCGGCCACCGCAAGTGGGAAGAGCGCGCCACCAACGACCCTGACCGCATCCGCCGCGCCTGGAGCACGCTGCCGTTCAACGTCGGCATCGCCACAGGCCCCTCCGGGCTGCTGGTCGTGGACCTCGACAAGCCCAAGAGCAAGGGCAGTGCGGACACGCCTTGCGGCGTGACGACCTTTCGTGCGCTCTGCGAGCGCGCCGGGCAGGCCGTACCCGCCACGCACACGGTGCGGACTGCGAGCGGGGGAGCGCACCTGTACTTCACCGTCCCACAAGGTGTGAGGCTGGCGAACACTGCGGGCAAGCTGGGCAAGCTGATCGACACCCGGGGGTGGGGCGGCTACGTCGTGGCCGCGGGCAGCATCACCCCCACCGGCTCGTACACGCCCGTGGACCCCATCCCGCCGCTGCCGCTGCCGGGTTGGCTGTACGCGCTCCTGGCACCGCGTCAGGCATCGCAAGGACTGATGGCTGTGCCGTCGTCCTCCCGTGCCTCTCGGTACGCCGCGGCCGCGCTCCGGGCGGAGTCGGCGAGCGTGCAGTATGCGCCGCAGGGCGAGCGCAACGCCACGCTGCTCGCGGCGGCGCGAGCGCTCGGACGGTTCATCGCGTGGGGCGACCTTCCGCGCGATGTGGTGGAGGAGGCTCTTCAGTCGGCGGGGGAGTGCTCCGGCCTGTCGGAGCGACAGTGCCGCGCCACTGTGCGGAGCGGTTTGAACTGGTCCATCGCCCACAACCCGCAGCGGAGGGCGGCATGACCACCCGAACCCGCTCCCCACTGAAGAGCCTCCCCAGCACCACCGACCAGCCGTCCGCCGCCGCACCGGGAATGGCCCCGGCAGCAGCAGGCGCCCCGAAGGGCGCCGCCCGCAAGGGCGTCCCTTCTGCACTTCACCCCGACACGCATCTTGGCGACGGTCGCCGCATCGTGGCGTGGCTCCACATCACCGCACCGCGCGCCGCCATTCCCACGGCCACCTCTCGGTGCGCGTGCGGGCGGGACCGCAGCGCGATCGGACACCGCAGGGTGCTCGCCCTGATCGACGACCACCAGGCGCACCGGGACCTGTGCCCGCTCCGCACCTCTGAGGAAGGGAGGAACGCAGCATGACCAACACCAGCCCTGAGCAGACCAGCCGTCCGGCGACGGACGGGGCGGCGCTGCTCAACGAGGTCGAAGCCTTCCACCGCAGGTTCAACGTGTTCCCCATCGACGCCGCGTATGTCGCGGTAACGCTGTGGGACGCCCACGCCCACCTGCTGGACTGCTTCGACGCCACCCCCCGCATCGCGTTCCTCTCTCCGGAACCGGGCTCGGGGAAATCCCGCGCGCTGGAGATCGTCGAAACGCTCGTGCCCAAGCCGCTCGTGGCCGCGAACGCTTCCGCCTCGGTGCTCTTCCGCGCGGTGTCCACGCTCGAGACTCGACCCACGATCCTCTTCGACGAAGTCGACACCGTCTTCGGACCCAAGGCCGGAGACAACGAACCCCTGCGCGGGTTCCTGAACGCAGGGCACCGCCGCGGCGTCGGCATGTGGCGCTGCGTCGGCGACGGAGCCAATCAGCAGGTGCAGGAATTCCCCTCCTACTGCGCCGTGGCCATGGCCGGACTCGGCTCCCTCCCCGACACGATCCTCACAAGGTCGGTCATCATCCGCATGCGCCGCCGCGCCCGAAACGAACGGGTGGAGCCCTACCGGCAGCGCATCCACGAGAAGGAAGGCAATGCGCTGCGTGACCGGCTCGCGAACTGGGCCACCAGCGTCAGCCACCTCGTGGACGGGGTCTTCCCCGAGTTGCCGCAGGAAGTGACCGACCGGCCGGCCGATGTGTGGGAACCACTCATCGCCATCGCCGACGCCGCGGGCGGGGAGTGGCCCAAGCGGGCCCGTGCCGCGTGCGTGGAGCTGGTCAACGCCGCGAAGGAAGGCGACAAGGGCAGCATCGGCATCCGGCTGCTGACAGACCTGCGGGACTACGTCTTCAACGGCATCGACCGCCTCCCCACGGTCGCCGTACTCGACCGGCTGCACAGCCTCGAAGAGGCACCGTGGGCGGACATGAGCGGCAAGCCGCTCGATGCCCGGGGGCTGTCGCGAATGCTGCGGGAGTACATGACCGCGGACAACAAGCCGATCGCAGCGCGGAACATCAAGAGCGGCACCAGCGTGATGAAGGGCTACTACGCGGCCGATCTGGCTGACGCGTGGGCACGCTACTGCCCCCCTCCCCCTGAGAGTCCGCTACTTCCGCTACCTCCGCTACCGCGCAGGTCAGAGCCCTCAAAAAGGTAGCGGCAAGCGCGGAATCATCCGCTACCTGACTGCCATATCCGCTACCGGTCCGGTCCTCACACGGCAGGGCCGGTAGCGGATTCATCCGCTACCGCTACCCGAATCCGCTACCACGATCACGCCCCTGACCAGGGCGGTAGCGGAGGTAGCGGAAGTAGCGGACCTGACAGGAAGGGGCCTGGAGGCCCCGACTGCCTGCCGAGGAGGCAACGTGGCCAAGCCCCGCGACGAGATGCTCACCATCCCCGAAGTGATCGCAGAGATAGGCGTACCGCGAGCGACGTTCTACCGCTGGCGGCAGTACAAGAAGGGCCCGAAGTCCATCAAGCTCCCGAACGGCGCCGTGCGCATCCGCAGGTCCGAACTGAGTCGGTGGCTCCAGACGCTGGAGGAGAGCGCATGACGAAAGACACCGACAACGGGGCCGAGCAGAACAACCGCTCGGCCCCGGGCGGGTTTTCACTCGATGTGCGCCTATGGAAGGTGACCAAGGCGCAAAGTAAGACCCGTCCCCATCAACTCCGATGGAAAGTCGGGGGAAAGGTCAGTAGCGCCACCTTCGCCACGGTGGCACTCGCAGAGAGCCGCAGATCTGAACTGTGGCAGGCAATGCGCCGTGGCGAGGCATTCCGCATCACCGACGGACTACCTGAATCCGAGGTACGGACCGAGGTCGCTGCCGAGCAAACCCGTGAGGAACTTCCCTGGTTCGCGTTCTGCTGTGAGTACATGGCGATGCGTTGGCCAACCGCCGCAGCTAAGACCCGTGAGGGCATCGCTGACGGGCTCGCAGCGGTGACGCTGGCTCTTGTGGAGCGGGAACTGCAAATGCCATCACCGGAAGAACTCCGTCTCGCCTTTCGGTGGGCGGTCATTCCCAAGAACGCCGAACTTGACCCGCCGGAGGAGCTTATGGATGCCCACGAGTGGATCTCTGAAAGATCGCTTCTCGTCTCCTCGCTGGAAGACCCGAAGGTTCTTCGCGATGTTCAGTATCGAATCTCCTTTAAGCTGGACGGCGCCCCCGCGGCAGGGCAAACCGCCCGTCGGCGTCGACGCGCGCTCAATACGGCGGTTGAATACGCTATCGAGCGGAAGCTCCTGACGAAGAACCCGCTTAGCGCCATCAAGAAGGTCAAAGGTCCCTCATCGGACCGTGTGGACCCCCGAGTTCTCGTGAACAAGGTCCAGGCGGCTCAACTCCTCGCCGGGGTCTCATACGTTGGGACATGGGACCGCAAGAAGGGTCGACGCCTGGTGGGCTTCTATGCGGTCATGTACTTCGCGGGGCTCCGCCCAAGTGAGGCTGTGGGTCTCAGGGATTCTGACTGCTTCCTCCCAGAGAAGGGGTGGGGCGTTCTGACGCTCCACGACACGCACCCCGTGTCGGGCAAGCAGTGGACAGACAGTGGAGAGCGCCACGACAAGCGCGGCCTGAAGTCGCGGGAGGCCAAGGATGACCGGCCAGTGCCGATCCCCCCGCCGCTCGTTGCCATGCTCCGAGCCCACCTGAAGGAGTTCGGTACGGCCAAAGATGGGCGGCTCTTCACGAACGAGCGTGGCGGTCTCGTGGGCAGCAGCACCTATTGGCGCGTGTGGCGGGACGCTCGCGAGTACGCGCTCTCGCCGGATCTTCAAGCGTCCATCATCGGGGGGCGGCCGTACGACCTGCGCCACACCTGTATCACGACATGGCTGAACGCTGGCGTGCCCGTAGCTGAGGTGGCCCGAAGGGTCGGTAACTCGCCCGAGGTCATCCACCGGGTTTACGAAGGGTGCATCTACGGCCAGGAAGAGGCTATGAACAGGAAGATTGAAGCAGAACTGGACTGGCCTGGGTGATGCGTGGTCGGATCCAACCTCAGGTGCCCGCTTGGGGGTTGCCCCAAGCGGGTGTGTGAGAGAGGGGCTTGTGTGCTCAACCGAAACCTGGTCGCGATGCTCCGGTCTCAGGACCGGAGGCTTTCTGCTGCGCTCGCAGAGAGCAGAAGCGCCTTCAAACATGCCGGCCTCCGTGGAGATGTCGTGGAGTGCGCTTTCCGGGAGTTCCTTGACCAGCACTTGCCACGCCATTTCACAGTGGGTACTGGAGAAGTGCTGGACTTGCGCGACCAGACTTCCACTCAAACCGACGTCGTTGTTGCCAATGTCGATCAGCCATTTCGAAGCGGCATTCATGATCCAGGGGTGTTCATGATCGAGGGCGTCTCTGCGGCTGGAGAGATCAAGTCGAGGCTGACACTGTCCGACCTGGACGATGCCCTGAACAAGGCCACCATCTTCAAGAAGCTCCGAAACGAGCATGCCAAAGGCGACAGTCGACACACGAACGACTCGGATGCCGCAAGGTTCTACGAGTGTCCGCCGTACTTTCTCTTCGCCTTCGAAAGCGTCGTGGCGGTGGAGACGCTCATCGAGAGGCTAGATGGGGCAGCCCTAGTTCCGGGGCCTGGTGGCGCTGACCCGCAGCTTCGTCCACTCGATGGGGTGTTCATCCTCGAACGCGGGACCGCGGTCGACTATGGCGACGGAGCCGGAGCTCTCCAGTGGCGTGTCCTTGATCCCGACGGAGGATGGACGTCGGTGCCTGGTTGGGTGTGGCGTGGCACAGATACCGTCGTCGCTGAATTCCTAATCTGGCTGGACTCCACGACGCCTCGGACGCACCGGTTCGCTCCCGTTGCGCAGCGCTATCTGATCCGGCATATGGAGACCCTGGAAGCCAGCGGGACAGATGCCTAGCACGTCATCGGTCTATCGCAGGTCTATCGCGAACAGCGCGTAGCAACGACAAAGAGCGGGACCCAGTGAGACTGGGCCCCGCTCTTTCAAGTCGGCATCCGCCCTGGTCAGCGCATAGTTTCTGCTGTTCCTAGGCGAGTGCCCCCGGCAGGATTCGAACCTGCGCACACGGCTCCGGAGGCCGTTGCTCTATCCCCTGAGCTACGGGGGCGTTCGCCGCTCTCGGCGGCGACGGGTAGAACCCTACCAGCTTCGGAGGGGTGTCCGTGAACAGGTATTTCCAGGCAGTGACCGGGGCGGATTCGGTGGCGGTGCCTGGGGGTGCTCGGAGGGAATCCGGGGTGGCGGCAGGTAGCCCGGGTGGGGGTGGAAGTAGGGAAAAGCCGGACGCCGGAGGGGTGTGCGACCTACTCTCGAGTTGTGTCAGGCGCGTCCGGCCGGGTGCTTGTTGTGGATGACAACAGGGTCATTCGGCAGCTGATCAGGGTCAATCTCGAGCTGGAGGGCTTCGAGGTCGTGACCGCCGCTGATGGTGCCGAGTGCCTGGAGGTCGTGCACCGGGTGCGGCCGGATGTGATCACGCTTGATGTGGTGATGCCGCGCCTCGACGGGCTGCGGACCGCCGCGCGGCTGCGGGCCGATCCGCGGACGCGGCAGGTGCCCGTGGCCATCATCAGCGCCTGCACGCAGTACGAGGCGCAGGATGGTGTCACTGCCGAGGTCGACGCGTTTCTCGCGAAGCCTTTTGAGCCGGGCGAGTTGGTGCGTTTGGTGCGCCGGCTGCGCAGGGAGGGGCAGCCGTCGGTTGACGGCAGGCGTGGGGCCGGGTGGGCGGGGACTGCGCGGGGCTGAGCTGCCCGCATGGCGAAACCGGTTCGCGATCACACCCCCCTCCTCCCATACGCTTGTCCCGTGACCCCCGCAGATCTCTCCCGTACCGTGCTGGGCGCCGTGCGCCGTGCGGTCGAGGAGGGTGCCCTCGTGGGGCCGGTGGCGGTGCCCGAGAAGGTCACGGTGGAGCGGCCGCGGCCCGGGGGTCGTGGGGACTACGCGACCAACGCCGCGCTGCGGCTCGCTCGGGACGCCGGGATGCCCGCGGTGCGGGTCGCCGAAGTGCTCGGTGAGCAGCTTGTGCGTCATCCCCTGATCTCCGGGGTCGAGGTCACCGGGCCCGGGTTTCTCAACATCACGCTGGTCAGCGGGGCCGATGGCTCCCTGGTGCGTACGGTGCTCGAGCAGGGCGGCCGGTACGGGTACGGGCAGAGCATGGCCGGTGAGCGGTGTGTGTACCGCCACTGCGCCGAGGTCAGGGCCGCCGTGATGACCGATGCCCTGCGGAGGCTGGCGTTCGCGCAGGGTGCCGTCGTACGGGTCGGGGCCGAGGGTGCGGCGATCGAGGTACGCCCCGTGCCCGCCGGGGCCGGTGCGGGAGAGCTGCTGCGGCGCTTCGGGGCCGATGCCACCCGCTGGGCCCTGCTGCGGGCCGCCGCACACGACCGGCCGAAGCTGGACGACGGGCTGCTCGTGCAGGGCGAGTCCAGTCCGTTCTTCCGCGTGCGATACGCGCACTCCCGCGCCCGCGCCCTGGTGCGAGCCGCCGAGCGGCTCGCCGTTCCCGTCTCCCACGAGGAGACCGTCGACGCGCCGGCGCTGCTGGGTGCCGTCGGTGATTACCCGCGTGTGCTCGTCTCCGCCGCCCGCCACCGCGCCCCCGACCGTCTCGCGCGGCATCTGGAGACCACCGCCGACGCCTTCCTCGGCTTCCAGCACACCGTGCTGCCCCGCGGCGACGAGAAACCCTCGGCCGCCCACCGGTCCCGGCTCGCCCTCGCCGAAGCCGCCGGGACGGTGCTGGCAGGCGGCCTGTCCCTGCTCGGCATCAGCGCGCCCGAATACGTGTAGGGAATGTGAGAAAGACAGTATGAGCCGTTCCGCCCACCCCGCAGGACCTCGCCACGGGGACGTACTGCCCGAGGGGCACTACTCCGCCCCGCCGGCCGACCTCAACGCACTCGACGAGAAGGTGTGGGCCCGTACGGTCACCAGGAACGAGGACGGGGTCGTCAGTGTCGGCGGGGTGGAAGTCACCCGGCTGGCCGAGGAGTTCGGCACCCCCGCCTACTTCCTGGACGAGGAGGACTTCCGGGCCCGCTGCCGCGCCTGGGCCGACGCCTTCGGCAAGGACGCGGACGTGTTCTACGCCGGCAAGGCCTTCCTGAGCCGCGCGGTCGTGCGCTGGCTCACGGAGGAGGGCCTCAATCTGGATGTGTGTTCGGGCGGGGAGCTCGCCACGGCCCTCGACGCCGGGATGCCCGCTGAGCGGATCGCCTTCCACGGCAACAACAAGTCCGCCGATGAGATCGAGAAGGCCGTGAGCGCCGGAGTCGGGCGCATCGTGCTCGACTCCTTCCAGGAGATCGTCCGGGTCGCGCACATCGCCCAGTCGCTCGGCAGGCGCCAGCGGGTCCAGATCCGGGTCACCGTCGGCGTCGAGGCCCACACCCACGAGTTCATCGCGACCGCGCACGAGGACCAGAAGTTCGGTATCGCGCTCGCGGACGGCCAGGCGGCCGAAGCGGTCCGCAGGGCGCTGAAGCTCGACGGCATCGAGCTCATCGGCATCCACTCGCACATCGGCTCGCAGATCTTCGACATGGCCGGGTTCGAGGTCTCCGCCCGGCGCGTGGTGCGGCTGCTCGCCGAGGTCAGGGACGAGCACGGGGTCGAGCTGCCCGAGATCGACCTCGGTGGCGGTCTCGGTATCGCGTACACCCCGGACGACGACCCGCGCGAGCCGCACGAGATCGCCAAGGCCCTGAGCGAGATCGTCACCCGTGAGTGTGAAGCTGCCGGGCTGCGTACGCCCCGGATCTCCGTCGAGCCCGGACGGGCGATCGTCGGACCCACCGCCTTCACCTTGTACGAGGTGGGCACCATCAAGCCGCTCGCCGGGCTGCGGACCTACGTCAGCGTCGACGGCGGAATGTCCGACAACATCCGTACGGCCCTCTACGACGCCGAGTACAGCGTCGCGCTCGTCTCGCGTACGTCGGCCGCCGCGCCGATGCTCGTACGGGTCGTCGGCAAGCACTGCGAGAGCGGTGACATCGTCGTGCGGGACGCCTTCCTGCCTGCCGATCTCGCACCGGGCGACCTGATCGCCGTACCGGCCACCGGCGCCTACTGCCGCTCGATGGCCAGCAACTACAACCACGCCCTGCGCCCGCCCGTCGTCGTGGTCGGGGGTGGGGAGGCGCGAGTGATCGTCCGGCGTGAGACGGAGGAGGATCTACTGCGCCTCGATGTCGGGTGATGTCGAGTGATGGAATATCTGTCTCGGGATATGGACGGTGCGCCGGAATCCGCCCATAGGTGAGTGAGACTGGTTCGCACCCTGAATGAAGAAACGGCTGTGCTCGATGAAAGGCGAAGGTCGGATGATGCGTACGCGTCCACTGAAGGTGGCGCTCCTGGGCTGTGGTGTGGTCGGCTCAGAGGTGGCCCGCCTCATGACGACGCACGCCGATGACCTCGCCGCACGGATCGGGGCCCCGGTGGAGCTCGCCGGGGTCGCCGTCCGCCGTCCCTCCAAGGTCCGTGAGGGGATCCCGCGGGAGCTCATCACCACGGACGCCATGGCGCTCGTCTCCCGCGACGACATCGACGTGGTCGTCGAGGTGATCGGCGGGATCGAGCCCGCCCGGGCGCTGATCACCGCGGCCTTCGAGCACGGCGCCTCGGTGGTCTCCGCCAACAAGGCGCTGCTCGCCGAGGACGGCGCCACGCTGTACGCCGCCGCCGAGAAACACGGCCGCGACCTCTACTTCGAGGCCGCGGTCGCCGGGGCGATCCCGCTGATCAGGCCGCTGCGCGAGTCGCTCGCCGGTGACAAGGTCAACCGTGTGCTCGGCATCGTCAACGGCACCACGAACTTCATCCTCGACAAGATGGACACCTCCGGCGCGGGCTACTCCGAGGCCCTCGACGAGGCCACCGCACTCGGATACGCCGAAGCCGACCCGACCGCCGACGTCGAGGGCTTCGACGCCGCCGCCAAGGCCGCGATCCTCGCAGGGATCTCCTTCCACACCCGGGTGCGCCTCGACGACGTCTACCGCGAGGGCATGACCGAGGTCACCGCCGCCGACTTCGCCTCCGCCAGGAAGATGGGCTGCACCATCAAGCTGCTGGCGATCTGCGAGCGGGCGGCCGACGGGAAGTCGGTCACCGCCCGGGTCCATCCCGCGATGATCCCGCTCAGCCACCCGCTGGCCTCCGTCCGCGAGGCGTACAACGCCGTGTTCGTGGAGGCCGAGGCCGCCGGGCGGCTGATGTTCTACGGCCCCGGCGCCGGCGGCTCCCCGACCGCGTCCGCGGTACTCGGCGACCTGGTCGCGGTCTGCCGCAACAAGCTCGCCGAGGCCACCGGGCCCGGTGAGTCCGTGTACACCCAGCTGCCCGTGAGCCCCATGGGCGAGGTCGTGACGCGGTACCACATCAGCCTCGACGTGGCCGACAAACCTGGTGTGCTCGCCCAGGTCGCGACGGTCTTCGCCGAGCACGGCGTATCCATCGACACGGTGCGCCAGAAGGGCAAGGACGGCGAGGCCTCACTGGTCGTCGTCACCCACCGCGCCCCTGACGCCGCCCTCTCGGGGACGGTCGAGGCGCTGCGCGAACTCGACACCGTGCGTGGTGTCGCCAGCATCATGCGGGTTGAAGGAGAGTAGGCACCCAATGAGTACTCGCACGCACCAGTGGCGCGGCATCATCGAGGAGTACCGGGACCGGCTCCCGGTCACGGAGACCACCCCGGTCGTCACGCTCGGCGAGGGCGGTACGCCGCTCGTCGCCGCGGGTACCCTCTCCGAGGTCACCGGCTGTGAGGTATATCTCAAGGTCGAGGGTGCGAACCCGACCGGGTCCTTCAAGGACCGCGGGATGACGATGGCGATCAGCAAGGCCAAGGAGGAGGGCGCGCAGGCCGTCATCTGCGCCTCCACCGGGAACACCTCGGCCTCCGCCGCCGCGTACGGCGGGCGCGCCGGGATGGTCAGCGCCGTGCTGATCCCCCAGGGCAAGATCGCCATGGGCAAGCTGGGGCAGGCCCTGGTCCACGGGGCGAAGATCCTCCAGGTCGACGGCAACTTCGACGACTGCCTGGTGCTGGCCCGCGGGCTCTCCGAGAACTACCCGGTGGCGCTGGTCAATTCGGTCAACCCGGTCCGTATCGAGGGCCAGAAGACCGCTGCGTTCGAGATCGTGGACGCGCTCGGCGACGCCCCCGACATCCATGTGCTCCCGGTCGGCAACGCCGGAAACATCACGGCCTACTGGAGGGGCTACAAGGAGTACGCCGCGGACGCGGTGTCCACCCGCACCCCGCGGATGTGGGGCTTCCAGGCGTCCGGCTCCGCGCCCATCGTGCGGGGTGAGGTGGTCAAGGACCCGTCGACCATCGCCACCGCGATCCGGATCGGGAACCCGGCCTCCTGGGAGTACGCCCTGGCCGCCCGGGACGAGTCGGGCGGCTTCATCGACGAGGTGACCGATCGTCAGATCCTGCGCGCCTACCGGCTGCTGGCCTCCCGCGAGGGCGTCTTCGTGGAGCCCGCGTCGGCGGCCTCCGTGGCGGGCCTGCTCAAGGCGGCTGAGGAGGGGAAGGTCGACCCCGGCCAGAAGATCGTCTGTACGGTCACGGGCAACGGCCTCAAGGACCCCGACTGGGCGGTCGCCGGAGCACCCCAGCCCCTCACGGTGCCGGTGGACGCGGACGTGGCGGCTGAGCGTCTGGGCCTCGCGTAGGCGCTCCGCTGAAGTGCCGTCGGCCGGCTGCGGCGCCGTTGTGGCCGGTCGTGCCGTCCCGGCGGTCCGGTCGCGCCCTTCCTCGCACTCCTTCGGGTCCTGCCGCATCCGGCGCGGCGTGTTTCCGCCCAGGCGGAAATGCGCCGCGCCGGATCCGCAGCCGCAAGGCTCTCGGCACCGGACACGGGCGCACGGGAATCGCGGGGGCGCGAACGGGCCCGGGCGGGAAGTGACCGGGGCTGCCGGGTGTGCGACACGCATCGCGTGCCTCCCCTGCGCCCTATGTCGCCGCTGAACCTTCCTTCGCTAGGCTGTGCTCAGCCGGCCCGCCGCATATGCCGCGGTGCTGCTGCCGTTTCGGCCCACGGGTCCTCGTTCGCCAGTGCGCGTCAGGCCCGCTGTTCACGTCGATCAGAATCAGAATTCCGTCGACCAGAATCCGATCCAGAACCAAGGAGTGTCGTCGAGCGATGGCCGGTCCCGCATTCCGCGCTGCCGCCGTCCGGGTGCGCGTCCCCGCCACCAGCGCGAACCTCGGGCCGGGCTTCGATGCCTTCGGCCTGTCGCTGGGGCTCTACGACGACGTCGTCGTCCGGGTGGCCGATTCCGGTCTGCATATCGACATCGCCGGTGAGGGGGCCGAGACCCTGCCCCGGGACGAGAGCCATCTGCTCGTGCGATCGCTACGCACCGCCTTCGAGCTGCTCGGCGGACAGCCGCGCGGCCTCGAGGTGGTCTGCGCCAACCGCATCCCGCACGGCCGCGGGCTCGGTTCGTCCTCCGCCGCCATCTGCGCCGGTATCGTCGCCGCCCGCGCGGTGACCATAGGCGGCGACGCCCGGCTCGACGACGCCGCGCTGCTGGAGCTCGCCACCGACATCGAGGGGCACCCCGACAATGTCGCGGCCTGTCTGCTCGGCGGGTTCACCCTGGCCTGGACGGAGGCCGGTGCGGCCCGCGCCATCAGGATGGATCCATCGGATTCCATCGTTCCGGTGGTTTTCGTGCCGTCGAATCCGGTGCTCACCGAGACCGCCCGCGGACTCCTTCCGCGTACGGTCCCGCATGTCGACGCCGCGGCCAACGCGGGTCGTGCCGCGCTGCTCGTCGAGGCTCTGACCAACCGCCCCGAGCTGCTGCTGCCGGCCACCGAGGACCGCCTCCACCAGGAGTACCGCGCTCCCGCGATGCCGCAGAGCACCGAGCTCGTCAACCGGCTGCGCGCGGACGGCGTTCCCGCGGTCATCTCCGGCGCGGGCCCCACGGTGCTCGCGCTGGTCGACGACAGCACGGCCGACAAGGTCTCACGGCTCGCGGGTGAGGGCTGGGCGGCGAACCGGCTGGACCTCGACGGGGCCGGGGCGAGCGTGCTGCCGCTCGCCTCGTAGCGACACGGGATTGCCGGTGATGGAGAGGGGGAATGTTTGTTGGAGCCGGTAGTGTTAACCTCAAGTACGCAGCCCACATTCTTGTGGCGCGGTGCTTTGTGTCCCGATCCGGGACCACCCATTCTTCCGGGAGCCTCCCCAACTGCCTGAGCAGCCTGCCTGAGCAGTTTCGAGCACGCTCCGGAAACGGCACGACACCCCTCGCTCATCCCGGGAGAGGGCCGAGCAGGGGGCTCGGGCCGACTTAGCACGTACATTTCCTCCGCCTACCCGGCGGGACTACCGCCCCGGCTTCGGTCCACGATCCGAAAGATCACGGACCAACGCCGGACAGCACAACCGGTCGCCGAGCCAGAAGGCCGACGTCCGCTCCAGGGAAGGACCCTTCGTGAGCGACACCACCGATCTGATGGGCGTGACTGCCGACAAGAGTGTCGACACCACCGCGCCCGCCGCAGGTGCTGCCTCTGGCACCACCGCACGGCGCCGCCGCTCCGGCACTGGCCTCGATGGCATGGTTCTGGCCGAGCTTCAGCAGGTCGCGTCCGGCCTCGGCATCAGGGGCACCGCGCGGATGCGCAAGAGCCAGCTGATCGAGGTCATCAAGGAGGCCCAGGCCGGCGGCGGACAGGCCGCTTCCCCGGCCAAGGGCGCCGACGCCGCGGCCGAGACCAAGCCGAAGCGCCGCGCCACCTCCAAGGCCCGCACCGGCGACGACAGCGCCGCGGCAGCCGAGCCGAAGGCCGAGAAGAAGGCCGTGGCCCAGCAGCAGATCGACATCCCCGGCCAGCCGGCCAGCGATGACGCCCCGGCCGGCGAGCGCCGTCGCCGCCGTGCCACGTCGCCCGCGGGCAGCCCCGAGGGCGAGACCGCGGCGGAGGCGAAGGGCGACGTCAAGACCGAGGTGCGCGCCGAGGCCAAGACGGACACCCAGGCCGAAGCCGCCACCGACACCGCCGAGGGCCGCCGGGGCGACCGCCAGCGCGACCGAGGTGAGCGCGGCGACCGCCAGCGCGACCGTCAGCGTGAGCGCGGAGACCGCGGTGACCGCCGGGGTGGCAAGGGCGACGACCAGCAGGGCGGCGGCCAGCGTCAGCAGCAGGGCGGCGGTCAGCGTCAGCAGCAGGGCCCCCAGGACGACTTCGACGACGAGAGCGGCCGGCGCGGCCGCCGTGGCCGCTACCGCGACCGCCGTGGCCGCCGTGGCCGCGAGGAGTTCGCCAGCGAGCCGCAGGTTGCCGAGGACGACGTCCTGATCCCGGTCGCGGGCATCCTCGACATCCTCGACAACTACGCGTTCATCCGGACCTCCGGCTACCTGCCCGGCCCGAACGACGTGTACGTGTCCCTTGCGCAGGTGCGCAAGAACGGTCTGCGCAAGGGTGACCACGTCACCGGTGCGGTCCGCCAGCCCAAGGAGGGCGAGCGCCGCGAGAAGTTCAACGCGCTGGTCCGTCTCGACTCCGTCAACGGCATGGCGCCCGAATCCGGCCGTGGCCGCCCGGAGTTCAACAAGCTGACCCCGCTCTACCCGCAGGACCGGCTCCGTCTGGAGACCGACCCGGGCGTGCTGACCACCCGCATCATCGACCTCGTGTCGCCGATCGGTAAGGGCCAGCGAGGCCTGATCGTGGCCCCGCCGAAGACCGGCAAGACCATGATCATGCAGGCGATCGCCAACGCGATCACCCACAACAACCCCGAGTGCCACCTGATGGTCGTCCTTGTCGACGAGCGTCCGGAAGAGGTCACCGACATGCAGCGGTCGGTCAAGGGCGAGGTCATCTCCTCGACCTTCGACCGCCCGGCCGAGGACCACACCACCGTCGCCGAGCTGGCCATCGAGCGCGCCAAGCGCCTGGTCGAGCTGGGTCACGACGTGGTCGTCCTGCTGGACTCGATCACCCGTCTGGGCCGTGCGTACAACCTGGCGGCCCCGGCCTCCGGACGCATCCTGTCCGGTGGTGTCGACTCCACCGCGCTCTACCCGCCGAAGCGCTTCTTCGGTGCCGCGCGCAACATCGAGGACGGCGGTTCGCTGACCATCCTCGCCACTGCGCTGGTCGACACCGGCTCGCGCATGGACGAGGTGATCTTCGAGGAGTTCAAGGGCACCGGCAACATGGAGCTCAAGCTCGACCGGAAGCTCGCCGACAAGCGCATCTTCCCCGCGGTGGACGTCGACGCGTCCGGCACCCGCAAGGAGGAGATCCTGCTCGGCAGCGACGAGCTCGCGATCGTCTGGAAGCTGCGCCGGGTGCTGCACGCGCTCGACTCGCAGCAGGCGATCGAGCTGCTGCTCGACAAGATGAAGCAGACGAAGTCGAACGCCGAGTTCCTGCTCCAGATCCAGAAGACGACCCCGGCGCCGGGCAACGGCGACTGACGTCGGATCACCGGTCCGCTCGTAGGAGCGCTCACAAGGCCGCCCCATCACTTTCGAGTGATGGGGCGGCCTTGTTGTTCTGAGTACCATCCCGCACTGGTCAACCTGTAGTTGACGTGCGTATCATCTGCTGATCGACGTGGGGGGCATTCCACCACGCAGTATCGCCGAGGTCGGGGGGCCTCGATGGCCGTGCTGCCCACACCTGTGCGGTGCCCCACCACGAGCACAGTTCTTCCGGTGGGCGGTTGCGCTCCGCCGGTTCTCACGAGGGGTTACGAGTGCAGATACGCACCCGTGGTGGCCGGCACAAGCGCCGTTTGAAGCTCGCGCTCCCGGCCGTGGCCGCAGCAGTCGCGCTCGCAGGAGCGGGCATCGCGTTCACCGGATCGGACTCGGCGGAAGCCGGCGAGGCCGTGACGCCGATCGGTGGTGAGGTGCGGGCCCCGCTGTCGAAGGCCGAGCTGGGCGAGCGCGTGGCGGCCGCGATCAAGGCCGACCAGCGGAGCAAGCGCACGCTCGTCAAGCAGCCGGAGCCCGAGTCCGCCGCTCCCTCCGAGTCCGGCAAGGCCACCGAGTCCGCCGGTTCCGGCGCGGCCGCCCGCAGCGCGCCGAGCGCGCGCATCATCGGCGGCGCGGAGACCACGATCTCCCAGGCGCCGTGGATGGCCCAGCTCCACTTCTGGGATGCCGCGGGCAACGGCTACTTCTGCGGTGGCGCGGTCATCGCCCCGACGAAGGTCGCCACCGCGGCGCACTGTGTCAAGGGCATCAAGTGGTACCTGAACGGTGCGGTCATCGTCGGCACCGACCAGATGGCCACCTTGAACGACGATGGCACCATGAACGCGCACGGTGGCCAGGTCCGCGGCGCCTACCGTCAGTGGGACCACCCGTCGTACGACGCCATCGACATCGACAACGACGTGGCCGTCCTCACGCTGGACAAGGCGGTCTCCGTCAAGCCGCTGGCGCTGGCGCAGCCCTCCGACGGCGACCTGTACAAGGCGGGCAACGACGGCAAGGTCTACGGCTGGGGCCGCACCAGCTCCACCGAGCCGAACAGCGCCTCGGACGTGCTGAAGGTCGCCGACGCCGACATCGTCTCGGACACCTCCTGCGCCGCCGCCTACCCGGAGGCGACGGAGACGGCCGCCAAGTTCGTCAAGGGCCACATGCTCTGCGCCGGCGCCGCCCCGACCGGGGAGGACGCCACCACCGAGACCACCTGCAACGGCGACTCCGGCGGCCCGCTCGTCGTCAACGGCAAGCTCGCCGGTGTTGTCTCCTGGGGTGACATCGACTGCTCGGCCGAGGGCAAGTACGGCGTGTACGCGAAGATGTCGACGTACTCCGCTCCGGTCCAGTCCCGGGTCGACGACGCCAACTGGAGCGGCAAAGACCACACCGCCGACCTGCTCGCCCGCAGGGCCTCGGACAACACCCTGTTCGGCTGGACCTCCAAGGTCACGTCGTTCAGCCGCACGCTCAACGAGGGCTACTTCGGCGGCTATAACATGCTGGTCCAGGGCGACCTGAACCGCGATGACATCGAGGACATCGTGGTCCGCGCGAGCAACGGCTCGGTCTACTGGGACCACTACGTGCCCTCGCAGAAGGAGTGGCAGCGCAAGTTGCTGTCCACCGGCTGGGCCAAGAACAAGCAGTTCGTGCTGCCCGGCGATGTCACGGGCGACGAGCTCCCCGACCTCCTCACCGTGAACTCCACCGGCTACCTCTACCTCTACGCGGGCAAGGGCAACGGCGGCTTCGGCGCACCCGTCAAGCTCGGCGGCGGCTGGAGCCAGTACGGCATGGTCCGCGGCCACGGCGACTTCACCGCTGACGGAAAGCCCGACCTGATCGCCCGCGGTTCGGACGGATCCACCTACCTCTACAAGGGCAACGGCAAGACCACGGCGTTCGAGCCCCGCGTCCTGGTGGGCAAGTTCAGCCCGAGCAGCTTCAACGCCCTGATCACCGTGGGCGATGTGAACAGCGACGGCCATGCCGACCTGCTGGTCCGCGACTCCACCGGCAAGATGTGGCTCTACCCGGGCAACGGCAAGTCCTCCGGCGGGATCTTCGGCGCCCGCAAGGACTTCGGTACCGGCTGGCAGGCGTACAACCTGTTCGGCTGAGTCCTGCTGAGCCCGACCTGGCAGTCGGTCCGGGTACGAGTGCCCGCCGTGCGTCACGCACGGCGGGCACCGTCGTTTCTGAGCCGCCCTCCGCACTCACCGGTGGGACGTTCGCCACACGCCGGCCTCGGAGCCCGGCGGTGGGCGCGGAGCCGCGTCTTGCAGATCGCCGCGGAAACCGCAGGTGAACGGGGGTCTGTGTGCGCCATTTCACAGGGAACGCACAGGTTCTTCTCCCGCGGTCGCTACATGACTCTCACGGTCCTCTTAGGCCCCTGTGCAACCCTTCTCATCGCCCCGCCGTCATACAAGTGGCGTAACAAAATTTGACATGGTGGACAAACCATGCGGGAACGCGACGGCGGGGACAGAGGACCGACAAGGACTCGAGGGGATATGGCCGATCAGACCAAGGGCAGTCGAATACGCGCGACCGGCAAGCGCCGCAAGCCGCCCACGGGAGGGCGCCGCGCCGTGACGGCCACCGCCTGGGTGGCCGGCGGTCTGGTGCTCGTCGGCGGATCCGGTCTCGGCTACCTCTACTTCAAGCTCAACGGCAACATCCAGGGCGTCGACATCAACGCCCAGCTCGGCACCGACCGTCCCGACGACGTGGACAACGGCTCGATGGACATCCTGGTCCTCGGCTCCGACTCCCGTGCGGGCGCCAACTCCGAGTACGGCACGGACGAGGGCGGCGCGCGCTCCGACACCGCGATGATCGTGCACGTCTACGAGGGCCACAAGAAGGCCGCGGTCGTCTCCGTGCCCCGCGACACCCTCATAGACCGCCCGGACTGCACCGACGGCGACGGCAACGAGGCCAGCGGCCAGTCCCGCGCCATGTTCAACACGGCGTACCAGGCCGGCGGCCCCGCCTGCGCGGTCAAGACCGTCGAGCAGATGTCCGGCATACGCATGGACCACTACATAGAGGTCGACTTCACCGGCTTCAAGAAGATCATCGACGAGCTGGGCGGCGTCAAGGTCACCACCAGCAAGGCGATCAAGGACGGCAAGAGCCATCTCGATCTCGAACCGGGCACCCACACCCTCGACGGCGAGCAGGCCCTCGGACTCGTCCGTACCCGTAAGAGCGTCGGCGACGGCAGCGACCTGGGGCGGATCCAGCTCCAGCAGGCGTTCATCAAGGCGCTGATCCAGCAGGTCAAGAGCGTCGGAGTGTTCAGCAGCCCGGACAAGCTGTACGGCCTCGCCGACAGCGCCACCAAGGCGATCACCCCGGACTCGGAGCTCGACTCGGTCAAGGAGCTCATCAGCTTCGCGAACGGCCTCAAGGGCCTCGGCGCCGACGACGTCAACATGATCACGCTGCCCGTCCAGTACGACAAGATCGACCCCAACCGTGTGAAGCCGCTCGAGAAGCAGTCCCAGCAGGTCTGGAAGGCCCTCGCCGCGGACAAGCCGATCCCCGCCTCCGCGACCGAGGGCGCCGTCGAGGGCGAGGCGAAGGGCGTCGTGCGGTAGGCGTGCGGCAGCACCGACTGGGCCGACGACGAGGGCCGACGTGGCCCGCCGACGCGGCCTCGGAGCAGGCGGACGATCCCGTCCGGGGAAGCCGGGAATAGCTGCTGCCTCACCCCGGTTTTGGGAGATACGGCCGGTCCTGGCAGACTGGTACGTCGGCCCCGGTTCACGTACGCGCACCCCGCGCGTGCGACCCGGTGCCCTCCCGAAATCTAGGAGAAACCCTTGAAGCGCGACATCCACCCCGAGTACGTCGAGACCCAGGTGAGCTGCACCTGTGGCGCGTCGTTCACCACTCGCAGCACCATCGACAGCGGCACCATCCGTGCCGAGGTCTGCTCCGAGTGCCACCCGTTCTACACGGGCAAGCAGAAGATCCTCGACACCGGTGGCCGTGTGGCCCGCTTCGAGGCCCGCTTCGGCAAGGCTGCCGGCTCCGCCAACAAGTAGCGAGCCACTGCGCCGGTTCCCGGCCACCCCTGCGCGGGGCGGCCGGGACCGGCGCTTTGCCGTCACCGCTCTCCGCGAGGGCCCGGACACCACCCCGGACCGGCGACAGCGTCGTCCCCGCAGCACTTTCGTACGCATACCAGGAGCCCCCGATGTTCGAGGCGGTCGAGGAACTGATCGGCGAGCACGCCGATCTCGAGAGCAAGCTCGCCGACCCCGCGGTCCACGCCGACCAGGCCAACGCGCGCAAGCTCAACAAGCGCTACGCCGAGCTGACCCCGATCGTCGCCACGTACCGCTCCTGGAAGCAGACCGGGGACGACATCGAGACGGCCCGTGAGCTCGCCAACGACGATCCCGACTTCGCCGCCGAGGTGAAGGAGCTGGACAAGCAGCGCGAGGAGCTCACCGACAAGCTGCGGCTGCTGCTCGTCCCGCGCGACCCCAGCGACGAAAAGGACGTCATCCTGGAGATCAAGGCGGGCGCGGGTGGCGACGAGTCGGCGCTCTTCGCCGGTGATCTGCTGCGCATGTATCTGCGCTATGCCGAGCGCGTGGGCTGGAAGACCGAGATCATCGACGCCACCGAGTCCGAGCTCGGCGGCTACAAGGACGTTCAGGTCGCGGTGAAGCTCAAGGGCAATGCCACTCCCGAGCCCGGTCAGGGCGTCTGGGCGCGGCTGAAGTACGAGGGCGGCGTGCACCGCGTGCAGCGGGTGCCGGCCACCGAGTCCCAGGGCCGAATCCACACCTCGGCAGCGGGTGTGCTCGTCACGCCCGAGGCCGAGGAGGTCGATGTCGAGATCAACCCCAACGACCTGCGGATCGACGTCTACCGCTCCTCGGGCCCCGGCGGGCAGTCCGTCAACACCACCGACTCCGCGGTGCGCATCACGCACCTGCCGACCGGCGTCGTCGCGTCCTGCCAGAACGAGAAGAGCCAGCTCCAGAACAAGGAGCAGGCCCTGCGTATCCTGCGCTCCCGGCTGCTCGCCGCCGCGCAGGAGGCAGCCGAGCGGGAGGCCGCCGACGCCCGCCGCAGCCAGGTCCGCACCGTGGACCGCTCCGAGAAGATCCGTACGTACAACTTCCCGGAGAACCGGATCTCGGACCACCGCGTCGGATTCAAGGCGTACAACTTGGACCAGGTGCTCGACGGGGAACTGGACGCGGTGATCCAGGCCTGTGTCGACGCCGACTCCGCCGCGAAGCTCGCCGCCGCGTAAGCGTTACGGGGCGGGCGAGCCGAGAACGTCCAGTAGTTAGCCGAGCAAGACAGAACCGACCGGCCCGGAGGACCAGCGTGCAGTCGCTCCCGGGGGGACGACCCCCGTACCCCCGATCCTTGCTGCTCGCCGAGGTGGCCCAGGCCACCCAGCGGCTGGCCGACGCCGGCGTGCCCTCGCCCCGCTTCGACGCGGAGGAGCTGGCGTCGTTCGTGCACGGCGTCAAGCGCGGTGAGCTGCACCTGGTCAAGGACGCGGACTTCGACGCCCGCTACTGGGAGACGATCGCCCGCCGCGAGGCCCGCGAACCGCTCCAGCACATCACCGGACGGGCCTTCTTCCGCTATCTGGAGCTCCAGGTGGGCCCCGGTGTGTTCGTGCCGCGACCCGAGACCGAGTCCGTCGTCGGCTGGGCCATAGACGCCGTGCGGGCGATGGACGTGGTCGAGCCGCTGGTCGTGGACCTGTGCTCGGGCTCCGGGGCCATCGCCCTCGCCATCGCGCAGGAGGTGCCGCGTTCCCGCGTGCACGCCGTGGAGCTGTCGGACGACGCGATCAACTGGACCCGCAAGAACGCCGAGGGCTCCAGGGTCAGCGTCCACCACGGGGACGCGCTGCGCGCCCTGCCCGAGCTCGACGGCCAGGTCGACCTGGTGATCTCCAATCCGCCGTACATCCCCCTCACGGAGTGGGAGTACGTCGCCCCCGAGGCACGCGACCACGATCCGGACATGGCGCTGTTCTCCGGCGAGGACGGCCTCGACACCATCCGTGGCATCGAGCGCACCGCCCATCGGCTGCTGCGCCCCGGAGGCCTTGTCGTCGTGGAGCACGCCGACACCCAGGGCGGTCAGGTGCCGTGGATCTTCAACGAGGAGGCCGGCTGGGCGGACGCGGCCGACCACCCCGACCTGAACAAGCGCCCGCGGTTCGCGACCGCGCGCAAGGCGATGCCGTGACGTGCCCGCACCTGGTGATGTGCGGCGCCCCGGTGGGGGTCTCCCCGGCCGACGAACAGGGGGAGAACGAGTGACCACATACGAGGAGGCCCGCTGATGGCTCGGCGATACGACTGCAACGACGCGACGGATCGCACCACTGGTCTGCGCGAAGCGGCGTCGGCCGTGCGCCGCGGCGAGCTCGTGGTGCTCCCCACCGACACCGTGTACGGCATCGGCGCGGACGCGTTCAGCAGCGAGGCCGTCAGCGATCTGCTGGCGGCGAAGGGTCGTGGCCGCAATATGCCCACACCCGTGCTCATCGGCTCGCCGAACACCCTGCACGGTCTGGTCACGGACTTCTCCGAGAAGGCCTGGGAGCTTGTCGACGCGTTCTGGCCGGGCGCGCTGACGCTGGTCGCCAGGCACCAGCCGTCGTTGCAGTGGGACCTGGGCGACACCCGGGGCACGGTCGCCATCCGGATGCCGCTGCACCCGGTCGCGATCGAGCTGCTCACGGAGGTCGGCCCGATGGCGGTGTCCTCCGCGAACCTGACCGGGCACCCGGCGCCCGAGGACTGCGAGGCCGCGCAGGACATGCTCGGCGATTCCGTCTCCGTGTACCTCGACGGCGGACCGACCCCCGGCATCGTGCCGTCCTCGATCGTCGACGTCTCCGGGAAGATCCCGGTGCTGCTGCGTGCCGGGGCGCTCGACGCGGACGAGCTGCGGAAGGTGGTACCCGACCTCGAGGTGGCGCCATGAGTGCGGCGCACGACCGAGGACCGGCCCAGTGATCGCCCCTGAGGGGCGTGGCATAGGTGTGGCGAACGGCGTCGACACCTTCAGGATCCTTCACGTCAGCACGGGCAACGTCTGCCGCTCGCCGATCACCGAGCGGCTGACCCGGTATGCCCTCAGCCACCGGCTCGGGGACCCGCTGGCCGGCGGGCTGATCGTGGAGAGCGCGGGCACGTGGGGGCACGAGGGCGCCCCCATGGAACCCAACGCCGAGACGGTGCTGACCGACCTCGGCGCGGACCCGAGCGGCTTCACCGGGCGGGAGCTGCTCGACGAGCACGTCATCCGGGCCGATCTGGTGCTGACGGCGACGCGTGACCACCGCGCGCAGGTGATCTCCATGGGCCACTCCGCGGGACTGCGCACGTTCACGCTGAAGGAGTTCACCCGGCTGGTCCGCGCGATAGACCCGGCGACGCTGCCGGATCCGCGCTGCGACGGCTTTGTGGAGCGGGCCAGGGCATTGGTGCGGGCCGCCGCCGCGCTGCGCGGCTGGCTGCTCGCGCCGAGCGCGGAGGCGGACGAGGTGTACGACCCGTACGGCGCGCCGATCACGTTCTTCCGCTCGATCGGTGACGAGATCAACCAGGCGCTGGACCCGGTGGTGACGGCGCTCACCGGCGTGCCCGCAGGCCGCTGACGGGCGTGCCGCGCGGCTGCCGTCCGGGGGAACGCCCCCCCCCGCGGAGCCGCTGAGAGGCGGCGCCCGACGTCCTGGAGGCGTCCAGGGGCCCCGTCCGTCGGGACCCGGCCTTGAGGGCTGTCCCGCAATCCGCAGCCGGCGCACGACGTCGGCTACGGCACCCCCTCTGGCTTCGCCCACGCTGCGATGTCGGGTCGCCAGGACATGCCCGGCACGAGGACGGCCTCCCTCCTCGTCCCTTCGGTGGGAGGGCCTCACCGCCTTGCGACGGTCCGGCCCCCGGAGGGCCGGGGGACCCCGTGCACCCGACGCCGCGCACTGATCCACTCGGGATGACGGGACCGCCCTCGGTCCGGACCGAAATCGCGGAACGGGCGCGCAGCCGGGCTCGTACCGGCCTACATTGGATCGCACGAGCCCTTCTGATGCCCGGAGCACACGATGCCGGTCAGCAGCACTGAAGCATCAGCCGCGTCGCACGCCTCAGCCGTGTCGCACGCGCCGGCCCCGTCGCACGGGTCGGCCTCCGCCGCCCGCTCGCCCGAGCTCGAGGCACTGCGCCGGCAGGATCCGGAGATAGCCGAGGTCATCCGTGGCGAGTCGGTGAGGCAGTCGGACAGCCTGCAGCTCATCGCCGCCGAGAACTTCGCCTCGCCCGCCGTGCTCGCCGCACTCGGCTCACGGCTCGCCAACAAGTACGCCGAGGGCTACCCGGGCACGCGCTACCACGGAGGCTGCGAGCTCGTCGACACCGCCGAGCGCATCGCCGTCGACCGTGCGAAGGCCCTGTTCGGCGCGGAGCACGCGAACGTACAGCCGCACTCCGGCTCGTCCGCGGTGCTCGCTGCCTACGCCGCCCTGCTGCGCCCCGGGGACACGGTGCTGGCGATGGGCCTGGCCTTCGGCGGACACCTGACCCATGGCTCCCCGGCCAACTTCTCCGGTCGTTGGTTCGACTTCGTCCCGTACGGCGTCGACGCCGAGTCCGGTCTGATCGACTACGAGCAGATCCGCGGGCTGGCCCGGGAGCACCGGCCCAAGGCTGTCGTCTGCGGGTCGATCTCCTATCCACGGCACCCCGACTACGCGGCGTTCCGCGAGATCGCCGACGAGGTGGGCGCGTATCTCATCGTGGACTCGGCCCATCCGATGGGCCTGATCGCCGGGGGAGTGGCGCCGAATCCCGTCCCGTACGCGGATGTCGTGTGCGCCACGACCCACAAGGTGCTGCGCGGCCCACGCGGCGGGATGGTCCTGTGCGGAAGCCATCTCGGCGAGCGCATCGACCGGGCCGTCTTCCCGTTCACCCAGGGCGGCGCCCAGATGCACACCATCGCCGCCAAGGCGGTCGGCTTCGGCGAGGCGGCCACGCCTGCCTTCGCGGAGTACGCCCGCAAGGTCGTGGCCAACGCCCAGGTGCTCGCCGGGGCCTTGGCCGAGGAGGGCTTCGCCGTCACCACGGGGGGCACGGACACGCATCTGATCACGGCGGATCCCGCGCCCCTGGATCTGGACGGGCGCATGGTCCGAGGCCGGCTCGCCGCCGCCGGGATGGTCCTGGACACGTGTGCGCTTCCTTACGGTGACGGCCGAGGGATCCGGCTGGGCACCGCGGCCGTCACCACCCAGGGCATGGGCGAGGCGGAGATGGCCCGGATAGCGATGCTTTTCGGCCTGGCGCTTCGGGCACCGGGAGGCGGCGATGATGCACGCCGCATACGCGAAGAGGTGCGGGAACTGGCCGGAGGTTTCCCGCCCTACTGAACCCTGGCCGAGCCTGGTTCGGGCCCCTGCCGAGCTGAGGTTCGAGCAAGAATCGAGCCTGGTGCAACCGACCTCACCATCCGGAAGTCCTCACTCACAGGGCCAACAAAGCTAGGGTGTGGGGCTTAGATGGCCAGCGATACCTGTGGGGCAGCCCGTGCGTGATTACCTGCTGACGCTCTGTGTCACGGCCGCGGTGACCTACCTGCTCACCGGTCCGGTGCGGAAGTTCGCCATCGCGACCGGAGCGATGCCGGAGATCCGCGCCCGCGACGTACACCGAGAACCGACTCCGCGGCTCGGTGGCATCGCCATGTTCTTCGGCCTGTGCGCGGGGCTGCTGGTCGCGGACCACCTGTCCAACCTCAACAGCGTCTTCGAGCTCTCCAACGAGCCGCGCGCTCTGCTCTCGGGCGCCGCGCTGATCTGGCTGATCGGTGTGCTTGACGACAAGTTCGAGATCGACGCGCTGATCAAGCTGGGTGCCCAGATGATCGCCGCCGGCGTGATGGTCGTCCAGGGCCTGACGATCCTGTGGCTGCCGATCCCGGGCATCGGCACGGTCGCACTCACACAGTGGCAGGGCACCCTGCTCACGGTCGCCCTGGTGGTCATCACCATCAACGCCGTGAACTTCGTGGACGGCCTCGACGGCCTCGCGGCGGGCATGGTGTGCATCGCCACCGCCGCGTTCTTCCTGTACGCGTACCGCATCTGGTACGGCTACACCATCGAGGCCGCCGCTCCCGCGACCTTGTTCGCCGCGATCCTGATGGGCATGTGCCTGGGCTTCCTCCCGCACAACATGCATCCCGCGCGGATCTTCATGGGCGACTCGGGATCCATGCTGATCGGACTGGTGCTGGCGGCGTCCGCGATCTCGGTGACGGGCCAGGTGGACCCGGACGCGCTGAAGCTCTTCGAGGGCGGTACGCGAGAGGCCACGCACGCGGCGCTGCCGGTCTTCATCCCGCTGCTGCTGCCGCTGACCATCATCGCGATCCCGCTCGCCGATCTGCTGCTGGCGATCGTCCGCCGTACCTGGAACGGGAAGTCGCCGTTCGCCGCCGACCGCGGCCACCTGCACCACCGGCTGCTCGAGATCGGGCACTCGCACAGCCGTGCCGTCCTGATCATGTACTTCTGGTCGGCGCTGATCGCCTTCGGTGTGGTGCTGTACTCGGTGCACAGCGCCTCGATGTGGATCGTGTTCGCGATCGTGGTGCTGAGCGCTCTCGGACTCGTCCTGTTGCTGCTGCCACGCTTCACTCCGCGGGCGCCGCGATGGGCTGAAGCCTTCGTACCGCCGCGCTACCGCCGTCGCCGCCCCGGGAGGGTGCGGTCCGCGACCGCGCCGCCGTACGAGGAACTGGACGGGATCACGGCGGCTCTGCTCGACGCGGAGGGCGCGAAAGACTCGGAGGAACGGGTTCCGGTTCCTGCGGGGATCAACGGGGCAACGGCCATCGGCGCCCGTTCGCGGTTCACGGATCGGCGTAAGGCCGGAACGCCAAGTTGACGGAAGGGCCGCGCGGCCGGCCCGCGCGGCCCGCAAGAGCGCGACTGCGCGGACTCGCGCAGCACATTCGCGGCTAATACCAGACAAACAACCCTTCTGTCGTGCACACACGCGCGCGGTCACTCTCATGTGTGAGAGTTGGCACATCTCTGGGTAAAGACCTATTCAAATAGTTTGTGATACGGTTCACGAGAACCGGATACAGAGCCGAAGGACCGTAGTGCGACGGTTCCCTTGGCCCCGAGACTCGCCTCGGACCGGCTCTACGCTCGTCCATGACGACACCACTGCCCCCACCACTCAGCGGAGCTGCCGCCATGCTGTCCAACGACGCCCGCACAGTCCTCCAGGCCGCCGTACCCACCACCGCCGTCGGCGTGATCGCGACGGTTGTGAGCGGGGTGGTCGCCGGGGGAAAGGGTGCCGTCGGAGCGGTCGTCGGCACCGTGGTGGTCATCGCCTTCATGGGTGCCGGGATGCTGGTGCTCCAGCGCACCGCCAAGCAATTCCCGCACCTGTTCCAGGCGATGGGGCTGCTGCTCTACACAGCCCAACTGCTGCTGCTGTTCGTGTTCATGGCGGCCTTCCGGGGCACCACGCTGTTCGACTCGAAGGCCATGGCCTTCACCCTGCTCGCGACGACCATCGTCTGGGTCGCCGCGCAGGCCCGCGCCTACATGAAGGCCAAGATCCTTTACGTCGACCCCGAGTCCTCGACGGCCGAAAGGCCCGAGAAGACTGGGTCGACGGCATGAGGGGTAGGGGCGGGATAAATGCCCGTTCACGATCCTGCTATCGTCCGGTGCCAACTGCGGCACTGCGGGCGCGGGCATCACAGCTGACGCCTGTCCCAGCGCGAGGCATGATGCCGAACTGCCGCCCCCTTACCTGCAAGACCAGTCCAGTGCCGACCCGCGGCTGTGTGCCGCGCCGACACAACGAGGTTGCCGTACCTATGCGCCACGCTGAAGGAGCCCGCGGTGAGTGCTGACCAGACGCTTGCCTTTGACGCGAGCTGCCACATCTTCTCCGGATGTGGATTCCCTGCTCCGGGCCTGCACACCTTCCTGTACGAGCCCATCTTCACCGTGGGTGGCTTCGAGTTCAGCAAGCCGATGCTGCTCGCGCTGCTGAGCTCGATCGTGGTCGTCGCGTTCTTCTGGGCCGCCTTCGGCAAGCCCAAGGTCGTCCCGGGCAAGCTCCAGATGGTCGGCGAGTCCGGATACGACTTCGTACGCCGGGGCATCGTCTACGAGATCATCGGCAAGAAGGACGGCGAGAAGTACGTCCCCTTCATGGTCTCGCTGTTCTTCTTCGTATGGATCATGAACCTCTGGTCCATCATCCCGCTCGCCCAGTTCCCCGTGACCTCGCTGATCGCCTTCCCGGCCGGTCTGGCCCTGATGGTCTACGTGCTCTGGGTCTCCCTGACCTTCAAGAAGCACGGCTTCGTGGGCGGCTGGAAGAACATCCTGGGCTACGACAAGTCGCTCGGCGCGATCCTGCCGCTGATCATGGTCCTCGAGTTCTTCTCGAACCTGATCATCCGGCCCTTCACGCACGCGGTCCGACTGTTCGCGAACATGTTCGCCGGTCACCTGCTGATCGTGATGTTCACTCTGGCCACCTGGTACCTGATGAACGGCCTCGGCTTCGTCTACGCCGGCGCCTCGTTCGTCATGGTCATCGTGATGACCGCCTTCGAGCTCTTCATCCAGGCCGTCCAGGCGTACGTCTTCGTGCTCCTGGCCTCCAGCTACGTCCAGGGCGCGCTCGCCGAGCACCACTGAGCCAGCCCGCTCACCCCGATACCAGCAATCATCGGTGGCCAACCCCCACCGGTTCGTGAAAGAGAAGGAAGTAACGGCATGTCCGCTGCTCTCGAGATGGTCAACCTCGCCGCCGGTGCCAGGGAGAACGTCGTCGGCAACGTCGCCTCCATCGGTTACGGCCTCGCCGCGATCGGCCCCGGCGTCGGCGTCGGCATCATCTTCGGTAACGGCACCCAGGCCCTCGCCCGTCAGCCCGAGGCCGCTGGTCTGATCCGCACCAACCAGATCATGGGCTTCGCTTTCTGTGAGGCGCTCGCCCTCATCGGCATCGTCATGGGCTTCGTCTACCAGTAAGCCGGACCGACAGCCCAACCCCCTTCACGGAAGGCACTGATGTGAAAGCTCTGCTTCTTGCGCAGGCTGAGGAAGCGCAGAATCCTCTGCTCCCGCATCTCGACGAGCTCGTCATCGGCCTGATCGCCTTCGCCATCGTCTTCGGCTTCCTCGCCAAGAAGCTCCTCCCGAACATCAACAAGGTTCTGGACGAGCGTCGCGAGGCCATTGAGGGCGGCATCGAGAAGGCCGAATCGGCCCAGATCGAGGCCCAGAGTGTCCTCGAGCAGTACAAGGCTCAGCTGGCTGAGGCCCGTCACGAGGCCGCTCGTCTGCGCCAGGAGGCGACAGAGCAGGGCGCCGCGATCATCACCGAGATGCGCGCGGAAGGCCAGCGGCAGCGCGAGGAGATCGTCGCCGCCGGTCACGCCCAGATCGAGGCCGACCGCAAGGCCGCGGCCACCGCGCTGCGCCAGGACGTCGGCAGGCTCGCCACCAACCTGGCCGGCAAGCTGGTGGGTGAGTCCCTCGAGGACCACGCCCGCCAGAGCCGCACCATCGACCGCTTCCTCGACGAGCTCGAGGACAAGGCGGAGTCGACTGGGGCCGCCCGATGAACGGAGCGAGCCGCGAGGCACTGGCTGCTGCGCGTGAGCGTCTCGACGCGCTGACCGACAACACGTCGGTCGACGCTGCGAAGCTCGCCGAGGAGCTGGCCGCCGTCACCGCTCTGCTCGACCGCGAGGTGTCGCTGCGTCGGGTCCTGACCGACCCGGCGCAGGCCGGCGAGGCCAAGGCCGAGCTGGCCGCGCGACTGCTGAGCGGTCAGGTGGACGGCGAGACCGTCGACCTGGTCTCCGGCATGGTCCGCTCCCGCTGGTCCCGGTCCCGGGACCTGGTGGACGCGATCGAGGAGCTGGCGAACTCCGCCGACCTCATCGCTGCCCAGCGGGCCGGGGCACTGGACGACGTCGAGGACGAGCTGTTCCGGTTCGGCCGGATCGTCGCCTCCAGCCCCGAGCTGCGGGCCGCGCTGACCGACCGGTCCGCCACGGCGGCCGCCAAGGGCGACCTGCTGCGCAGGCTGCTGGGTGGCAAGGCCAACCCGGTCACCGCGCGCCTGGTCATCCGTCTGGTGACCGCGCCCCGGGGACGTAGCCTGGAACAGGGACTCGAGTCCCTCTCCAAGCTCGCCGCGTCGCGCCGCAACCGCGTGGTCGCCGTCGTCACCTCCGCGGTGCCGCTGAGCGACCAGCAGAAGCAGCGCCTCGGAGCCGTGCTGGCGAAGCTGTACGGCCGCGAGATGCACCTGAACCTGGACGTGGACCCCGAGGTCCTCGGCGGGATCTCGGTGCAGGTCGGCGACGAGGTCATCGACGGCACGATCTCTGACCGGATCGCCGAGGCGCAGCGCCGTATCAGCGGCTGACCGGTCACCACAGGCGACCAGGCCACAACAGAAACACGCATGGCACAGCGGCCCGGTTGGGCCGCAGAGGATTCCTGGGGGTCCCGCGGCGAAGCCGCTGAGGGATACAGCCCCAGACCCCCAAAGAAACTTCGGGCCCAACAAGGAGAGCAGGGAACCCAGATGGCGGAGCTCACGATCCGGCCGGAGGAGATCCGGGACGCGCTGGAGAACTTTGTCCAGGCGTACAAGCCGGACGCGGCCTCGCGCGAGGAGGTCGGTTCGGTCAGCCTTGCCGGCGACGGCATCGCGAAGATCGAGGGTCTTCCCTCGACCATGGCCAACGAACTGCTGCGGTTCGAGGACGGCACACTCGGTCTCGCCCTCAACCTCGAGGAGCGCGAGATCGGTGCCATCGTTCTCGGCGAGTTCAGCGGTGTCGAGGAGGGCCAGCCGGTCCAGCGCACCGGCGAGGTGCTGTCCGTCGCCGTCGGCGAGGGCTACCTCGGCCGTGTGGTCGACCCGCTCGGCAACCCGATCGACGGCCTCGGCGAGATCGAGACCTCGGGCCGCCGCGCCCTTGAACTGCAGGCCCCCACGGTCATGCAGCGCAAGTCGGTGCACGAGCCCATGGAGACCGGCTACAAGGCCGTCGACGCGATGACCCCGGTCGGCCGTGGTCAGCGTCAGCTGATCATCGGTGACCGTCAGACCGGCAAGACCGCTCTGGCCATCGACACGATCATCAACCAGCGCGACAACTGGCGCTCCGGCGACGTGAACAAGCAGGTCCGCTGCATCTACGTCGCCATCGGCCAGAAGGGCTCCACCATCGCGTCCGTGCGCGGTGCCCTGGAGGAGGCCGGCGCCCTCGAGTACACGACCATCGTCGCCGCCCCGGCGTCCGACCCGGCCGGCTTCAAGTACCTGGCGCCGTACACCGGTTCGGCCATCGGCCAGCACTGGATGTACGAGGGCAAGCACGTCCTCATCATCTTCGACGACCTGTCGAAGCAGGCCGACGCCTACCGCGCCGTGTCGCTGCTGCTGCGCCGCCCGCCGGGCCGTGAGGCCTACCCGGGTGACGTCTTCTACCTGCACTCCCGTCTGCTGGAGCGCTGCGCCAAGCTCTCCGACGACATGGGTGCCGGTTCGATGACCGGTCTGCCGATCGTCGAGACCAAGGCCAACGACGTCTCGGCGTTCATCCCGACCAACGTCATCTCCATCACCGACGGCCAGTGCTTCCTGGAGTCCGACCTGTTCAACGCCGGCCAGCGCCCGGCCCTGAACGTCGGTATCTCGGTTTCCCGTGTCGGTGGCTCCGCCCAGCACAAGGCCATGAAGCAGGTCTCCGGCCGGCTCCGTGTGGACCTCGCCCAGTACCGCGAGCTGGAGGCGTTCGCCGCCTTCGGTTCCGACCTGGACGCCGCGTCCAAGTCCGCCCTGGAGCGCGGTAAGCGCATGGTCGAGCTGCTGAAGCAGGCGCAGTACGCCCCGTACTCCACCGAGGACCAGGTCGTCTCGATCTGGGCCGGCACCACCGGCAAGATGGACGATGTTCCGGTCGAGGACATCCGCCGCTTCGAGCGCGAGCTGCTGGACTACCTGCACCGCGAGCACGGTTCGCTGATGACCAGCATCCGTGAGGGCGGGAAGATGTCCGACGACACTCTCGAGAAGGTCGCGGAGGAGATCGCCGCCTTCAAGAATCAGTTCGAGACGTCGGACGGCAAGCTGCTCGGTGAGGAAGCCCCGGCCGCCGTCAACGTCTCGAAGTGACGACGGAAGGGACCTGACTCATGGGAGCCCAGCTCCGGGTCTACAAGCGTCGCATCAAGTCGGTTACTGCGACGAAGAAGATCACCAAGGCAATGGAGATGATCTCCGCCTCGCGCATCGTCAAGGCGCAGCGCAAGGTGGCGGCCTCCACGCCGTACGCGACCGAGCTGACCCGCGCGGTCACGGCGGTGGCGACCGGGTCGAACACCAAGCACCCGCTCACCACGGAGGCCGAGTCCCCGGCTCGTTCCGCGGTCCTGCTCATCACGAGCGACCGCGGTCTGGCCGGCGGCTACTCCTCCAACGCCATCAAGGCGGCTGCCCGGCTCACCGAGCGGCTGCGCGCGGAGGGCAAGGAGGTCGACACGTTCATCGTCGGGCGCAAGGGCGTGGCCTACTACGGGTTCCGTGAGCTGAAGGTCGCGGACTCGTGGACCGGATTCACCGACAACCCGTCGTACGCGAACGCCAAGGCGGTCGCGGCGCCCCTGATCGAGGCGATCGAGAAGGACACGGCCGAGGGCGGTGTGGACGAGCTCCACATCGTGTTCACCGAGTTCGTCTCGATGCTGACGCAGACCCCGGTGGACAACCGGCTGCTGCCGCTCAGCCTCGACGGGAACGGCGAAGCCGAGACGGAGGGCGGGAAGAGCGAGATCCTCCCGCTGTTCGACTTCGAGCCGTCGGCGGAGGACGTCCTCGACGCCCTTCTCCCGCGCTACGTCGAGAGCCGTATCTACAACGCCCTGCTTCAGGCCGCCGCGTCCGAGCACGCGTCCCGGCGCAAGGCGATGAAGTCGGCCACCGACAACGCCGGTGACCTGATCAACACGTACACCCGACTTGCCAATGCGGCCCGCCAGGCCGACATCACCCAGGAAATCAGCGAGATCGTCGGTGGCGCGAGCGCCCTGGCCGACGCGACCGCGGGGAGTGACTACTAATGACCACCACTGTTGAGCCGACCGCCGTGGCCACTGGCCGCGTCGCCCGGGTCATCGGCCCGGTCGTCGACGTGGAGTTCCCCGTCGACGCGATGCCGGAGATCTACAACGCCCTGAACGTCGACGTGCCGGACCCGGCGAACCCGGGCACCACCAAGACGCTCACGCTCGAGGTCGCCCAGCACCTCGGCGAGGGCGTGGTCCGCACCATCTCGATGCAGCCCACCGACGGTCTGGTCCGCCAGGCCGCGGTGACCGACACGGGCGCGGGCATCACCGTCCCGGTCGGCGACTTCACCAAGGGCAAGGTGTTCAACACCCTCGGTGAGGTGCTGAACGAGCCCGAGGCGAACGGCCAGGAGACCGAGCGCTGGGCGATCCACCGCAAGGCTCCGAAGTTCGAGGACCTCGAGTCGAAGACCGAGATGTTCGAGACCGGCCTGAAGGTCGTCGACCTTCTCACCCCGTACGTCAAGGGTGGAAAGATCGGCCTGTTCGGTGGCGCGGGTGTGGGCAAGACCGTCCTCATCCAGGAAATGATCATGCGTGTGGCCAAGCTGCACGAGGGTGTTTCCGTGTTCGCCGGTGTCGGTGAGCGCACCCGTGAGGGCAACGACCTCATCGCGGAGATGGAGGAGTCCGGCGTTCTCGACAAGACCGCGCTGGTCTTCGGTCAGATGGACGAGCCCCCGGGCACCCGTCTGCGCGTCGCCCTGGCCGGTCTGACCATGGCGGAGTACTTCCGCGATGTGCAGAAGCAGGACGTGCTGTTCTTCATCGACAACATCTTCCGCTTCACCCAGGCCGGTTCCGAGGTGTCCACCCTGCTCGGCCGTATGCCGTCCGCGGTGGGTTACCAGCCGAACCTCGCCGACGAGATGGGCCTCCTCCAGGAGCGCATCACCTCGACCCGCGGTCACTCGATCACCTCGATGCAGGCGATCTACGTCCCCGCCGACGACCTGACCGACCCGGCGCCGGCCACCACCTTCGCCCACCTCGACGCGACGACGGTTCTGTCCCGTCCGATCTCCGAGAAGGGCATCTACCCCGCGGTGGACCCGCTGGACTCCACGTCCCGCATCCTGGACCCGCGCTACATCTCGCAGGACCACTACTCCGCCGCCATGCGCGTCAAGGGGATCCTGCAGAAGTACAAGGACCTCCAGGACATCATCGCGATCCTCGGTATCGACGAGCTCGGCGAAGAGGACAAGCTCGTCGTGCACCGCGCCCGTCGTGTCGAGCGCTTCCTGTCCCAGAACACCCACGCGGCGAAGCAGTTCACCGGCGTGGACGGTTCGGACGTGCCGCTGGACGAGTCGATCGCCGCGTTCAACGCGATCTGCGACGGCGAGTTCGACCACTTCCCGGAGCAGGCGTTCTTCATGTGCGGTGGCCTCGAGGACCTCAAGGCCAACGCGAAGGACCTCGGCGTCTCCTGAGTACGCTGACGTAACGGTGAGCTGACTCTTGAAGGGGGGCGGGTGCCGTCCCGCCCCCCTTCGCACACGCCCGGGCGTTTCCCGCGCCCGAGCCCTACTAGACTTATGACCCAACACCCGGCGGAACCGCTGGGTGGTGACCCGAGGAGCCACCCTTGGCTGCTGAGCTGCACGTCGAGATGGTCGCCGCCGACCGCAAGGTCTGGTCCGGCGAGGCCACCCTGGTCGTCGCGCGCACCACGTCCGGCGACATCGGCGTCATGCCCGGCCACCAGCCGCTGCTCGGTGTGCTGGAGTCGGGCCCGGTGACCATCCGTACCAGCGAGGGAACGGTCGTCGCCGCTGTACACGGCGGCTTCATCTCCTTCGCCGACAACAAGCTGTCGCTGCTCGCGGAAATCGCCGAGCTGGCGGACGAGATCGACCAGCAGCGCGCGGAGCGTGCGCTGGAGCGCGCCAAGGCGGACGACGACGCTGCTGCCGAGCGGCGCGCCGAGGTCCGGCTGCGCGCGGTCGCGGTGCACTAGCGCTCCGAGACCATGTACCACCCTCAGCCGCGGCCAGGCTGGACTTCTCCAGACCGGGTCGCGGCTGAGGCAATGCACGTGCAGGTGTAGGGCGCAGGTCTGATACCGAATACCGCTACGGGACGAAACGAGGAGGTCGGTGGAGATGGTCCTCGCTCTGCTCGTCAGCGGTCTGGTGGTCGCGCTGGTGCTGGTCGGGCTGTTTGTCTTCGGTCTGCGCCGCAGGCTGATCCAGCGCTCGGGCGGCACCTTCGACTGCAGCCTGCGCTGGAACGTGCCGGAGAAGGACGACCACTCCGGTAAGGGCTGGGTATACGGGGTCGCCCGCTACAGCGGGGACCGGATCGAGTGGTTTCGGGTGTTCTCGTACGCACCCCGCCCCCGCCGCGTGCTGGAACGCGCCGCGATCGAGGTGCTGGCGCGCCGGCTGCCGGCGGGCGAAGAGGAGCTGGCGCTGCTCTCCGACGCCGTGATCCTGGCCTGTCTGCACCGGGGGACCCGGCTGGAGCTGGCGATGAGCGAGGATGCGCTCACCGGTTTCCTCGCCTGGCTGGAGGCGGCGCCTCCCGGCCAGCGAGTCAACGTTGCGTGAGGTTTCTGGGATGACCGCTGACATCGCGCCGGTCGGGCCGGGGGAGTGCCATGTCTGGTCCGCCGAGGCGCGCTGGGCGCCCGGACTCCTCGATCTGCTCGACGACGACGAGCGGGAACGCTGTGCCCAGTTCCGCGTGGACGGGGCGCGTGCGCTCTATCTGACCGCGCATGTGCTGGCCCGCCAGGTGGTCGGCGCGCAGCTGTCCCTCGACCCGCGTGAGGTCGTCGTCGTCCCCGTGTGCAAGCACTGCACCGATCCCGGAGACCGACCGCACGGGAAGCCGACCCTGCCGGGGACCTCGCTGGAGCTCTCGCTCTCCCACTCGGGACAGCGGGTCATGGTCGCCCTCACGGCAGCCGGTCCGGTCGGTGTCGACGTCGAGGAGATCACCGATGGCCGGGACCTGCCCCTGGACGTGCTCTCCGTACCCGAGCGGGCCGAGCTGGAGCTGCTGGCCCCGGAGGAGCGCCCCGCCGCCTTCATCCGCTACTGGGCGCGCAAAGAGGCCGTGCTCAAGGCCACCGGCGACGGACTGATGGTGGAACCCTCGGCACTGACGGTCACCGGTCCGGGCGCTCCCGCCAGGCTGCTGGAGTGGCGCGAACGCCCCGAGCCGCACCTTCCGGTGCGGCTCGAGGACCTCGACGCCGGTGCGGGCTACCGGGCGGCGGTCGCCGTCGTGGGGGACGACGACCGCGTCGATGTGGTGCACCACCCGCTGGTACGGGTCGGCTGACGCAGGAGCGCTCAGCCGAGGCCGCTGTTGATGGCGCTGACCAGTTCGCCGTTCGTGGTGTCACCGGAGAACTCCCAGAAGAACGCTCCTCCCAGGTTCTGGCCCTTCGCCCAGCTCATCTTGCCGTTGATCGTGGACGGGGTGTCGTAGCTCCACCAGTTCGAGCCGCAGTGGGCGTACGCGGTGCCCGCGATCGTGCCGTTCGCCGGGCAGGAGGCCTTGAGCACCTTGTAGTCCTCGATGCCCTGCTCGTAGGTGCCCGGCGCGGGGCCGGTCGCCGTGCCGCCGGGTGCGGACTGGGAGACGCCCGTCCAGCCGCGCCCGTAGAAGCCGATGCCGAGCAGCAGCTTCCCGGCCGGGACGCCCTGGGCCTTCAGCTTGGCGATGGCGTCGGCCGAGTTGAATCCCGCCTGCGGGATCCCGGAGTACGAGGTGAGCGGCGAGTGCGGTGCGGTGGGCCCGTCCGCGTCGAAGGCGCCGAAGAAGTCGTACGTCATCACGTTGTACCAGTCGGAGTAGGCAGAGGCGCCCGCGTAGTCGGTCTTGTCGATCTTGCCTCCGCTGCTCGCGTCAGCCGTGATGGCAGCCGTGACCAGGTTGTTCGTACCGAACTTGGCCCGCATGGCCTGCATCATCGTCTTGAACGCGGCCGGTCCGCTGCTGTCGCAGGACAGACCGCAGGCGTTCGGGTACTCCCAGTCGAGGTCGATGCCGTCGAAGACATCGGCCCAGCGTGGGTCCTCGACGAGCTGGTAGCAGGACTCGGCGAACGCGGCCGGGTTCTGGACCGCCTGCGGGAAGCCACCGGACCAGGTCCAGCCGCCGAAGGACCAGAGCACCTTGATGTGGGGGTACGCCTTCTTCAGCTTGCGGAGCTGGTTGAAGTTGCCGCGCAGCGGCTGGTCCCAGGTGTCGGCGACGCCGTCGACCGACTGGTCGGCGCCGTAGGCCTTGTCGTAGTCCGCGTAGGAGTCGCCGATGGTGCAGCGGCCGTTCTGGACGTTGCCGAAGGCGTAGTTGATGTGGGTGATCTTCGCCGCGCTACCGGAGGTCACCAGGTTCTTGACGTGGTAATTGCGCTGGTAGACGCCCCAGTTGGTGAAGTAGCCGAGCTTCACCTTGCCACCGGGGCCTGGGTCGGGTCCCGGATCCGTGCCGCCGCCCGTGGTACGCACGGCGCGGGAGCCGCTGACCGGGCCCGTCTGGTCGGCGGTGTCACGGGCCCGGACGGTGTACGAGTAGTCCGTTCCGGCCGTGAGCCCGGTGTTGGTGTACGTGAGCCCGGTGACGGTGGCGATCTTCGTACCGCCGCGGAGCACGTCGTAGTTCTTGACGCCCTTGTCGTCGGTGGCCGCGGTCCAGCTCAGTGTCACGGAGGTGTCGGTGACGGCGGTCGCCGACGGGGTGCCGGGCGCGGACGGCGGACTGTCGCCGGGGACGCTGCCGCCGTCACAGGAGCCGCCGTTGACACGGCAGTTGGACGGAGCGCCCGGTCCGGCGCCGTTGAAGCCGAAGGAGACGGACGCGCCGGGGGCGAGGCTGCCGTTCCAGCTCTTGTTCCTGGCCGTCCAGTGGGTGCCCGAGCCGGTGACATCGGCGTCCCAGGCGGTGGTCACGGAGGTGCCGGAGGGGAAGTCCCACTCGACCGCCCATGAGGTGATCGCCGTGGTGCCGGTGTTCTTCACCGTCCACTTGCCCTCGAAGCCGCTGCCCCAGTCCTGGGTCTTGGCGTAGGTGGCGGTGGTGGAGGTGGCCGCCTCGGCGGGGGTGGCGAGCCCGACCAGCGCGGCGAACGGGAGCAGCAGGGCGGTGATTCCCGCCGTGGCCCTCGATAGACACCGTGCTCGGAAGCCGCTTCTGCTGGGGGTGCCGCGCGTGCTGCGCGTTCTGCGGGGGGAACTCGTGCTCAAGGGATGCTCCTCGAGTGTGCGGACGGACCGGGGGAGGTGGTGCTCGTGTCCGTGCGGGCACACCGCGAGGCTCACGCGATGTGCGCTGTGCGGTGAGAGTAGGAAGGTCTGGACCAATCGTCAATAGGTCCAGACCACGGCCCGGAGTGGTTCCGTCCGCCCGGACGGGGCTCGGACGGGCCCGGGCGGGGCTCAGCTGGTCAGATCCCCAACTCCTGAGCCAGCACGGCGGCTTGGACCCTGCTGCGCAGCTCCAGCTTCCCCAGCAGACGGCTCACATGGGTCTTCGCGGTGGCCTCCGCCATATCGAGCCGACCGGCGATCTCGGCGTTCGACAGCCCCTGTCCGATGCAGGACAGCACCTCGCGCTCGCGCCGGGTCAGGGCGTCGAGCACCGAGGGATCGGGCGCGTCAGGCGACCGTACGGGAGTGGGGGCGCCGAACTCGGCGATCAGCCGCCGGGTGACCGCGGGGGCGATCAGCCCCTCGCCGCGCGCCACCGTCCGTACCGCCGCCAGTAGTTCACCGGCCTCTGCGTTCTTCAGGAGGAAACCCGCGGCCCCGGCCCGCAGCGCCCCGAAGACGTATTCGTCGAGGTCGAACGTGGTCAGTACCAGCACGTCCGCGAGGCGCTCCGAGACCACCTGACGGGTCGCCGACACCCCGTCGAGCCGGGGCATCTGCACATCCATCAGCACCACGTCCGGACGCAGCTCCCGGGCCAGACGTACCGCCTCCTCCCCGTCCGGGGCCTCCGCGACCACCTCGATATCGGCGGCGCTGCCGAGGATCAGGACCAGCCCGGCACGTACGGCGCTCTGGTCCTCAGCGACGACGACACGGATCACGGTGTTCACGCCGACGGCTCCTTGTCCTTCTCCATGGGCAGCAGCGCCCTCACCCGCCAGACCTTCGTTTCACCGTCGGCCGGGCCTTCGACCGGCCCCGCCTCGAATTCCCCGCCCAGCAGCGCCACCCGCTCGCGCATCCCCACCAGGCCCGCACCCGAACCAGGCGCCCGCGGCCCCGGGCGCAGCCCGAAGGGGCTGTCCACGATCACCGTCAGCGCATCCCCCGGCGCCCCCGCGAGATACACCGTGACCTCTCCGGCGCCGGCGTGCTTCAGCGCGTTGGTCAGCGACTCCTGAACGATCCGGTACGCCGCGAGCTCCACCGGCGCGGGCAGCGCCGCGTCCCCGTCGCGCTCGTCGTGCAGCGTGAACCGCAGCCCGCTCGCCTCGCCGTTCGCACCCGCCTGGGCGATCAGCGTGTCCATGGCCCCCAGGGTGGGGGCGGCGGCTGGTTCCGCGCCGCCGCTGCTGTCACGTAGCAGCCCGATCAGGCGGCGCATCTCGGCGAGCCCCGCCACGCTGTTCTCCCGGATGACCGTGAGGGCCTGCCGGGTGGTCTCCGGCCTGTCCAGGGAGAGCGCGGCGGTGGAGTGGATGGCGATCGCCGAGAGGTGGTTGGCCACCAGATCGTGCAGCTCCCGGGCCATGCGGGCCCGCTCGGCGTTCACCGCCTGTGTACGGTCCATCTCGGCGAGCAGCGCGGTCTGCTCGGCGCGCAGCCGGGCGGCATCGGCCGCATCACGGTGGTTGCGCACCAGGGCGCCGGTGGCCGCCGGGCCGAACGTCACCAGCCCGATGATCAGTCCGAGGATCAGGGCGTACGGCTCCCGGTACCAGGCGAGCAGCCCGATGGTCGCGGCGATCGCGACCAGGGCCGTCGCGTAGGGCAGTCGCCTGGCCGTCGAGGGCGATCCGTAGACGACCGCCGCGTAGACGAGGTCCGTGAACATCAGCAGAGTCACGAGGTTGCCGGGTGTGAGCAGTTCCAGGACCAGCGCGAGTGTGCCCACTGTGAGGGCCGTCCGCGGCCTGGTCCGGCGCAACAGCTCCATACCGGCCATGGTCACGAGCGGGACCAGCGTGATCCAGGCCCCGTTGAGGAGTCCGACCCCGGCGGAGTTGTGCAGCCCGAACGTCCACAACAGCAGCCCGCCGGCGAGGCCGCTCACGGCGATGAGGACGTCATCGCGGTGGGGCCGGGGGAATGCGGGCAGGCACATGGACCCATCTCAGCACGTAGAGCCTGGGGCGCGCACAGGCTGTGCCCGCGGCGCCGGAATCATGCCCCCAGCCTAGGGAGCGGGTACGGGCTGGGCCTCCGCCCGTCGGACGAAGCACGGGCCTGCCCCGGTACATCGAAGGGTGCAGCCGGGATTCCTCCAGCACGCCGACGAGACGGTCCGCCCCGGAGCCGACGATGGAACGGAGCCGAGGAGAGGGAGCACTGCCGTGGTCGTCACGTTGATCGTGATCTGTGAGGTCGGATTCTGGGTGCTGCTGGCAGCGGGCCTGGCGGCGCGTTATCTGCTGAAGCTGCCGAGGACCGGCCTCGCGATCCTGATGTGCGAGCCGGCGCTTGAGCTCCTGCTCTTCGTCGTCGCCGCGCTCGACCTCAGGAACGGTGCCGACCCGAGCCTCAAGCACGGGATCGCCGCGCTCTACATCGGCTACACCGTGGGCCACGGCCACCGCACCATCAAGTGGCTCGACGGGCACGCCGCACACCGCCTCGCCGGTGGCCCGCCGCCCGTGAAGCCGCCCCGTCACGGAATGGCGCGGGCCAGGTACGAAGGCAGGCTGTGGCTGGGCACCCTGATCGGTGCTGCCGTCGCCACCGCGTTGCTGCTGCTCGCCATCTGGTACGTCGGCGACCCGGCCAGGACCACGTCGCTGCAGCAGTGCATGTACGGCGCGTGGCGGGCGGCGGGCATCCACGGGCTGATCGCGCTGAGCTACGCGTTCTGGCCCAAGAAGGCCCCGGACAGCGGGCGTTCCCGGGGCGAGGCGGTGCGGGACGCCTCGTAGGGACCGGATGCGTACGAGCAGCGGCCCCGGAACGCACAGCCGGCACCACGGCTGTGAGGTCCGGGGCCTTTCTCTTTCCGTCGCTTCTGTTGTCCCGCTCTGTCAGCGTGCTTCAGTGCCGAAACCATCCGAACCAGCGCGCACGCGCCTTCGGCTGGGGCTGCGGTGCGGGCAGGGGCGGGGGCGGCGGAGGAACGGCGGCGGGGAGGGCGGGCCCGACGACCGAGGCGGGCGCCGCGGCCTGACGGGTCGGCTTCAGCGGGGTGAACCGGACGGGCAGGCTGGTCAGGCCCCGGGTCATCCAGCTGCCGACCACGGTGAGCTGGTCCTCGGTCACGGCGAGTTCGAGGTCGGGAAGGCGGGTCAGCAGCCGGTCGATCCCGGTGTCGGCGATGGCACGGCCGATGTCCATGCCGGGGCACTGGTGCGGTCCCGCGCCGAAGGCCAGGTGGGAGCGGTTGCCGTGCACGGACATGCTCAGGTCGGGACGGATCTCGGGGTCGACGTTGCCCGCGGCGATGCCGAGCATCACCATGTCGCCGGCCCGGATCTGCTTGCCGGCCAGGGTGGTGTCGCGCACCGCCCAGCGGGTCGGCACCACGGCCAGCGGCGGGTCGTCCCACAGGACCTGGTCCAGCGCGTCCGGCAGGGTCATGGTCCCGCCGGAGAGGTTGCCACGGAACCTGCGGTCGGTGAGCACCTTGCGCAGCGTGCCCGCGACCAGGTTGACCGTGCTCATCGCCGCCACCAGGGCCTGGCGCAGGTGCTCGGCCACCTCCTGCGGGCTGAGCCCGGAGGGATGCTTGAGCAGCCAGCTCGCGAAATCCTCCGCGGGATGCTCCATCTTGCGAGCGACCAGCTCCCGCATGGCTTCCTCGACGATCAGATTGCTCTCGAACGCCGTCGTGCTGCCGCTGATCATGTCGCGGACGGCCGTGCCGAGCCGCAGCGCCTCCTGCTCGGGTATCCCGAAGCGCTGGCACACGACCATCGCCGGGAGTATCTGGGCGAAGTCGCTCATCAGATCCGCCTGGCCCCTGTGACCGAACGAGTCGATCAACTGGTCGGCATAGCGCGTGATGTAACGGCGTGTGCCATGAGCGCTGATCTTTTCCAGGCTCTCCGTGACGGCGCTGCGCAGGCGCGCGTGCTCCGGACCGTCGGTGAAGGCCACCAGGGGCTGCCACGCGGTCAGCGGCAGCAGCGGGGAGTCCTCCGCCAACCGCCCCTCGGCGCTCACCCGCCAGTATCGGGAGTCCGATGAGAACCGCTGCGGCGACCCCATGACCTCCAGGTTCTCCCAGTGCCCCAGTACCAGCCAGGCCGGCACGTCGCCGGGGAGCAGCACGGGGGCCACCGGCCCGTATTCCGTGCGGAGTTGCCGGTACAGCGCGTACGGCTCCTCCACCTCGGGCCCGTACAGCCTGCGCAGCCCGTCCCACCCGCTGGCGTGGGCCGGGCATCCGGGTGGCGGGCTGGTGGTAGTGCCGTCGTGGTGTGGGGTGGTCACGGGGCCTCCGAAAGCAGCGGCGGGTACCGAAGTGGACTGTCGTCTATCGTCTTCAGGGGACTGTCGCCTTCGCACACAGTGACGAGTCGGCAGCGACCCGCAGCATACTTCCCGCTGCTCCCCGGCCCTCGCGGGGCCGGTGCCCGCGGTAACTGGTCTACGCTCGCGCGCACTTGGGTAGAGACGATTCCTGTCCGACCGGGTGGCGCGTGCCACCGCGGTGCCCACCACCCCCACGTACCGCCCAGGTACACCCTGTAGAGAGGACCCCCCCCGTGTCAGTTGGGCTGCGATCGGCAGAGTCAGCGGTGTCATCGGCGTCGTCAGTTCCCCGTGTTCCCGGGGCGGTTCCGCTGCTCGGGCACGCCTTGAAGCTGTGGCGCGACCCCTTCGGCTTTCTGATGTCGCTGCGTTCGCACGGGGAACTGGTGAGGGTGGACCTCGGGACGATGCCGATGTACGTGGTCACCTCGGCCGAGCTCGCTCACGAGGTGATGGTGGGCAAGGCGCGCAGCTTCGAGAAGGGACGTTTCTTCGATCGGTTGAGGCCGCTCGCGGGCAACGGCCTGGCCAACTCCGACGGTGAGGTGCACCGCAAGCACCGCAGGCTGATGCAACCGATGTTCTCGCAGGAGCGCATCACCGGGTACTCCGAGATCATGACCCGGCACGCGCAGGCCATGGCCGACTCCTGGACCCCCGGTCAGGAGATCGAAGTGGAGCACGAGATGGCCGAGTTCACCGTGGGGACCCTGGCCTCCACCCTGTTCTCCACGGACATCGGTCTGCCCGCCGTCGAGGCCGTACGGCGCGACCTGCCCGTCCTTTTGAAGAACCTGCTGATACGGGCGGCGTCACCGGCGTTCCTCGACCGGTTCCCGATCCGGGCGAACCGTGACTTCGACACGGCGGCGGCCAACCTCCGCAGTGTCATCGACGACGTGGTCGCCACCGCACGCCGCACCGGCCACAGCGAAGGCGACCTCCTGTCGCTGCTGCTCGCCGCCCAGGACGCGGAGAGCAGCGAGGGCATGACGGACACGGAGGTCCGCGACGAGCTCAGCACGATCCTGTTCGCCGGAGCCGAGACCACCACGGCCATGCTGTCCTGGACCTTCCACGAGCTCGCGGCCAGTCCCGAAACGGAGCAGCGACTCGCTGCGGAGGTACGGGAGGTCGTCGGGGACCGTCCCGTCACGATCGCGGACGTGCCGCGGCTCAGCGGTGTACGGCGTGCGCTGGAAGAGGCGTTCCGGCTGCACGGCGTCACCCTGCTGATGCGCCGTGCCACCGAGCCCGTCGAGCTGGCCGGGGTCACGTTCCCGGCGGGCACCGAGGTCGCTTTCAGCCTCTACGCCCTCAACCGCGACCCGGAGCTGTTCGCGGACCCCGACCGCTTCGACCCCGACCGGTGGCTGCCCGAGCGCCAGCGGGAGTCGGAGGTGGGCCGCAAGACGTACTTCCCGTTCGGTGCCGGGAACCGCAAGTGCATCGGCGACGCCTTCGTGTGGGCGGAGGCGGTCATCGCCGTCGCGACCGTCATCGCCAAGTGGCAGCTGGTGCCCGTGCCCGGCCACAGCCCCAAGCAGGTGCCCTCGGCGGTCCCGAAGGCCGACCGCATCCCCATGACCGTGCGACCCCGCGACTGATGCGACCGGCACACCGGTGGGGGTGGCGTGGGCCGCCCCCACCGGTGTGACGGGTCAGCGCTCGCCGCCCGGGACCCAGAGGATGTCGCCGATCTCCTTGTTCGCCGTCCGGGCGAGGATGAACAGGAGGTCCGAGAGCCGGTTGAGATACGTCGCCGTCAGCACGTTCATCGTTTCGCCGTGCACCTCCAGCGCGGCCCAGGTCGAGCGCTCGGCCCGCCGTACCACCGTGCACGCCTGGTGCAGCAGCGCCGCGCCGGGAGTGCCGCTTGGCAGGATGAACGAGCGGAGCTTCTCCAGGTCCGCGAGGAAGCGGTCGCAGTCCGCCTCCAGTTTGTCGACATAGGACTGCTCCACGCGCAGCGGCGGGTACTCGGGGTTCTCCACGACCGGCGTCGACAGGTCGGCGCCGACGTCGAAGAGATCGTTCTGGACCCGGACCAGGACCTTGACGACCTCCTCCGGAAGCTGCCCGAGCGCGATCGCCGTGCCGATGACCGCGTTGGCCTCGTTGGCGTCGGCGTACGCCGAGATCCGCAGGTCCGTCTTGGCGGTACGGCTCATGTCGCCGAGCGCCGTCGTGCCCTTGTCACCGGTGCGGGTGTAGATACGCGTCAGATTGACCATGGGGCCAGCCTAGGCCGTGTTCGCGAGAACCCGCCTGGCTCGCGAAACGCACCGCGCCTGCTCAGCCGCCCGTTCTGCGGAACACCGCGGTCCCGGCCGTCAGCGCGAGGGCCGCGAAGCCGGCCGCGACGAGCAACCCGTACAGCATCGACGCGGAGGTGTACGTGCCCACATACGCGTCGCGCATCGCGTCCACGAGATAGCGCAGCGGCATCACGTGGGACAGGGCGTCGAGCCACCCCGGCGCGAGCGCCATCGGCAGCATCAGCCCCGACAGCAGCATGGACGGCATGGCGATGGCGTTGATCACCGGTCCGAACTCCTGGGGAGTGGACAGCTTCATCGCCAGCGCGTACGAGAGGGACGCGAGCGACACGGTCAACAGCGCCACGAAGCCGAAGCCGATGAGCACGCCACCGAGCGGCGCGCGCAACCCCAGGGCCACCGCCACCAGCACCAGCAGCACCGCCTGGAAGACGAAGACCGCGGTGTCCCGCAGGGCCCGGCCGAGCAGGAGTGCCAGTCGGCTCACAGGGGTCACGCGCATGCGCTCCACCACCCCCGACTGCTTCTCGATGATCACCGCGAATCCGGCGAACGAGGCTCCGAAGAGGCTGAGTTGCAGCAGGAGTCCGGGGACCAGCACCTGCCAGGAGTCACCCGGGGAGCCGAGCGGCAGACCGGTCAGCAGCGGACCGAAGAACAGGAGGTAGAGCAGGGGCATCAGCATGCCGAAGAGCATCTGGAAGCGGGAGCGAAGGGTCTGGCGGGCATAGCGCCCGAAGACCAGCAGGATGTCATGGACGAGCATGGCGACTCCGTGAAGGGTGATCCGTGCGGGGCGTGCGGTGGGAGGCGTGCGGTGTCGACCGTGCGGTGCCGTGGGGGCCGTGCGCGGTGGGGTCCGAGGTGGCGGCTATACGGCGACGGGCGTGACGTCGGCGGGAGTGGCACCGCGCCCGGTGATGGCGAGGAAGGTGTCCTGGAGCGAGGCGTGCGCCGAGCCCGTGTGGCGCTCCTTGAGCGCAGCCGGTGTGCCCTCCGCGGCCACGACGCCCCGGTCGACGATCACCAGCCGGTCGGACAGCTCGTCCGCCTCGTCCAGGTAGTGCGTGGTGAGGAAGACCGTGGTGCCGTGGTCGTCGCGCAGCCGCCGGACCAGCCGCCACAGGGCGGCCCGGGCGCCCGGATCGAGTCCGGTGGTCGGTTCGTCGAGGAAGAGCACATCGGGCCGGTGGGTCAGTGCCATGGCGATGTCGAGCCGTCGCCGCTGCCCACCGGACAGTGCCCCGCAGGGCCGGTCCAGTAGTGCGGTCAGCTCCAGCTCGTGCGCGACTTCCTCGACGCGGGCGGCGGCCTGCGCCTTCGGCAGTCGGTACAGCCGCGCCTGGGTGACCAGTTCCTCGTGTACGCGGATCTGCGGATCGGTACCCGAGGACTGGGCGACGTAGCCGATCCTGCGCCGCACCCCGGCCGGATCACGGACGAGGTCGCAGCCGGCGACGGTGGCGGCCCCGCCGGTCGGCGGCAGCAGCGTGGTGAGCATGCGGAGCGTGGTCGTCTTCCCCGCGCCGTTGGGACCGAGGAAGCCGAGTATCTCGCCGGGCGCTACACACAGGTCGATCCCGCGTACCGCCTCCACAGGGCCGTTCGAGGTCTGGAAGGTCCGGGCGAGCCCGGCCGCACTGATGATTGCCATGACCCCAGAAAAACAGAATCCCTGCAACTTTGCAATGACCCCAAGTTTTAAGTGGGTGCAGCGAAGTTACGATGGGTGCATGGCAGAAGGGCTCAGGGAGCGCAAGAAGCGGCAGACCAGGCAGCACATCTCGGACATGGCCACCGGGCTCTTCCTGGAGCGCGGATTCGACGCCGTGACCATCGCGGAGATCGCGGAGGCTGCCGATGTGTCCGTGAACACCGTCTACAACTACTTCCCCGCCAAGGAAGACCTGTTCTTCGACCGCAGCGCGGGTGTCGTCGACCGCCTCTCGCGGTATGTGCGGGGCCGCCACAAGGGGGAGTCGGCCGGTGCCGCGGTGCTGCGCGAACTGCGCGAGGTGGTCGAGGCCGTGTCGCCGACCGTCGGGCTCTTCGAGGGGTACACCGCGTTCATGCGGGTGATCAACAACGCCCCCGCCCTGCGCTCCCGGCTCTGGCGGATCCAGCAGGAGGAGCTGGAGAAGCTGACGGAGACCCTCCGGGAGGACGCCGGCGCCACTTCTGGCGACCAGCTGCCCGGCCTGGTCGCCGGTCAGCTCGCGTGGATCCACAGCACGTTGATGGGGTGGATCGGACGCGAGATGTGCGCCGGGCGGGACGCCGTCACCGTCTCGCGCGAAGCCCTCGGCCTCCTCGACGACATGGAGGAACTGCTGGGGCGGAAGGTGCTGGAGTACGCGGTACGCCCGTTGGAGTGACCCTGTCCGATGTGATGTCCGTCATCTGAGACGTGACGCGCATCTCTTCGCGGCCACATGGCCCCTCACGAGCGCTAACCTCCGGCCGAGAGCCGAAAAATACACGTGTGTTAAGGGGTGTGGCAGTGGCCAGGAAGCTCGCCGTCATCGGGGCCGGACTCATGGGGTCCGGGATCGCGCAGGTATCCGCCCAGGCGGGCTGGGAGGTCGTGCTGCGCGATGTCACCGACGAGGCGCTGACCCGTGGCACCGACGGCATCAAGGCGTCGTTCGACCGTTTTGTCGCCAAGGGCAGGCTTGACGCGGCGGAAGCCGAAGCGGCGCTTGCGCGCATCACCACGACCACCGACCTGGACGCGGTCTCCGACGTGGACATCGTCGTGGAGGCGGTCTTCGAGAAGCTCGAGGTCAAGCACGAGATCTTCCGGGCGCTCGACAAGCTCGTACGGGACGACGCCGTGCTCGCCTCGAACACCTCCGCGATTCCGATCACGAAGATCGCCGCGGTGACGGAGCGTCCGGAGCGGGTCGTCGGTGCGCACTTCTTCTCGCCGGTGCCGATGATGCAGCTCTGCGAGCTCGTGCGCGGCTACAAGACCAGTGACGAAACCCTCGCCACCGCTCGTGAGTTCGCCGAGTCCGTGGGCAAGACCTGCATCGTCGTGAACCGGGACGTCGCCGGTTTTGTCACCACCCGACTGATTTCGGCACTCGTGGTCGAGGCTGCGAAGCTGCAGGAATCGGGCGTGGCGACCGCCGAGGACATCGACATCGCCTGCAAGCTCGGCTTCGGCCACGCCATGGGCCCGCTGGCGACCGCCGACCTGACGGGCATCGACATCCTGATGCACGCGACCAGCAACATCTACACCGAGTGCCAGGACGAGAAGTTCGCGCCGCCGGAGCAGATGCGCCGGATGGTGGACGCGGGTGACATCGGCCGCAAGAGCGGGCAAGGCTTCTACACGTACTGATCGGGCGACCGACCGCACGGTCCTGTGCGCCTTCACCCTCCTGGGTGAATTGGGTATCGGTTCGCTTACAGACGGCAACTACTCTGCCTGTACGGCAGTCAGTTATTGCAAAACAAAATCCGTGGACGGTCACTCGGCGGTCCTGCGGACGGCGACACGGCACAGGACCGTGCGGACGGCGCAGCAGCCACCGCGCGGCACGGCACAGGACAGCAGAGAGATCTGACGGACCCACGCACTCTCGGGGAGCGCATATGCACATCAGGGGCGACCATGCCGAGCTGGTCGTCGGGGGCCGCCTCGACGTCCGCAGCGCGGCGGACGCCCGTACGGTCCTGCACGCGGCGGTCGACCGCGGAGTCGGTGACCTCGTGCTCGACCTGAGCGATCTCGAATCCTGGGACGCCACCGGCCTCGGGGTCATCATGGGCGCGCACAGACGGGCGGGCCGCTGCGGCCGGCGGCTCGTGCTGCGCGGTGTGCCCCCGCAGATGCAGCGGCTTCTCGTCGCCACCCGGTTGCACCGGATCCTGGCCATCGAGGGCGGAATCGCCGCGGAGTCCCTGCCTCGCGTCTGAGCCGGTCCGGTTTCCCGCCGCCACGCGGAGCGGGGACGCACAATCCTCACTAGACCGTGACCTCCCGGCGTCCTGCGGACGTCGCTGTTCCGCGATAATTTCCGACGGTCTTGGGTTCGGCCGGCTGCCGGCGCGCAACCCCTGCGACATGTGCCGTGACCCTTCCGGGCACGGCACAAGGCACCGACAGGCACCGAACCGGAAACGAGCGGAGCACGTGCAGACAGACCGTTAGGGACTTCCGCACGAGACGCCATCTGGGGGGCTTGAACCGTGGACCCGATACACCAGAGGTCGCAGGAGCACGGCCAGCGCATCAACAGCGCCGGCAATACCGGGGACACCAGCAATCCCGACAACGCGGACAGCGGCAATCCCGACTACGCGGACAGCGTCGGCACCGACCATGTCGGCACCGGCGACGGCGGCCACGGGACCGCCGCCCCGCAGCGGCCCCCGCGCGACGCGATCGCCCCCGAGCTCGCCCAGAAGGCACCCGCCCCCGTACGGACCGTCCAGCTCGTCGCCGGCGACCTCCTGCTCACCGTCAATCCCCTCGACGGCAGCGAAATCGAACCCTGCCCACCCGGGGACCAGACCTCCCTCTCCGCCGGCTTCCACCGCGCCCCCCGGCGCAGCGACGCTGCACGCGAAGAGCAGCGCCGCGCCGCGCAGCCCCCGGAGCCCGCGGGACCCCCTGCCCCGGCCGTACCGCTGCTCGAACGCGACGAACCGCGCGAGCGGCTCGTACGACTGCTCGGCCGGGGCCGTTCGGTACGGCTCACCGGACCGGCGGGATCCGGCCGGTCCACGCTCATCGATCAGGTCGCCGAGGACTGCGCGAACCTCGCCCCCGACGGTGTCGTCCGGCTCTCCGGCCACGGCCGGACACCCACCGAGCTGCTCCATGAACTCTTCGCCGTGGTCCACGACGCGCCATTGCGCCGCCCCGACCGGACGCGACTGCTCGAACTGGTCCGCGAGATAGGCGCCGTCGTCGTCATCGACGACCTCGAATTCGGCGGCAGCGCGCTCGACGAACTGCTCGACGCCACACCCGAATGCGCCTACCTGGTCGCCGTGACACCCGAGGTCCCCGCGCCCTCGGCCGAATCGGCGCTCGAAGAGGTCTTCCTCCCGGGACTCGGCCGCGGCACCGCGCTCGAGCTGCTGGAGCGCATGGTGGAGCGTCCGCTCACCGACGAGGAGGCCAACTGGGCGGGTGACCTCTGGTTCGAGGCAGAAGGCAGGCCGCTGCGATTCGTCCAGGCCGGGGCACTGCTTCGGCAACGGGACGCCCAGAGCGTCCCCGGCCCCGACCTGGAGGACGCGGACGGCGAGGACGGCGTCAGCGACGACGACAACGTGTTCGCCGCCGTCCACCCCACCCCGCTGCCGGGCCTGGGCGACGCAGCCGCCCCCGCCCCGCTGCTCGCCTCCCGGCTCAGCGAATCCGCGCGCGAGACCCTGCGCTTCGCCGTCGCTCTCGGCGGAGAGGTGCCGCACCAGGCCCATCTGCCGGCGCTCGTCGGCGACACCCACGCGGACGCCGCCATCGGCGAACTGAAGCACTGCGGACTGCTGACACCCGTCGGCCCGCGCTACCGGCTGGCAGCGGGCGTCATCGCCCAGTTGGAGGCCGCCGGTTACGCCGAGGGCGCGGTGGACCGGGCCCGTACCGCGGCGCAGCACTATGCCTGGTGGGCCGCCCACCCCTCCGTCGTACCCGACCGGGTGGTGGCCGAAGCCGACGCCATCCTGGTGTCGATGACCCTCCTGGTGCAGCAGGGCGACGAGGCAGACGCGGCGGTGGCGGTGCTCGCCGCCCGCAGCGCCTCACCGGCCTTCGCCGCGGGGCTGCACTGGGCAGCCTGGGAACGGTCCCTGCGGGCCGGCCAGGAAGCGGCCCGTATCGCGGGCGAGGTCGCGCAAGAGGCGTACTTCCACCATGAGCTGGGTGTGCTCGCCCTCTGCTCGGGCAGTCTGGAGCGGGCACGCGCCGCACTCGAAGCGTCCATCGGGCTGCGCGGCGCGCTCGCCGACAAGAGCGGGACGGTGGCCGGGCGCCGCGCGCTGGCCCTGGTCTCGGACCGCGCCCGCAGCGCCGCGCACACGGCGGACGAGGAGACCCCCCACGCGCGTGAGGGCGAGTCCGCGGCCCCGAACCGATCCGTGGCCCTGCTGAAGCCGGGCAAGGGACAGCCGTCGGCGCCGTCGACGGAGGCGCTGGTCACCCACAGGGACCAGGCCCCCTCGGGAGCTGCCGCGGGGCGCCGCACGATTCTGTCCGGTGCCCGCCGCAACGCGCTCGCCGCGGGTGCGGGCGCGCTGCTGGTCGCGGTGCTCGGCACGGCCGTCACCCTTACCGCGGCCTCCGACGGCGACCAGCCCGCGAACCGGGTGACCAACGAGCAGCCGGCCACCGGTGACGGCACGGACGGCACCATTGAGGGTCTGATCGGGGATCAGCCGGCCGGCGACGCCACACCGAGCCCGAGCGGCACCGACGACGCGGCACAGCCGGCCGAACCCGAGCCGTCGCCGGAGACTCGCCCAGGCGGGGGTGCCTCGCCCGGCCCTACGTCGACACGGGGCAGGGAGCCCTCGTCGTCCGACGGCGGTACGACCTCGGGCGGCGGTGGCTCGACGTCGGGCGGTGGGCACACGTCCGGAGGCACGTCCGGTTCGCCGTCACCTTCGGCCACGGGCGGCAGCGGTTCGCCCTCGCCGTCCGGGAGCACGTCCGGTTCGCCGTCCCCGTCGACCGGTGGCACCGGTTCGCCGTCCCCGTCGACCGCGGGCACGACATCCGGATCGCAGTCGACGGGCGGCGTGACCACCGGCACGACCGCCGGTACGGCGAACGGGGGCTCGGCCAGTGGCGACTCCGGGAGCGACGGGGCGGCCGAGGGCTCCGCGGAGACCCCGGCCGCGTAGGACGCGGCACAGCTCCCGCGGATCGCTCCGCCTGGTTCGCCTGTTGCCAGGCCCTGTTCTCAGAACAGGCGGAGCTTGTCGTCCTCGATGCCGCGCATGGCGTTGTAGTCCAGCACCACGCACCCGATGCCCCGGTCGGTGGCGAGCACCCGGGCCTGGGGCTTGATCTCCTGGGCCGCGAAGACACCGCGGACCGGGGCCAGATGAGGGTCGCGGTTGAGCAGCTCCAGATAGCGCGTCAGCTGCTCGACCCCGTCGATCTCACCGCGCCGCTTGATCTCGACCGCCACGGTGGTGCCGTCCGAGTCGCGGCAGAGGATGTCCACCGGGCCGATGGCCGTGGGGTACTCGCGGCGGATCAGGCTGTAACCCTCGCCGAGCGTCTCGATGCGGTCGGCGAGGAGCTCCTGGAGATGCGCTTCCACGCCGTCCTTGATGAGCCCCGGGTCCACACCGAGTTCATGGGACGAGTCATGGAGGATCTCCTCCATGGTGATGATCAGTTTCTCGCCCGTTTTGTTCACCACGGTCCAGACGTGCTCCGAGCCCTCGGAGCCCTCCTTCAACGAGCAGGGAGGGGACATCCAGTTCAGCGGTTTGTACGCGCGGTCGTCGGCGTGGATGGAGACGCTGCCGTCGGCTTTGATCAGGATCAGCCGGGGTGCGGAGGGCAGATGGGCGGTGAGCCGGCCGGCGTAGTCCACGGAGCAGCGGGCGATGACGAGACGCATGGTCGGCAACGCTACTCGACGTACCGGCCCCCGCGCGATTCCGCCCCCGGGCGCCCCGGCCTCTCCGGTTTCCCCCAGCGGCCCGCCTTCCGGGTCCCGCGCCGGCCGTCCCCGGTACGCCGGAGATTTCTCTCCGGTCCTCCTCCGCTTTCGCTCCGGCCGCGCACGGTCCTCCCTGCGGCCGCCCTCTGGCCTCCCCTGAGTCACGTTCGTGCGAGTCCCTACGGGGCGCCCCTCTTGTCCCCTTACGTTATTGGCCGGTTGTGTTCCCATTCTCCTGGTGCGGACCAGGCAGCACGCCTAACGTGGAAGCAGGAGGTTGTCGGCCGCGCACTCTGCGTCGTCATGATCGGCCACATGCGGTCAATGCCGGTCAGTCCGGTCGGCAGGTCCTCCTGCTTCCCTGCCCGTAAGACCCCGGCCTCCCCGGGGTCGCGAGAGGAGAACCCATGTCGCTCGACGTCTCACCGGCGCTGTTGGAACAGGCCGAGCGAGGCGAGGTCGACGAAGCCGCCTTCGTCGACTGCGTCCGGACCTCCCTGCCCTTCGCATGGGAGATGATCAGCTCTCTGGTGGCTCAGCTGAAGGTGGACGGCGGCGACTTCGCCGACAACCAGACGCCGCCGCCGGACGAGCAGGCACGTGGTCAGCTGCTGCGCGCACTTGCGAGTGACGCCATCCGGGGGGCCCTTCAGCGGCACTTCGGGGTACGGCTCGCATTCCAGAACTGCCACCGCGTCGCGGTGTTCCCGCTGGACCCGTCCGTGGATGAGCGGCTTGCCCGCTTCACCTCCGCCCGGGCCCAGCTGCTCAATCAGTCGCCCGAACTGCGCGACTGCTGATGCCCTTTGCTGCCGCTCCGCACCACAGGAACCACCAGAACCACCAGGAACACGGAAACCGCGGAGTCCACGGGATCCACGGTTTCCGGAGCGGCAGCATTCGCCAGAAGGACGGGCTGGCGACGCGGGGAGTGCGGGCCGTATGCGACACACGGCCCGCACCCTCAGACCAGTAGTGGGAGCACCTCGGCGCCCAGCCGGCGCACGTTCTCCTCCGTCGTGGCCAGATCGCCGGAACCCTCTACGAGCAGCGCGAAGCGGCTGATGCCGGTGCGCTCCGCGGTCGCCGCCAGCCGGTCGGCGGCCAGCTTCGGGGTGCCCACGGGGTGCAGCCCGCAGAGCAGTTCGGTGTACGCCACGGGGTCCCGCATGGAGCGCTGGCGCCCGTCAACCGTGACATGGGCGTCGAGGCCCTTCTTCAGCCACCCCGGCATGGCCTTCATCAGGGTCTCCTCCGCCTCCTCGCGGCCATCGGCGATCTGGACCACCCCGGCCGACACATGCCCGGCGCGCGCGATGTGCTCCGGCGTGTGTCCGGCGGCGCGCGCGTGCCTGCGCCACAGTGCGACCATCTCCGCCTTGTCCTCGTCGCCGCAGTGCATACCGAGGAGCATCGGCAGCCCGCGCTCGGCGGCGAGCCGGACGCTGCCCGGGGACGTACAGGCCACGACGACCTCTGGTCCCTCGGCGGTCCCACCGTCACCGTCCAGCAGCTCGTCCGGGCGCGGGACGACGGGGACCTCGCGGAAGGCGAACCGCTCACCGCCGGCGGCCACACGAGGGTCGCGCAGCCAGCGCAGCAGCAGGTCGAGCGACTCGGTGAAGCCCTGCTCGTACGCCTTGAGTCCGGACCCGAACACCTCCAGATCGACCCAGGGGCCGCCCCGGCCCACACCGAGCGAGAAGCGTCCTCCTGAGGTGAGATGAAGCAGCGCCGCCTGCTCGCCGAGGGCCACCGGATGGGTGTTGGGTAGTACGCTCACCGCCGTGCCCACCCGGATCCGCTCGGTGCGGCCGAGCAGCAGCGCGGCCAGGGTCACCGCCGATGGGCACACCCCGTACGGCACGAAGTGGTGCTCGGCGAGCCACACCGCGTCGAGCCCCGCCGCTTCGGCGGCCTCCGCCGACCGCACCGCCCGGTGCAGCGCCTCCCCATGTCCCTGGCCCGGGAACTGGGCCGCCAGTACAAATGCTCCAACGCGCATCGCCTTATGCCTCCTTGCGGCCGACGCGGCATTCCCCCCACACGGGCAATAACGTCTGACACGTGCCAAAGGCACGGCCACGCGAGAAGTTGTTGCGATTTTCCGGTAACTGACCCTTGTGGGTACCGGACCTACCGCGCCGTACGGGGCGCCTACCCACCCGTATGGCCCGTAGGCTGGAAGGGCAACGTCCGGTCTGTCCCATGAGGTGTTACGTGTCCCCGCGCCGCAACCGCCCCCGTGGCGGCGAGAAGCCGACTGACCGCGCCGGTGACACAGGCACCCGCTACGGCGGGGTGCAGCAGACCGAGAGCTGGCAGGGCGAGGACTGGTGGGTGCGCCATGTGGCCGGGGCGAGTTCCGTCGGCAAGCGCTACCGCTGTCCCGGGTGCGATCAGGAGATCCCCTCGGGGGTGCCCCACGTGGTGGCCTGGCCGGAGCACGGGGGAGTGGACGACCGCCGTCACTGGCACAAGGCGTGCTGGAACGCGAAGGACCGCCGCACCTCGAGGGTGCAGCGGTCCCGTAACGCGCCTCGGTACTGAGCTCAGGGTGTGTCGTCCGCCCGGACGTCGCGAGCCAGGCGGGAGTTCTCAGACACGGCCTAGGCGTCGCGGTTGTGCAGGCTCGAGTAGGCGCCGGCCAGGGCGACGGCGGTCACCCCGAGCATGATCCACAGAGAGTCCCAGCCGTGGGGACCGCCGGGGCCGAGGTCACCGTAGAGCGCCACGATCTGGCTCGGGATGGAATAGCGCAGCAGCCAGCCCTGGAGGCCCGCCAGCCGCTCGGAGTACATGAACATGGCCGCGACCAGGGGCAGCAGCATCACGCCGATCATGACGGTGATCGCACCGGCCGAGTGGCGGATGATCGTGCCGAGCGCCAGCCCGAGCAGTCCGAGCAGCCCGACATACGCGCCGACGCCCACCGTCGAGCGCAGCCACTCGCCGGCGTCGGCCGAAGGCGCGTTCACCAGACCGGACAGAATCGCCCCGGCGAGGGCTGAGGCCAGCGTCGTGATGACGAAGACGAGCGTGAAGAGCACGATCGCCTTGGCGGACAGCACCCGTTCCCGGGTGGGGCAGGCCGTCAGGGTCGTACGGATCATGCCCGTGCCGAATTCGGACGCGATGGTGAGCACGCCCAGGGTGATGACGCAGAGCGAGCCCAGCAGCACACCGAAGAAGCCGAAGCCCAGGGCCGACGCCTCCTCCTCCACGCCGCCCTCGTTGCCCACGCCCGACGCGAGTACACCGATGGCCAGAGCCGAGCCGGTGATCAGCAGGATCATCACGCCGAGCGTCCACACGGTGGAGCGCACGGACCGGATCTTGGTCCACTCGGAGGCGAGGGCGTCACCGAGGTGGGCCCTGCGCACCGGAATGGGTGAGGCGTAGGCGGCGCCCGGCTGCTCGTACGGGGCGGGGGCGGTCATCGGGCGTCCTCGGGCTTGATCGGAGCGGTGGAGTGCTCGGCGGGCGGCGCCGGCGCTGCTGCCGCCGGTGCCTCAGCCGCGGCGGGTGCCGGTGCGGCTGAGGGTGCCGCCGGAGGTGCCGACGGCGCCGCGGGTGCGCCTGGCGCGGGCTCTGTCATATACGGGTTCTGTCCGGGCGGTGGCGGGGCGTACCAGCCCTGCTGCGGCACATCCGGAACCACCGCCGGCTCCGCGCCCGGGAGGAAGCCGGGCGGCTGGAGCTCCATCAGCCCGGCCTTCTGGTCGTCCGTCGAGCGGTAGTCCACGGCGCCCTGCGTCATCCGCATGTACGCCTCTTCCAGCGAGGCCTGGTGCGGCGACAGCTCCCACAGCCGGACGTCCGCCCCGTGCGCCAGGTCGCTGATCGAGGGGAGCGCGAGTCCCATCACCCGCAGCGCGCCGTCCTTCTCCGGCATGACCTGGGCACCGGCCTCGCTGAGCACGGCCGTGAGCTTCTCCCGCTGCTGCGGCTCGGCGTCGGGCGTACGCACCCGGGCGAAGCCGGCCGAATTCGCCGCGATGAAGTCCTTGACGCTCATGTCCGCGAGCAGCTGACCGCGCCCGATCACGATGAGCCGGTCGGCCGTGAGGGCCATCTCGCTCATCAGGTGCGAGGAGACGAAGACCGTGCGCCCCTCGGCCGCCAGCGACTTCATCAGATTGCGGACCCACAGGATGCCCTCGGGATCCAGTCCGTTGACGGGCTCGTCGAAGAGCAGCACCTGGGGATCGCCGAGCAGGGCAGCGGCGATACCGAGCCGCTGCCCCATGCCCAGCGAGAAGTCACCGGAACGCCGCTTCGCGACGTGCTGGAGGCCGACGACGCCGAGCACCTCGTCCACCCGGCGGGCCGGGATTCCGGCGAGCTGGGCGAGCGACAGCAGATGGCTGCGCGCGCTCCGTCCCCCGTGCACGGCTTTGGCGTCCAGCAGCGCGCCGACCTGCCGGGGCGCGTTCGGCAGCTGCCGGAAGGGATGGCCGCCGATCGTGACCTGGCCGGACGTCGGCTTGTCCAGGCCGACGATCATGCGCATCGTCGTCGACTTGCCCGAGCCGTTGGGGCCGAGGAAACCGGTCACGGCACCGGGCCGCACCTGGAAGGACAGGTTGTGCACGGCCGTCTTGGCGCCGTAGCGCTTCGTCAGGCCGATCGCCTCGATCATTCTCCAGCCCCATCGACAGGTCAGGTCGTCGGGGCCCGGGCCGGAGCAGGCCGCACGACCCCCGTAAGAGTTAGGAGGATATCCAGCCCTTGACGGTTCCGGCCAAGGCTTACGGTTCGGTCACGCGTCGCGTGTCTTCAGCACCGCGTAACCGCCGAGCAGTACCGCCACCACCCACAGCACCATGATGCCGAGACCGCCCCAGGGCCCGTACGGCGCCGGATCGCTGTTCATCGCGTCCGGCAGCACCTGCATGATCTTGGAGCCGGCCTGGTCGGGGAAGTACTTGGCCACGTCCTTCGCATACGGCACAAGCGTCAGGACCCCGGAGAGCAGGAAGAAGAAGAGCATCAGGATGACGAGCGACAGGACCGAGCTGCGCAGCATCGCCGCCACGCCCATCGAGAACACCGCCATCAGGGCCATGTAGAGTCCGGCGCCCACCACCGCCCGCAGCACGTGCTCCTCGCCGAGGCTGGTGCCGTGCTCGCCCAGCAGAGCCTGCCCGAGCCAGAAGGCGAGGAAGCTCGTCGCCAGGCCCACCACCAGTGCCAGCAGTCCCGCCACGGCGATCTTGCTGAACAGGAAGGTGGCACGCTGCGGCACCGCCGCGAGCGAGGTGCGGATCATCCCCGAGCTGTATTCGGTGCTCACCACCAGCACGCCGAAGGCGACCATCGCGAGCTGCCCGAGCACCATCCCGGAGAAGCTCACCAGCGTCGGGTCGAAGGTGGCCCGTTCGGCCTGGGACTGGTCCTCCATGCTTCCGGCCATCAGCGCGCAGATCCCGGCGCTCATGGCGACCGTCACCAGGAACGCTGCTGCCAGGGTCCAGGTGGTGGAGGCCACCGTGCGAATCTTGGTCCATTCGGACTGGAGGACGGCGGATGCCGCTGCCATGGTCAGGCTCCCTTGTCGCGCGGGGCCCACTGCGGGGCACCGGTTCCCGTTACGGTCGGCTGCGCGTGGTACTCCACGGCGCTCGCCGTCATCTGCATGAACGCCTCCTCCAGCGAAGCCCGCTGGGCGCTCAGCTCATGCAGCACGATGCGGTGCTCCGCGGCCAGCTCACCGAGCTTCTCGGCGGTGGCGCCGTCGATCTCCAGCGTGCCGTTGCCCGCCTCGATCGCGGTGAGGCCCCGCTCATGGAGCACATCCCGCAGCTGTTCCTGCTGCGGCGAGCGCATCCGCACAAAACTCCGGGAGTTCTGCTGAATGAAATCGGCCATCGACGTATCCGCGAGCAGCTTGCCCTGCCCGATGACGATCAGATGGTCCGCGGTGAGGGCCATTTCGCTCATCAGATGCGAGGACACGAAGATCGTCCGGCCTTCGGACGCGAGCAGCTTCATCAGATTGCGGATCCAGTGAATTCCCTCGGGATCCAGCCCATTGACAGGCTCGTCGAAGAGCAGCACCCGGGGATCACCGAGCAGTGCCGAGGCGATTCCCAGCCGTTGCCCCATACCCAGGGAGAATCCCTTGGACTTCTTCTTGGCGACCGCGGTCAGACCGACGAGATCGAGGACTTCGGACACCCGGCTGCCCGGGATCCGGTTCGCCTGGGCGAGACAGAGCAGATTGTTGTAAGCGGTGCGCCCGCCGTGCATCGCCTTGGCGTCGAGCAGTGCGCCGATGTACTTGAGCGGTTCCTGAAGGTCCCGGTAGTGCTTGCCGTCGATCCGGACCGTCCCACTGGTGGGGTTGTCCAGATCCAGCATCATGCGCATCGTCGTCGACTTCCCCGCCCCGTTGGGCCCGAGGAAGCCGGTGACGACCCCCGGCCGGACCTGGAACGAGAGATGGTCCACGGCGACCTTGGCGCCGAAGCGCTTGGTGAGGCCCTCGATCTCGATCATGTGTTCACGCTAAAGGTGCGCGAAGGCATACGCCACCGGGTTTGGCTAACGAAACGGTACGATTCCCCGCCCCCAGAATGGCCGGAAAGCGCCTGGACGGCTTGCGGGCGCTCTGAGGACGCAAACGCCCGTGCCCGGCACCCCTCCTGGGGCGCCGGGCACGGGCGAAACGTACGGCCGGGCGTCAGCGGGTCTGCTGGGCCGGGACGCCGCGCGAGACCGGCTCGTCGTCCGGCGCACCGGTCGCCGCGACGGCCGCACCGGTCAGCGTGGCCAGCATCTCCCGGACGTTGGTGAGCTGGGCGTTGATGGAGTCGCGACGGTTCGTCAGCGCCGCCAGCTCACGCTCCGATTCGCTGCGGATACGGTCGGCCTTCGCATTGGCGTCCGCCACGATGTCCTCGGCCTGCCGCTGCGCGGTCTCCACCGTCTGGCGGGCGCGGCGCTCCGCGTCCGTACGCAGCTTCTCCGCCTCCAGACGCAGCTGCTCGGCACGGTGCTCGATCTCCGCGAGGCGCTTCTCCGCCTTCGCCTGACGCGACGCCAGGTCACGCTCGGACTGCTCACGGCGCTTTGCGAGGTTCGTCTCGAAGTCCGCGGCGGCCTGGGCGGCCTTCGCGCGGGTCTCCTCGAAGAGCGCGTCGGCCTCCTCGCGCTTGGACTGCGCGTCCTTCTGCGCGTCGGCGCGCAGCGAGTTGGCCTCGCTCTGGGCCTTCTCGACGATCCTTACGCCCTCGTCCTCGGCCTTCTGCTTGCGCTCGGACGCGAACGCCTCCGCGTCATTGCGCACCTGCTGTGCGGCGGACTCGGCGAGCTCCCGGTGCTGCTCGGCGGCGCGACGGGCCTCCTCACGCAGGTCCTTCGCCTCCTCCTCGGCCAGCCGCAGGATCTTCTCGACACGCGCACCCAGTCCTGCGTACGACGGTTCCGCGTCATTGACCTGGGACTGGGCATTCTGCGTCTCGAGGTGCAGCTCCTCGATGCGCTTTTCCAGAGAGGTGATCCGCGCGAGAGCGCTGTCACGATCGGCGACGAGTTTGGTAATGCGGTCGTCCACCTGACCGCGGTCGTACCCACGCCGCACGAGCTCGAAGCCGAAGGGGGAGGATGTGTCGCTCATGGGGTTCCTGTCGAATGAGACCGGTGAGGTGTTAGAGGGAATCCTAGGGGCCCGAGCGGCGTGTCACCGGGCAGATGCCCGTTTGGTATGGAGAATGTCCAGCCTTTTGAGTGGATACTGCCTTGACCGGAAGGGTTTGCCGATGCGCGCGGCGTCCGATGCGTGGGATCCCTCCCGGCTCCCGGGGACTGCGGCCCGATCCGCCCAGGCCGCGGGGCCCTCGCAAGGCGGGGGGAGGCACCCCTGCCGAAGGCCGAGGGGACGCCGCGACAGCGAACACCCGGCCGCACCGCGACGTCGCCGGGTGCCGTCCGGCAGTGCCCGGAGAGACGCGGTGGACTGCGCGACCAGCCACGAAGGACTTCCCTGGACCATGCCCGAGGAAACCCCGGGCGCCGCCGGGCTTCCAGCGGCGGCTCGTGCGTCCGGCGCCGTCGGCTGATCATCGAACATCGGCCGGAAAGGGCCTAGCACCGTGACCGGAAAGGTTCACCGGCTCGCCACGTCCGGCACGGCACTCCCCCTGGCTTCGCCGGGTGGTACCCCCACGCTGCGTTGTCGCATCACCCAAGTACATCCAGTACGAGGGCGATCTCCCCCTGCCTCCGGTGGGGGATCCCCCACGCCTTGCGATCCTTCCCCTCGGCCCCTGGGGCCGGGGGAGACCCCACCCCCTCGGCCCCTGGGGCCGGGGGAGACCCCACCCCCTCGGCCCCAGAGGGCCGGGGGATACCCCAGGCACCGGACGCCGCGAGCCCACGGCAAACCTTTCCGGTCACGGCACTAGCTCTCGGAGGACTTCCCGTTCGCACGCGTGCCCGCCGACGCGCCCGCCTTGACCACGCCGTCCTTACCCCCGGACGGTGTCTCGAACGACTCCAGCGCCTCCAGCACGTCCTGCACCCGGGAGATCTCGGCCTGGATGTCCTCGCGCCGGCGCACCAGGACTTCGAGCTCCCGCTTGCCGTCCCCGACCAGGCGGTCGGCCTCGCGGTCGGCCTCGGCCTTGACCGCCTCGGCCGCGCGAACCAGCTCCGCCTTCTTCTGTTCGGCCTCCTTGAGCAGCGCCTCGGCCTTCTTCACCGCGGCGATCCGCACCTTGCCGGCCTCTGAATTGGCCTCCGAGACCAGCTCCTTGGCCTTCGCCGCGGCCTCTTCCTGCTGCTCGATCGCGGCCTTGACCAGCTGGTCGGCCCGCTCGCCCGCGGCCTTCAGCTGCTCGGCGGCCTCCCTGCGGGCCCGCTCGTGCAGCTCCTCGACCTCGCCCTCGACACGGGTACGGAGTTCCTCCGCACGCTCCCGGATCGCGGTCGAGTCGCGGCGGGCACCCACGAGCAGTTCGTCGGCGTCGGTGCGGGACTTCTCCACCAGGCCGTTGCCCTCGACCCTGGCCGCGGCCACCAGCCGGTCGGCCTCCTTGCGGGCGGCACCCACCATGGTGTCGGCCTGCTCCTCGGCCTCGGTGGTGGCGCGCAGCGCCTCCTCCTGGGCCTTGCCGATGAGCTGATCGGCCTGCTCGGCGGCGTCCGCGCGGCGCTTCGCCGCGTCCCTGCGCGCCTCGTCGAGGCTGCGGTCCGCGTCCTCCTGGGCCTTCGCCCGCAGCTGCTCGGCCGCGTTCTCGGCCTCCGCGCGCAACTGCTTCGCCTCGGCCCGGACACGGTCGGCTGCCTGCTGGGCCGAGCCCACGGTCTCCGCGGCCTCGGCCCGGATCCGCTCCGCTTCCGCGGTCGCCTCCGCGATGAGCTGGTCGGCCTGCTCGGCGGCCCCGGTACGGCGCTTGTCCGCGGCCTTGCGGGCCTCGTCGAGCACCTTCTCCCCGTCCGCCCGCGCCGCGGCGCGCAGCTCCTCGGCCTGCGCCTCGCCCTCGGCCCTGACCTGCTCCGCCTCGCTGCGCAGCCGTACCGCGTCCTCCTCGGAGACCGACAGCAGCTCGGCAGCCTCGGTGGTGAGCCGGTCGGCCTCGCTCGTCGCCTCGCCGATCAGACGGTCGGCCTGGGTCGCGGCCTCGGAGCGGATGCGGTTGGCGTCCTCGCGGGCATCGGCGCGCGTCCGCGAGGCGTCCTGCTCGGCCGATGCCAGCGCGTCCGACGCCTCCGTACGCATCCGCTGCGCGTACTCCGAGGTGTCCGCGCGCAGCCGGTCGCTCTCCGTGATCGCGTCGGCCATGGTCCGCTCGGCGAGTGCCTTCGCGGCCTCCGCCTCCTCGTCGGCGCGGGTCCGGATGCGGTTGGCGTCCTCGGTGGCCCGCTCCCGCTCCGCGTACGCGTCCGCGCGGACCCGGTCCGCCTCTTCCTGCGCCTCGGTCCTCGTACGCTCGGCCGCGTGCTCGGCTGCGCTGCGCAGCCCCGCGACCTCCTGCTCGGCCTGCTCCTGGAGACCGGACACGGAGTCCCGTACCTGCTGAGCGGTCTGCTCGGCCGCCGTGACCATCTCGGTGGCCCGCCGGTCCGCGTCCTCGACCAGCCGTTGCGCCTCTGCCTGCGCCTCCTCGACCCGCTTGCGGGCGGCGGCGAGCAGCTCCTCGCTCTGCTCGCGGGCCAGCTCCCGCTCCTGGTCCGCCTCGGAACGGGCCCCGGAGAGGATCTCCTCGGCCTCCCTGCGGCGCCGGGACGCCTCCTCCTGCGCCGCGGCCAGCGCCTCCGTGGCCTCCTGACCGACGCGCTCGGCGGCGGCGGCCGCCTCGGTCCGCAGCCGGTCGGCGGTCTCCTGCGCCTCCGTCGTCAGCCGCTCCGCCTCGGTGACGGCCTCGGTGCGCAGCCGCACCGCCACCGACTCGCCCTCGGCACGTGAAGCGGACGCGTCGGACGCGGCCTCGTCACGCAGCCGTTCGGCCTCCTGCTCTGCCTGCTCCTGGAGCGTCCGGATCCGCTCGGCGGCCTCGGTGCGCAGCCGCTCCGACTCCTCCGCCGTCTCCCGGCGCAGCTGCTCGGCCTCCACACGGGCCTCGGACAGCGCCTGCTCGGCCGCGTCGCTGCGGGTCTGCGCCTCGGAGTGCAGCCGGGTCAGCTCCTCGTCCGCCTCCCGGCGGCGGGCGACCGCGGCGCGAGCCGCTTCCTCGCGCACCTCGGCCGCGGCGCGCTCGGCGGCGGCCTTCATCTCGTCGGCCTGCTCCTCGGCCTCTGTGCGCAGCCGGTCCGCCTCCGCGCGAGTGCGCTCCAGCGTCTCCTCCGCCTGCCGGCGCAGGGTCGTGGCGCGCTCGATGGCCTCCGTGCGGACCCGCTCGCTGTCCGTGGTCGCCCCGGAGCGCAACTCGTCCGCGTCCGCCTTCGCCTTGGTCAGCAGCTCCTCCGCCGACCTGGCCGCCTCCTCGATCTGCTGGACGGCGTCACGGCGCGCCTCGCCGCGGATCTGCTCGCCCTCGGCCACCGCCTCCGACCGCAGCTGCTCGGCCTCGCCGCGCAGCCGCCGCGCCTCCTCCTGGAGCTCGACCGTCTTGGCGCGGTACTCCTTGGTGTCGTCCTTCGCGGCGCCCTTGAGCTCCTCGACGGTGTCATTGGCCTCGTGGCGCAGCCGTTCGGCCTCGGACTCCGCCTCACGTCGGATCCGCTCGGCCTCTTCCGCGGCCTTGCGCGTGGTCGCCTTGGCCTCCTCGGAGGCCTTGTTCAGGACCTCCTCGGCGGTACGGGCGGCCTTCGCGAGCTGGGCCGCCGAGTCCTCGGCGGCGACGGTGCGTGCCTTGTCGGATGCCTCCGCGAGGACCTTCTCCGCCTCCGCGCGGGCATCCGCGAGGGCCTGCTCGGCGTCGCTCTTGAGGGCCTCGGCCTCCTTGGTGGCCTCGGCCACCAGGCGGGCGACCTCCGACTTGGCCGTACGGGTCCGCTGCTCGCTGGCCGACTCGGCGCTCGCCAGCGATTTGGCCGCCGACTCCTTGGCCTCCGCGACGAGCTTCTCGCCCTCGGCGCGCGCCTCGCGCAGCTTCTCCTCGGCCTCCTGCATCCGCTGCTCTGCCGCCCGGCCGAGCTCGGTGGCCTGCTGGCGGACCTGGTCCGACTCGGCCGAGCTGGACGAGCGCAGCCGCTCGGCGTGACTGGTGGCCTCCTGGGCCTGGGTGGAGGCGGCGTTCAGCAGTCGCTCGGCGTCCTTGCGGGCCCGCAGCAGGATCGCCTCGGCCTCACTGCGGGCCGTGTCGGCCTGGGAGGAGACCCGCTGCCGGGTCTCCTCGGCGACCCGGGTGGCCTCGGTGCGAGCGGCGGCCAGCTTCTGTTCGGCCTCGGCACGGGACTCGTCGAGCAGCCGGCGGGCCTGGGCCTCGCTGCGGGCACGCAGCTGCTCGGCCCACGCCACGTTCTCGTTGACATGCGCCTCGACGGTCTGACGGCGCTCGGCCAGTTCCTGGTCAAGACGCTGGCGGCGCTGGTTGGCCTCGGCGTGCAGCTCGGCCTGGAGCCGTGCCTGGTGCTCGGCGTGCTCCTGGAGGATTCGCTGGGTCTGCGCCCGGGCATCCCTCAGCTCCCGCTCGGCGTCCGAGCGCAGCTGGTCGGCCTGGATCTGGGCGTTACGGAGGAGCTGCTCGGCCTGGTAGCCCATGTCCGCGCTGTCGTACGCGGGGCGCGTCGCGAGCGTACGGCGCGCTTCGTGCAGCTTGGCTCGGAGCACCTCGACCTGGTAACCGAGGTCCTCGGCGTGCTGGACGGCCTTCTCCCGCTCGGTCCGCAGCCGCTCCATCTCGGCTTCGAACCGCGAGAGATGGTCGTCGTCAGCTCGGTGGCTCTCCTGGCGTTCGTAGCCCCGCACTGCGCCGTCCCATCCGTCCCCTGGTCGCAACTCTGTACAGACGAGCACCGTTCCCCGGCGAACGGCCCCCCGGGGACATGGTGGCAGATCGAACATCGCCCTCGGACAGCGCTGTGTCGCGGCTCCGATCCGGCCCCGGCCCGGAGCCGCCCACTCTACCGGGCCGGGAATCCGGAGGTCAGTGCTCCGCCGATGACGGGTCGGCCGAGGTGACGAGTTCGGTCAGGACTCCATGGCAGTCCTTGGGGTGCAGGAAGGTGATACGGGATCCCATCGAGCCGATGCGCGGCTCGTCGTACAGCACGCGTACGCCCTTGCTCCGGATGTCGTCGGCGGCACCGTCCACGTCACCGGTGCCGAAGGCGATGTGGTGCACACCCTCGCCGTTCTTGGCCAGCCATTTCCCGACCGCGGAGTCCTCCCGGGTGGGCTCGAGGAGCTGGAGGTACGAGGCTCCGCCGTCCGAGGTCTCGTTGATCTTGAGCATGGCCTCGCGGACGCCCTGCTCCTCGTTGACCTCGGTGTGGAAGACCTCGAAACCGTAGGTGGCCTTGTAGAACTCAACGGTCTTGTCGAGGTCGAAACAGGCGATCCCGATGTGGTCGATTCGCGTCAGCATGGCTCCAGTGGAGCGCCCGTGTGATGGTTACGCAACGTGCGCGCCATCACACCGGCTGGCCGGTGACCGGGATGCGAACCCCTCAGTACAGTTCAAGTAAACCCTCGTTCACTCCTCAGCCGCTGCGCTGGAAGGGGATCCCCATCTCATGTCTGGTACGAACAGCACCACCTCTGTGATCGTCGCCGGCGCCCGTACCCCCATGGGGCGGTTGCTCGGTTCCCTCAAGTCCTTTTCCGGCGCCGATCTGGGCGGTTTCGCGATCAAGGCGGCGCTGGACCGGGCCGGGATCGGTGGCGACCAGGTCCAGTACGTGATCATGGGTCAGGTGCTCCAGGCGGGCGCGGGCCAGATCCCGGCCCGTCAGGCGGCCGTCAAGGCCGGCATCCCGATGAACGTCCCGGCGCTCACCGTCAACAAGGTGTGTCTGTCCGGACTCGACGCGATCGCCCTCGCCGACCAGCTGATCCGCGCCGGTGAGTTCGACGTGATCGTCGCCGGTGGCCAGGAGTCCATGACCAACGCCCCGCACCTGCTGCCGAAGTCCCGCGACGGCTTCAAGTACGGCGCGGTCGAGATGCTCGACGCGATGGCGTTCGACGGCCTCACCGACGCTTTCGAGGGCATCGCGATGGGCGAGTCCACGGAGAAGCACAACACCCGCCTCGGCCTCGCCCGCCCCGAGCAGGACGAGGTCGCCGCGCTGTCCCACCAGCGGGCCGCCGCCGCGCAGAAGAACGGTCTCTTCGAGGCCGAGATCACCCCGGTGGAGATCCCGCAGCGCAAGGGCGAGCCGGTGCTCTTCAGCAAGGACGAGGGCATCCGGGCCGAGACGACCGTGGAGTCCCTCGGCAAGCTGCGCCCCGCCTTCGCCAAGGACGGCACGATCACCGCGGGCACCTCCTCGCAGATCTCCGACGGCGCCGCGGCGGTCGTGGTGATGAGCAAGGCGAAGGCCCTGGAGCTCGGCCTGGAGTGGATCGCCGAGATCGGTGCCCACGGCAATGTGGCGGGCCCGGACAACTCGCTCCAGTCCCAGCCGTCCAACGCGATCAAGCACGCGCTGAAGAAGGACGGCCTGGAGGTCTCCGACCTCGACCTGATCGAGATCAACGAGGCGTTCGCCGCGGTCTCCGTGCAGTCGATGAAGGACCTCGGGGTTTCCCCGGAAAAGGTGAACGTCAACGGCGGCGCGATCGCGCTCGGCCACCCGATCGGCATGTCCGGTGCCCGGATCGTGCTCCACCTGGCCCTGGAGCTGAAGCGGCGCGGCGGCGGTGTCGGTGCGGCGGCGCTGTGCGGTGGCGGCGGTCAGGGCGACGCGCTGATCGTCCGTGTCCCGGCCAAGTGACCGTCGAGTCGGCCACGTAACCATCGGGTCATCGAGATCATCGAGTCCCAACCGTTGAACGGAGCAGCGTGATGGTGGACGTCCCCGAGCTGGTCGCCCAGGCGCGGGAAGGCCGGCCGCGGGCCGTGGCCCGGCTGATCTCCCTCGTCGAGGGGGCGGCCCCCCAGCTCCGCGAGGTCATGGCGGAGCTCGCTCCGCTGACCGGCGGCGCGTATGTGGTGGGGCTGACCGGTTCGCCGGGTGTCGGCAAGTCGACGTCCACCTCCGCGCTGGTGACGGCGTACCGCAAGGCGGGGAAGCGGGTCGGCGTGCTCGCCGTCGACCCGTCGTCGCCGTTCAGCGGGGGAGCGCTGCTGGGCGACCGGGTCCGGATGTCGGATCACGCCTCGGACCCGGGCGTCTACATCCGTTCGATGGCCACTCGCGGCCATCTCGGCGGCCTTGCGTGGGCCGCACCGCAGGCGATCCGGGTGCTGGATGCCGCGGGCTGCGATGTCGTCCTGGTCGAGACCGTCGGCGTCGGCCAGTCGGAGGTGGAGATCGCCTCGCAGGCCGACACGTCGGTGGTGCTGCTCGCGCCCGGCATGGGCGACGGGATCCAGGCGGCGAAGGCGGGCATCCTGGAGATCGGCGATGTCTACGTCGTCAACAAGGCGGATCGTGACGGCGCCGACGCCACCGCCCGCGAGCTCAACCACATGCTCGGCCTCGGCGAGTCGAGGGCTCCGGGCGACTGGCGGCCGCCGATCGTGAAGACGGTCGCGGCACGGGCCGAAGGCATCGACGAGCTCGTCGAGGCCCTGGAGAAGCACCGTGCCTGGATGGAGGAGCACGGCGTCCTCACCGAGCGCCGCACCCGCCGCGCGGCCCACGAGGTCGAGACCATCGCCGTCACCCGTCTGCGCGAACGTATCGGCGATCTGCATGGCGACCGCCGCCTGGAAACCCTGGCCGCCCGCATCGTCGCAGGCGAGACGGACCCGTACGCGGCGGCGGACGAGCTGGTTGCCGGGCTGATCGACTCCTAGGCCGGGAGGTGCTTCTGCGGCCCGGGCCGGACTGTGGGGCCCGGGCACGGTCTGGCTAGACCTTGCCGCGGCGCCCGCGCAGGTGTTCCGCGACCGGGGTCAGTGACGCCCGGAGGTCGACCAGGGCCTCGGGTGACAGCAGGTCGATGAAGTGCTGGCGGACGGACTCGACGTGGTGCGGGGCCACCTTGCGCATGGTTTCCATGCCGTGGTCGGTGAGCACGGCGAACAAACCGCGCCGGTCGGACTCGCAGTTCTCCCTGCGGACCAGGCCCGCGTTCTCCATGCGGGTGATCTGGTGGGAGAGCCGGCTCTTGGACTGGAGCGTGGCCGAGGCCAGATCACTCATCCGCATGCGCAGGTCCGCCGACTCCGAGAGGTTCACGAGGATCTCGTAGTCGTTGATGGTCAGGCCGAACGGCTGAAGGTCCCTCTCCAGCTGGTAGGTCAACAGCCTGGTGACATCCAGGTAGGTGCGCCAGGCGCACTGCTCCGCGTCGGTCAGCCAGCGGGTGGCAGTTTCGGTCTCCATATATGGATACTACCCTAAGAAGTTGAAATCCGTACGAAGTCTGGGAATGTGACCTCGGACACCCGGGTCCCCCGAATACGGGTGCAGACGTTCGACGTCACACTCCGCAGACTACCGCTCACAGTCCGAAGCGACGCTGGAGGTCCCCAAGCTGGCCGGGAAGGCGCGGCGACGAACCGTGGTGGCCAGACGCCCCATGGCCGCCGTGGCCCCCACCGGGCACACCGTCGGCGTACGGGACCGTGCCGGTGGCTTGTTCCGGCATCAGCGCCTCCGTCGACTGGAGCAGCACCGTGCCCGCACCGGCGAACTCGAACTGGTGCTCCTCGCCCGACACCCCGCCGATCCCGGTCAGTTGCCGCAGCCCGCCCATGACCCCGCTCATATAGCCGTGGTCGTAGTGGTGGCAGGGGGACGGGCAGTCCGCCCAGCCCACCAGGGCCTGCGGGTCCACCCTGATGGGCGGCTCCACGAACACCACGGGACCGTTCGACGCGGCGACGAACTTGCCGGTGCCGATCAGGGTCAGGAAGCCCGGCACGATCGACTGCTTGAGCGCCAGCGAGGGCTGGTACGCCAGCAGGTTCCCGGACCGGATGGTCAGATTGCCGTCGTCGAGGTCGAAGGAGTTGACGTCGAACGCCCGGTCCGCGAGCAGCATCTTGCCGCTGCCCTCGGCCACCACCCAGTCGCTCGCGTGCAACGGCGAGTGGAAGCTGGTCCGCATCAGCCGGTCCAGCCTGCCGTGGCCGATCCCGTTGAACTCGATCTGCCCGTAGTAGGCGATCATCTTGCCCTTCTGGAGGAACCACTGGGAGCTCTTGAGCTCCACACAGAAGGTGTACGCGTTGACGTTGTCATCGCTCGGCAGGGTCATCGGGTCGAAGGTCCCCTGGGGCCCAGGGGACCCGGGTGTGCCCCATGCAGGTGCGCTCACAGCTTCTCCTCCGACGCCTGGACGTAGACCACACCGCTGCCGCTCAGCTCCAGCTGGAACGCCTCACCGGAGCCGCGCCCCACCATGTCGCGCCAGCCCAGCGCGGTGGAGAGCTTGTTGCGCACATCGCCGTGGTGGGCGACATACGCCTGCGGGTCGACATGGACGGGGCGGTTGGGGGTGATCGGCAGTTCGATCACTCCGCCGTGCGCCATCACCGCGACCGCTCCGTGGCCCTTCAGGGTCGTGGTGAACAGCCCCTGCCCCGTGACCTGGCCGCGGACCATGCCCATGACCCCGCCCTGCGAGCCCATGAACATCGTGCCCTGCTGGAGGGTGCCGTCGAAGGCGAGCAGCCGGTCGGCCTCCACGTACAGGGTGTCCCCGGTCAGGCCGATCACCTGCACGTGATGCCCGCCGTGGCCGAACATCACGGTCCCCGATCCCTCGACCGTCATCAGCGGGGTCGCCTCGTCGGCCACCCGCCGCCCGATCATCGACATCAGGCCACCCTGGCCGCCGGCGATGTTCGGAGTGAACGACACCTGGCCCTTGTACGCGAGCATCGCGCCGCGCTGGCTGTACATCTTCTGGCCGGGGACGATCGTCGCCTCGACCATCTTGGAGTTGATCTCACGGAACGGCATCAGACGTCCCCTCCGATGGTGTTCCGCTCGCTCGGCTGCACGTACACGAGCCCGTCGCCCTCGAACCGGATCTGGAACGCCTCGCCGCCGCCCTCGCCCAGCAGGGTGCGGAAGGTGACCCCCGACTGGAAGCTCTGCCGTACGTTGCCCTGGTGGGCGATGTACGCGCCCGGGTCGACCGACAGCGGGTACTGCGGGCTCACCCTCAGCACCACCGCCGGGCCGTCCGACATGATCGCGGCCTGGCCCGTGCCCTCGACGGTGGTCGTGAACAGTCCGTTCCCGGTCGCGCCGCCGCGGAGCCCGGTGAAGCTGGTGCCGGTGCGCAGCCCGCCGTCCGTGCAGAGCAGATTGCTCGACTCGACGTACAGCTTGTCGCCGTGCAGCGCGACGAGATTGATCTCGGACGCGCGGTCGGCGAAGTAGCAGGTGCCCTGGCCCTTCACCTCCATCATCGTCATCTGCTCGCCGGTGAGCCGGCGGGTCACCATGCCGCGGATGCCCTCACCGCCGCCGGACAGTTTCTTGAAGGCCATCTGGCCGTCGTACGCGACCATCGACCCGTTCTTGGCCTTGACGGCGTCCCCGGTCATGTCGACGGCCAGCACCTTGCTGCCTTGAAGTCGGAACATTGCCACGGGGTGAAGGTACTCGGCGGGGTACGTTCCCGGACAGGCCCCCCGGAATGAACCCGACCCTGAGCCGTCCCTGAGTCCACCCGGGTAAAGGGCAGGAAAAGAGCGATGCCACAATGGAGCCGCTTGTGCACCCGTTCACAAGACTGTCGGGACGCCCGACCCCTCGACTCCCTCGACCGAAGGTGCCTCACGTGGACATCAAGACCGCCTCCTCCCTCCACCGCCTCCGGCTCGTCTCCGCCCCGGAGGCCGTGTCGTTCCTGCTGCTGCTCGTCTGCTCGGTGCTCAAGCGCACGACCGAGTTCAACGCGGTCCCGGTCATGGGCGCGATCCACGGCCTGCTGTTCGTCGTCTACGTACTCTTCTGGCTGGACGCCTGGAACCGCACCAAGTGGAGCTTCGGCCCGGCCGCCCTCTACTTCGTCCTGTCGGTGCTCCCCTTCGGCGGCTTCGTCGCCGAACGCAAGCTGAAGCGCGAGGCCGAGGCGGCTGTGATCGCCTCCCGCGCCCGCCGCGAAGGCGTGGTCAACGCATGATCGTCGCCTTCTCCGTGACCCCGCTGGGCGTCGGCGAGGACGTCGGCGAGTATGTCGCCGACGCGGTCCGCGTCGTCCGCGCGTCCGGGCTGCCCCACCGCACCGACGCGATGTTCACCTCGGTCGAGGGCGAGTGGGACGAGGTGATGGACGTCGTCAAGCGCGCGGTCGCCGCGGTCGAGGAGCGTGCGCCCCGGGTGTCGCTGGTCCTCAAGGCGGACATCCGCCCCGGCGTGACCGACGGGCTGACGTCCAAGGTCGAGACGGTGGAGCGGCACCTGTCCGCCTGACCGGCCGTATGCGTGACGAAGCCCCCGGCCTGCGCCGGGGGCTTCGTCACGTTCGAGGGGGTGAGGCGGCCTGCGCCGCAGCCAGCGCGATGCCCAGCGGCGTGCGCTCGTAGAGCACCTGGTGGCCGTAGCGGCGCGAGCGCAGCAGGTCCGCGTCCCTCAGGACCGACAGGTGTGCCGAGACGCTCGACGGTGCGAGGCCCAGGCGGTGCGCCAGGGCTGTGGTGCTCGCGGGTTCGTCCAGGGCGCACAGGACCTCCGCGCGTACCCGGCCGAGGAGGCGGGACAGGGCTTCGGGGGTGCGGGTGGAGGGGGTTGACCAGAGGCCGGCGATGCCACGGGCGGGGTAGACGAGGGTCGGTTGCCATGGGGGGTCGAAGCCGCTGACCACGTCCGGCCAGGAGAACACGCTGGGCATCAGCACCAGGCCCGCGCCGTCCAGATCGCGGTGGTGGCTGCTCGCGTTGTCGAGGGTCAGGGTCGAGGTCCCGTCCCACTCCAGCCGGGGATGGAGCTCCCGCAGCAGTCCTTCGAGGCCCACCTCCGCCAGCCGCCGCGAGTGGTACGCGATGTCCGCCTCCAGCAGGGCACGGAGCCGGGGCCAGTCCGGGGCGATCAGGGTCCGCCAGGCGCGCTCGATCAGTGCGGCCAGTTCCCGCAACGCACGTGCCGGGTCCGCGAGCATCGCCCGTGCCTCGGGCCGGTCCGTCGTGCCCGCGTCCGCCAGGGCGCGCGCCAGATCGTCCCGTGCCAGCTCCGGATCCGTGGTCCTGACCCGGGCGATCTCCTCCTCGAAGGTGGCGGCGGGGCCGATGGGCGGCGGGTAGAGGCAGTCCGGGTTGTGGCCCCGGCGCGGCATCAGCAGCAGGAGCGGAGTGAAATCGAGGCCGTCATCGGCGGCCAGCGCTCCGCGCAGTCGGCGCAGCCACGGCAGGTGGTAACCGTGGCGCTCGGGCCGGGCGAGGGTACGCACCGCCTCGTGGGTCTCCCAGAGCGGTGACAGCGCGAACCGGCAGCGGAGCAGATCGGCCTCGCCGAAGTGGAGTGTGAACGGCACCCCGCCCCCTGTGGGTGAGCCAGCCAGGATTCGTACCCAGCCGAAAGTCTAGGGGCAGGTTGGGTGCGACGGCAGGCTGCGATCATGACCGATCAGCTCGTAGCCCCGGCAGCCCCGGCAGCCCCGGCTGGATACACCGGTGTCTTCGCCGTCGGCGAGTTCCGGGCCGTATTCGCCGCGCACACCCTCTCGTTGCTCGGGGTCGTGGTCAGCGAGATCGCCCTGACCGTGCTCGTCTACGACCTCACCGGGTCGCCGCTGCTGAGCGCCCTCACCTTCGCCCTCGGCTTCCTCCCCTATCTCATCGGCGGAACGCTGCTCGCGGGCGTCGCCGACCGCTACCCCGCCCGGCGCGTGCTGGTGCTCTGCGACCTCGTCTGCGCGGGGTGCGTCGCTCTGATGGTGCTGCCCATGACCCCGGTCGCGGGGCTGCTCGTGCTGCGCTGTGCCGTCGCCGCCGTGGCCCCCGTGTTCAACGGCACGCGGATGGCGACCCTGGCCGACATCCTCGGGCAAGGAGAGCGCTTCGTGCTCGGGCGTTCGCTGCTGCGGATCGTGGCGCAGAGCGCCCAGCTCCTCGGGTTCGGCGTCGGGGGAGTGCTGCTGACCCTGGTGCCCGCACGCGGCGCCGTCGCGATCACCGCCGTGACCTTTCTCTGTTCGGCGGCGCTGCTGCGGTTCGGGACGGTCCGCAGGCCCGCCCGGGCAGGTGGGAACGGGGCGCTGCTCCGCGAATCCCTTCAGGGCGCCCGCCTGGTGTTCCGGGACCGCCGGATGCGGCTGCTCACTCTGCTGTTCTGGGTGCCGCCGATGTTCGCCGTGGCGCCGGAGGCGCTGGCAGCCCCGTACGTCGACCGGATCGGCGCCGGAAGTGTCGCGCTCGGGGTGCTGATGTGCGCGATGCCGGTGGGTCATGTCGCCGGTGAGCTGTTCGCCGGCTCCGTCCTGAGCGCGGCGGCCCGCTCCCGGGCCGTGCTGCCCCTCGCTGTCTGCTCACTGCTGCCGCTGCTGGCGTACGCGGTACGCCCGGGGCTGTCGCTCGCCGTGCTCGTCCTGCTGCTGGCGGGGCTGGCCTCCGCGTACGGCCTCGGCCTCGACCAGTGGTACGTGGCCGCCGTGCCCGACGAGCTGCGCGGCCGGGCGATGACGCTGCTGACGGCCGGCATGATGACGCTCCAGGGCCTCGGTATGGCGGCGGCGGGCCTCGCTGCGGAGTTCGTTCCGGTGCACCACGCGATCGCCTGCCTCGGGGCGCTCGGTGCCGTCTGCGTGCTCGTGCTCGCCATCAGGCTGAGGAAAGATCGGGTACCGAAGTCCGAGACGGGGCTGACCACCATATGACCAGTGGGTATGGTCGTTGCCGTGCCGAAGCCGCTCAGCCTCCCCTTCGACCCCATCGCCCGAGCCGACGAGCTCTGGCAGCAGCGCTGGGGCCCCGTGCCCTCGATGGCCGCGATCACCTCGATCATGCGCGCGCACCAGATCCTGCTGGCCGAGGTGGACTCCGTCGTCAAGCCGTACGGGCTGACCTTCGCCCGTTACGAGGCGCTGGTGCTGCTCACCTTCTCCAAGTCGGGCGAGCTGCCGATGTCGAAGATCGGGGAGCGGCTGATGGTGCACCCGACCTCCGTGACCAACACCGTCGACCGCCTGGTCAGGTCCGGTCTGGTCGCCAAGCGGCCCAACCCCAACGACGGCCGGGGCACCCTCGCCTCCATCACGGAGAAGGGCCGCGAGGTGGTCGAGGCGGCGACCCGTGAGCTGATGGAGATGGATTTCGGGCTCGGGGCGTATGACGCCGAGGAGTGCGCGGAGATCTTCGCGCTGCTGCGCCCGCTGAGGGTCGCCGCGAGCGACTTCGACGAGAAGTGAGCCCCCTGGGGGCGTGACGCTGGTCTCCGATCTCCCGGGCGCCGTGACACAGGTCTCCCGACCCCGCGGAAGATCCCCCAAAGCGGGCGGATACCCTCGGCGCCATGAAGAAGAGCGTGCTGACCCGCTACCGGGTGATGGCCTACGTCACTGCCGTCATGCTGCTTGTGCTGTGCACCTGCATGGTGTTCAAGTACGGCTTCGACATGGGTGAGGACGTCACCTTCGCGGTCTCCCAGATCCACGGCATCCTCTACATCATCTATCTGATCTTCGCCTTCGACCTGGGCTCCAAGGCCAAGTGGCCTTTCGGCAAGCTGCTGTGGGTGCTGATCTCGGGCACGATCCCGACGGCCGCCTTCTTCGTGGAGCGCAACGTCGTCCGCGAGGTCGAGCCGCTGATCACGGACGCGGCTCCCGCCCCCGTCAAGGCGTAGCCGAGCGGGCCGCCGGCAGGCGACGAGCGGCCCGCCACCACCGCCGTACACACGTGCGGCGGTCTGCCATCGACATTTACTAGGACGTCCTAGTAAATTCGAAGGCATGGACGCTGACGCCATCGACGAGGGCCGCCGCCGCTGGCAGGCCCGCTATGACACCGCGAAGAAGCGGAACGCCGACTTCACCACGCTTTCAGGTGATCCGGTCGAGCCGGCCTACGGGCCCCGGCCCGGCGACACCTATGACGGCTTCGAGCGGATCGGGTGGCCGGGCGAGTACCCCTTCACACGCGGTCTGTATCCGACCGGTTACCGTGGGCGGACCTGGACCATCCGCCAGTTCGCCGGGTTCGGCAACGCCGAGCAGACCAACGAGCGGTACAAGATGATCCTGGCCGCTGGCGGCGGCGGGCTCAGTGTCGCCTTCGACATGCCCACGCTGATGGGCCGCGACTCCGACGACTCCCGCTCACTCGGCGAGGTCGGCCACTGCGGAGTCGCCATCGACTCCGCAGCCGACATGGAGGTCCTCTTCAAGGACATCCCCCTCGGCGACGTCACGACCTCGATGACGATCAGTGGCCCCGCCGTCCCGGCCTTCTGCATGTACCTCGTCGCCGCCGAGCGTCAGGGTGTCGACCCGGGTGTGCTCAACGGCACGCTCCAGACCGACATCTTCAAGGAGTACATCGCCCAGAAGGAGTGGCTCTTCGAGCCCGAGCCGCATCTGCGCCTGATCGGCGACCTGATGGAGTACTGCGCCCGCGGCATCCCCGCGTACAAGCCGCTCTCCGTCTCCGGCTACCACATCCGCGAGGCGGGCGCCACGGCTGCGCAGGAGCTCGCGTACACCCTCGCGGACGGCTTCGGATACGTCGAGCTCGGCCTCAGCCGGGGCTTGGACGTCGATGTCTTCGCCCCCGGGCTCTCCTTCTTCTTCGACGCGCATCTCGACTTCTTCGAGGAGATCGCGAAATTCCGCGCCGCCCGCCGCATCTGGGCGCGCTGGATGAAGGAGGTCTACGGAGCCAAGACCGACAAGGCGCAGTGGCTGCGCTTCCACACCCAGACCGCCGGTGTCTCGCTGACCGCCCAGCAGCCGTACAACAACGTCGTCCGCACCGCCGTCGAGGCGCTCGCGGCCGTGCTCGGCGGCACCAACTCGCTGCACACCAACGCCCTGGACGAGACCCTCGCACTGCCGTCCGAGCAGGCCGCCGAGATCGCCCTGCGCACCCAGCAGGTGCTGATGGAGGAGACCGGCGTCGCCAACGTCGCCGACCCGCTCGGCGGTGCCTGGTACGTGGAGCAGCTCACCGACCGTATCGAGGCCGACGCCGAGAAGATCTTCGACCAGATCAAGGAGCGCGGACTGCGCGCCCACCCGGACGGCAAGCACCCCATCGGGCCCATCACGTCCGGCATCCTGCGCGGGATCGAGGACGGCTGGTTCACCGGTGAGATCGCCGAGTCCGCCTTCCGCTACCAGCAGTCGCTGGAGAAGGGCGACAAGCGCGTGGTCGGCGTCAACGTCCACCACGGCTCGGTCACCGGCGACCTGGAGATCCTCCGCGTCAGCCACGAGGTCGAGCAGGAGCAGGTCCGCATCCTCGGCGACCGCAAGGCGAAGCGCGACGACGCCCGCGTCAAGCTCGCGCTGGAGGCCATGCTGACCGCCGCCCGCGACGGCTCCAACATGATCGAGCCCATGCTCGACGCGGTGCGCGCCGAGGCCACACTCGGCGAGATCTGCAACGTGCTGCGGGACGAGTGGGGGACGTACACGGAGCCCCCGGGCTTCTGACCCCCTCTGGGATCCCTGGCCCAAAATCCCTGGAGCGACCGGCCATCACGCCTCTACCGTGGCGCGATGGCCGGTCTTCCCATTCCCGTACGCGACATACGCGTCCGCTTCCACTACGTCGGCGGCTGCGGCCCCTTCGCGGACATCACCGCCACCTTCGAGCCACCCGGCGACGCCGGTGAGCCGGACTTCGTGAACCTCGTGCCCGATGAGGACCTTCCGGACGAGTACGTGGCCGCGTACCGGGCGGGCGTGGCGCAGGGACTCGGAGGAGACGTCGATGGTGGCGACGGCATCGTGGCAGACGTGCTGATCACCGCCGGACGGCATCACATCGTGGACTCGTCCGAGTACGGCTTCAAGATCGCCGGTCAGATGGCCGCCCGCGCCGTGCTGATCACCGCCGGGATCCTGCCGCCCGTGGAAGCCCACAAGCTCACCAAGGTGACCTGGCCGGAAAAGTCCCGGCTCATCGGGGAGCGCGGCCCGCTGTCTCCGTGAAAACGGCTGGAGCGACCGGTCATCGCGGCTCTACCGTGGCGCGATGACCGGTCTTCCCGTCCCCGTGCGCGACCTTCGCGTGCACTACCACCGCGTCAACTGCGCCGGCCGCTTCGCCCACTTCACCGCCGACTTCGAGCCGCCTGTGGCGGGCGGGGTGGGGGAGTTCCTCAGCACGGCACCGCAGGAGGAACTGCCCGATGAGTTCGCCGGTCCGCTGTGGACGGGCATCCGGCAGGGCCTCGACGGGGTCAGTGCCCGGGTCACCGTCACCCGGGGCCGCCGGCACCCGGCGGACTCCTGCCGCCACAGCTACCTGATCGCCGGGTACCTGGCTGGCCGGGCCGCGCTGGTCGTCGCCGGTCTGCTGCCGCCCGAACAGGCCCCGCCCGCGCGGGACGTGACCTGGCCAGGACAGCCCGTGCCCTGAGGGCCGTCCCAAGCTCCGCTCACCGGGGACCGCGGTCTGCGGCGTCCGTGAAGGTGAGACGGAACAGCGCGCCGCCGCCCGGGGCGTGCTCCGCCGTCAGCTCGGCGTCGTGCGCCCGTGCGATCTGCCGGGCCATCGCCAGGCCGAGACCCGAACCGGGCAGCGCACGTGCCGACTCCGCCCGGTAGAAGCGGTCGAAGACATAGGGCAGGTCTTCCGGCGCGATCCCCGGACCGTGGTCGCGGACCGTCAGATCGGCTGAGGTCAGGGCCACCTCGACCGCCGCGCCGGGCGGGCTGAACTTGGCCGCGTTGTCCAGCAGATTGGTCAGCAGCCGCGACAGCCGGGCCGGAACGCCCGGCAGGGTCAGGTCCGTCGTCGCCTCATCCGCCCAGAACGTGAACGCGGTCCCCGGCCAGTGGGCCCGTGCCGTGTCCACCGCGTGTGCGGTGAGCTGCCGCAGCCGCACGGACTCCAGCAGCGGATGCGGCTCCTCGTCCCTGGCCAGCTCGATCAGATCGTTCACCAGACCGGTGACCTCACGCAGCTGCCGCGCCAGCGCCCCGGACGCCCGCTCGCGCTGGGCGTCCGTGAGCCGGTCCGCGCGGGCCAGCAGTTCCGCATTGGTACGCAGCGCGGTGAGCGGGGTGCGCAGCTCGTGCGATGCGTCGGCCACCAGCCGGCGCTGGGCACTGACCGACTGCTCCAGCTCGCCCAGCATGGTGTTGAACGTGGCGGCCAGCCGGGTCACCTCGTCCTCGCGCCCCGGAGGGCCCTCGGGCAGCTCGATCCGGTGCCGGGGATCGCGGGTCGCGGCGATACGCTCCGCGGTCGCCGTCAGCCTGGCCACCGGAGCCAGACCCGTACGCGAGACCGCGTAGCCCAGCGCCCCGGCCAGCAGCACCCCGGTGGCCCCCACCAGGGACAGCAGCCAGGCCGCCTGCCGCACCCCTTTCTCCACCGTGTCCGCGCGCAGCGCCACCTGAAGCGCCTTGCCCTTGCCGAACGGCGTGGTGAGCATCCTGGCCGGATGACCGGACAGCGTGAACTCGGAGAAGTACGGTGCGCGCACGCCCGCCGCGACCTCCCGGACCGGTGTGGAGACCGGGAGCACATACGGGGGCGCGGAAGGATCGTCCGCCGGATCGGCCGGGACGACCTGAGCGCAGGCGGGGGCCGAGAGGAAGCGGCACTCGCCCGCCAGGACGTCCGGACCCGAGTCGCGGTTCTGCTGGGTCACCACGGTGGCCGACTGGGTCAGATTCAGATCCAGCTGGTGGTACAGCGCGTAGTCCAGAACGAAGAACGCGGCCGTGCACACCCCGACGGCGACCAGCGCCACCGCGGCCGACGCGGCCAGCGCCAGCCGTGTCCGCACCGGGCGGCGGCGCCGCCAGCGCGCGCCCAGCCTGCGCCCGCCGCTCACGCCGCGTCCAGCCGGTAGCCCACCCCGTGGACCGTGTGGACGAGTCGCGGCTCACCGCCTGCCTCCAGCTTGCGGCGCAGATACCCCACGTACACCGCCAGCGAGTTGGAACCGGGCCCGAAGTCGCGGCCCCACACCAGCTCATGGATCAGCTCACGGGGCAGCACCTGGCCGGGGTGCCTCAGCAGCAGTTCGAGCAGTGCGCACTCGGTGCGGCTGAACTCCAGGGGCCGCCCGCCCCTGCTGCCGGTGCGGGCGACCGGATCCACCACCAGATCGGCGAAGCGCAGCTCGTCGCCTTCCCCGGGTTCCGGGGGCGCCGTGCGGCGGAGCAGCGCTCTCAGCCTGGCCGTCAGCTCGTCGAGGGCGAAGGGCTTCACCAGATAGTCGTCGGCGCCGGCGTCCAGCCCGTCGACGCGCTCGCTCACCGAGTCCAGGGCGGTCAGCACGATCACGGGCGTACGGTCACCGAGTGCCCGCAGGCGCCGGCAGACCGCCAGCCCGTCCAGGACCGGCATCATCACGTCGAGTACCAGGGCGTCCGGCTGCCAGGCGGCCATCTCCGACAGCGCGGCGAGGCCGTCGGCGGCCTCCCGCACCTCGTACCCCTCGACGGTGAGGGCATCCGCGACCGCCGCGCGCACCTCGGGGTCGTCGTCGACCACCAGGATCCTCGCCGCGCCCGCTGTCGCCCCCGCGCCTGTTCCTTCTCCCGGGCCTGCTCCCGCTCCTGCTCCCGCGCCGATGCTCATGCCCGTGCCGCCCAAGTCCGTGCCCATGCCGTAAAGCCTGCCAAACCGAGCTCTTAGAACCCTCTTAAGGCGCTTCGCGACCGTGGCGTCCATGCACACACCACCCACACCACCCGCCTCACACGGATCGGGGCCCGTCCCGCACCGTCCCCTGTCGGTGGTCATCGGCGCGGGCGGCACCGGCGGCCATATCTACCCCGGCCTCGCACTCGCCGACGCGCTGCGGCGCGCCCTGCCCGACGCGGTGATCTCGTTCGTCGGGACCACCCGGGGCCTGGAGGGCGAGCTGATACCGGCCGCCGGGTACCGGCTGCACACCGTCGACATGATCCCCTTCGATCCGTCGCTCGGCGCCCGTCGCTATCTGCTGCCCGCCGCGCTGCTGAAGTCGGGCGCCCAGTGCCGCGCCATCCTGCGGGCGCAGCGGGCGCAGGTCGCCGTCGGCATGGGCGGCTATCCGAGCGCGCCCGTCATCCTCGGGGCCCGGCTGGCCGCGCTGCCCAGCGTGATCCACGAGTCCAACGCGGTGCCCGGCCGGGCCAACCAGTTCGCCGCCCGCCTGACACCGCATCTCGCCGTCGCCTTCGACCACAGCCGCGCCCATCTGGCGGGCGGCGAGAACGCCCTGACCACGGGCATGCCGATCGCCGCGCCGCTGGCAGGGCTTGACCGTCCCGCTCTGCGCGAGCACGCCCGCCGGATGCTGGACGTCCCGGACGGGGCGCGGCTGCTGCTGGTCAACGGCGGCAGCCTCGGCGCCGCACGGCTCACCGACGCCGCCGTCGGGCTCGCACACCGGTGGCGCGAGCGCGCCGACGTCCATCTGCTGATCAAGACGGGACCGGCCGCCCTGGAGGAGACCCGCCGCCGCCTCGGCGACTCGCCCGTCGCCCGGGCCGTCCCGTATCTCGACCGGATGGACCTCGCCTACGCGGCGGCGGACCTGGTGGTCTGCCGGGCCGGCGCGGCGACCGTGGCGGAGCTCGCCAGCACAGGAGTCCCGGCCGTGCTCGTCCCGTACCCGCACGCACCCGGCGACCACCAGACACACAACGCGCGAGTGCTGACCGACGCCGGGGCCGGACTGCTGCTGCCGGACGCCGAGACCACCGCCGAACGCCTCGACGCGCTCACCGCGCCCCTGCTCGCCGACCCGGCACGGCTCGCCGCGATGAGCGGCGCCGCCGACCCAGGCCCCCACGCCCGCGCGGCGGACCTGCTGGCCGCCCGTGTCATCGAACTCGCCTCCCACACCAAGGAGTACGCAGCATGACCAACCCCATCGGCCGCAACAACGGGAACGACCGGAAGAGCGGGAATGACTGGAACAACCGCACCGTCCTCGTCACCGGAGCCGAAGGCTTCATCGGGTCCACCCTCGTGGATCTGCTCGTCGAGCGGGGAGCCGACGTCCGGGCGTTCGTCCACTACAAGCCGTACGCCGAACGCGGCCACCTCGCCCACCGCATCGGCGAGTTGGAGATGATCACGGGGGACGTGCGCGACCCGGGGCGCGTCATGGACGCCGTCGAGGGCTGTGACACCGTCTTCCACCTCGCCGCGCTGATCGGCATCCCCTACAGCTACGACTCACCCGGGGCGTACGTCCAGACGAACGTCAACGGCACCGAGAACATCGCCGAGGCCTGCCGCCGTCACGGGGTCCGGCGTCTGGTGCACACCTCCACCAGCGAGGTCTACGGCACGGCCCTGACCGCGCCGATCTCCGAGGACCATCCGCTCCAGCCGCAGTCGCCCTACTCGGCATCGAAGATCGGCGCGGACATGATGGCCCTCTCGCACTGGCACGCCTTCGAGCTGCCGGTGACGGTGGTGCGGCCCTTCAACACCTACGGCCCACGCCAGTCGGCCCGTGCCGTGATCCCCACGATCCTCGCCCAACTCCACGCGGGGACGACGGAGATCAGGCTGGGCTCGCTCAGCCCGACCCGCGACTTCACCTACGTCACGGACACGGCGCGCGGCTTCCTGGCGGCTGCCGACTGCGACCGGGCGCTCGGGCAGGTAGTCAACCTCGGTACGGGGCAGGAGATCTCGGTCGGTGAGCTGGCGACCCGGCTGATCGCCGCCTCGGGGCGCAGGGCCGAGGTCGTCGTGGACCCGGCGCGGCTGCGCCCGTCCGGCAGCGAGGTGGAGCGGCTGCTCTCGGACAACCGGAGGGCGCGGGAGTGGATGGGCTGGGAGCCCGAAGTCCCTCTGGACGAGGGCCTGAAGCGGACGTCGGAGTGGGTGGCGGAGAACCTGCACCTGTTCGCGGCGGAGCGCTACCAGGTGTGAGCCGGCGACGGGGGCGGCGGAGCCCGGCTCGTGCGGCAGCTCAGTCGGGCCGACCCGCCCCCGCCGGTCCGTCCGGGAGATCGGTCGAGCCGGCCCGCTGCCCGTCCGGGGCTCTGCCGATTCGCCCCGGCCCGCCCAGCAGCTCAGTCGAGCCCGCCCGCCGCCCCGAGCCCGCCCAAAAGCACCGCCGTGAAGCGCCTGACCCAGTCCTCGTCCACCGGTTCGCCGCTCACCAGGGCCCGGTGCACCACCGCCCCCGCGACCACGTCGAAGATCAGGTCCGCGGTGCGGGCCGCGGCTTCCGGGCTGGTCTCCACCGGGAGTTCGCCGCGCGCCTGCGCCCGCTCGCGGCCCGTCAGGACCAGTCGCTTCTGGCGGTCCACGATCGAGACCCGGATGCGCTCGCGCAGCGGTTCGTCGCGGGTCGACTCGGCGACCACCGCCATCATCGCCGTCTTGGCCTCCGGGCGCTGGAGCAGCTGGGCGAACTGCAGCACCACGCCCTCGATGTCCGCGGCCAGCGAGCCCCGATCGGGCAGCTCCAGCTCGTCGAAGAGCACCGCGACCGCGTCCACGACGAGCTCGCTCTTGTTGGCCCAGCGTCGGTAAAGCGTGGTTTTGGCCACCCCGGCGCGCTTCGCCACATCCCCCAGTGTCAGCTTCGACCAGCCGAGCTCGACCAGCGCAGCCCTGGTCGCGTCCAGGATGGCGGCATCCGCCTCGGCGCTGCGGGGGCGACCGGCGCGGATGGTTTTCGGACGGCTGTGGCTGCACATGACCGCGACCATACCGGCCAGTACGCCGATCGCCCGGGGTGCGGTGGCTGCCACGCGCTGTGAGCCACTTCACCGGTGGAATCCACACGCCGCGGTGGTATTGGAGTTACGCTACGACTCGTAGCGAAAACACTGCTGGGTGACGACCACAGGCGCCAGGTGGGGACCGGGCGCCACAGCACGACCGAAGACCGTGATGCCGCCGGTCATATGACTTCAGGCGGGCTTTTCACTCGTGCGCGCGGAGGGGGGAGGATGTAGACATGCAGCAGCCTAGGAACATGTCCATGAGCGGCGTCGTCGACCTCGCCGCGGTGAAGGCGGCCGGTGAGGCCAAGGCCAAGGCGGAGCAGGCCCGTGCCGAGGCCGCCCGTAGTGGCGGCGGCGGTGCCGTGTCTCCCTCCAGCCTCGTGATCGACGTAGACGAGGCGGGTTTTGAGCGCGACGTCCTCCAGCGCTCGACCGAAGTCCCGGTCGTCATCGACTTCTGGGCCGAATGGTGCGAGCCCTGCAAGCAGTTGAGCCCGGTGCTGGAGCGGCTCGCCCGTGAGTACAACGGCCGTTTCGTGCTCGCCAAGATCGATGTCGAAGCCAACCAGCTGCTGATGCAGCAGTTCGGGATCCAGGGGATCCCGGCCGTTTTCGCCGTGGTCGCGGGCCAGGCCCTCCCGCTCTTCCAGGGCCTCGCGCCCGAGCCGCAGATCCGGGGGACCCTCGACCAGCTGGTCGAGGTCGCCGAGCAGCGCTTCGGTCTCACCGGGATCACCGTCGACGCGGAGGCCGAGGACGGCGACGTTCAGGCAGCCCCCGCCGCCCCGGCAGGACCGCACGACGCGGCGCTCGAAGCGGCCGTGCAGGCGCTCGACGCGGGCGATCTGGGCGGTGCGGTGCAGGCGTACAAGAACGTGCTCGCCGACGACCCGGGCAATGTGGAGGCCAAGCTCGGCCTCGCCCAGGCCGAACTGCTGCACCGGGTTCAGAGCATGGACGCCTCCGTCGTACGCAAGCAGGCCGCTGACAAGCCGGACGACGTCGAGGCGCAGATCACCGTGGCCGACCTGGATCTGGTCGGCGGACATGTCGAGGACGCCTTCGGCCGGCTTGTCGACACCGTCAGCCGCACGGCGGGCGCGGACCGCGACACCGTCCGGCTGCATCTGCTGGAGCTGTTCGAGGTGATCGGTCCTGACGACCCGCGGGTGACCGCCGCGCGCACGGCGCTGGCACGGGTGCTGTTCTGACGCACCCGATATCTGCGGCCTCGGCTCCTGCTCCGTAGGGGCGGGGCGTGGTCGCCGATTTGGCGACAGAGTGACAAAGTGCGGTCGCGCTTTACCAAAACTTGGTAAACGCGACCGCTGTTACTCGTAGTAAATCGATCACGATGGTCTGTCCCGTTTTGGGCAACAATTCCCGCACCTTCTGTGGCGGGTGAGGCACCCTGTGTGGCTGGGCGATACCGCCGCGTCGCGGCGTGGTTATCGGCCCGTTACTACCGAGTAACGAACCCCCTTGTGCCTCGGCTTCTAATGCACCACGATCGGCCGCACTCGGTCCATCACCGCACCACTCGGCAGCCAGCCGCGTCAGGCGGTCCTGGGTCCCCACCGGGTCGGTCGGCGGCAGAGGCGTCGACCGCGGACAGGGGGGTTCCTGCCTGAGCGGCGGGGCCTGTCCATTGAGGTTGCGCGAAACGGCGTGGCCAGTGGTTGTCGCTCGGGGGTGATCGCCGGTGAAGCGGACGCGGCTCGCGCCCGTTGACTCGGTGCTCCCCTTCCCGAGGACGTAGCACTTCTCCCATCCCAGGGCGGACCCCCCGGTCCGTACCGGAGATGTACGTCCGTCGAAGGAGGAACAGATATGTCCCAGGTTCGTGGTGGGACCAGATGGAAGCGGTTCGCGGTCGTCATGGTGCCGTCCGTGGCCGCCACGGCTGCGATCGGCGTGGGCCTGGCCCAGGGCGCACTCGCGGCTTCGTTCGCGGTGTCGGGCCAGGAGTTCAAGGTTACGGCTGGGTATCTCAAGGGAACCGGCTTCGCCCAGTACGGCGGCGTCGACATGGGGTACGCGGACCTCAAGGGTGACGAGAAGGTGGCGCACCCGGTCGCGATCTCGTCGTTCCAGAACGCGACGATCGAGGACATGTGCCAGTCGGTCGTCACCGACGTGCCGTTCGTCGGCAAGATCACCCTTCAGCTGAAGGCCGGTGAGGGCGACAAGTCGGTAACGGCCAAGAACCTTTACCTGGATGTCTCCTACCTCAAGGGTGACGCCACATTCACCAACATCGACATCGGTGTTGCGGCCAAGAACACCGGCAACCCCGCGGCGGGTGGCAAGGGTCCCGCCGTCAAGCCGGGCGAGAACATCCTGCCGAACGGCTTCGCGCAGCAGGCTGAAGTCGCAGAGCTGCGGGACGTTCAGCAGAAGGCGTGGGCGACCACTGCCGGCACCTTCACGCTCGGCGGTCTTCAGATGGATCTGAAGAAGGGCTCTGGCGCCGGAGTCGAGTGCTACTGACGGTGAATCCGTCCGGACGGGCGGGCGAGGCCACACGGCTTCACCCGCCCGCCCAACTCTCCACATCGCAACACCAGTTCCAGGGAGCTGTTTTCCATGAGCGTCGCCGAGTCCACGGAACAGAACGAGCACTTCCTTAGCGTCTTCCGCCGGCGGTTCCGCGCATGGCGGGGGCAGCGGCCTTTCTGGGCGGGCCTGCTCACCCTGCTCGGCGGCATACCGATCATCTACTTCCCGTATGCGAGCCTGAAGCTCGGGCACATGACGCTCTCCCTGCAGACGAACGCAGGCTCAGGGGCGCTGATCATCGGCGTGCTGCTGTTCACGCTGGGGTTCACATTGTGGTTCCAGCCCCTGGTCAGGACCTTCGCGGGTATCGCCGCGATTCTGCTGGCGCTTGTCTCCATTCCGCTGGCGAACCTGGGCGGTTTCTTCTTCGGTTTCCTGTTCGCCCTGATCGGCGGAGCCCTCGGTGTCGCATGGGCGCCGGGGAAGCCGGCGGACGAATCGCCCGCCACCGACGGTGAAGTGCCCGACCCAGCCGAGCCGCCGCATGCCTACGCGTCGGACTCGGATCAGGGCCCGGAGCCGTGGGGCCCGCATGGCGAGAAGACGACGCACGCGACCACCATCGATGCAAACGGCGGGAGGAACAGTGCCGGGTGATGTCACACCGCTGAGCACGGCGGGGGGTGACGGGGCAGACGCCAGACGGGGTCCGCGTCATGCGGCCCCGAGGAAGTCGCTGCTGACCAAGCTCCAGATGCCCGCCGGTAAGGCGATGGCCCTGGCCGCCATGCCCACCGCTGTCTTCGTGGGGATGAGCCTGGCTCCCAGGCTCGCCCTCGCCGACGACAAGGACATACCCTTCGCGCCGGGACCGTGCGTTACGCGCTCCGACGAGCCATCCGAGTCGGAGTCACCGTCCCCGTCGGACTCGGCGAAGCCGTCCGACGAGGCGTCGGACGAGTCCTCGGACAAGAAGTCGGACGAGCCTTCGGCGAAGCCCTCCGGCAGTGCCTCCGATGCCGCGGACGACTCGGGTCAGACACGGGACGAGCCGAAGCCGGCCGAGTCCCCGTCGGCCTCCGAGTCGGCGGCCGAGGGTGACAGCGCGTCGAAGCCCGCTGAGGACGCTGAAGACTCCGAGTCGGGTGAGTCCAAGAGCCTGCTCGACCCGCTGGGCCTCGGCGACAAGATCAAGGATCTGTTCGACGGCTCTGACGGTTCCGACGACGAGGAATCGGCGGCCGAACCGGCCGCGAGCGAGTCGGCGAAGCCCACCGACGAGCCGTCGGACGAGCCCACCGCGGACCAGTCCGAGTCGGAGAGCACGTCCGACGACGAGGACCCGGCGCGCGACGAGGCCGACGAGCCCGACAAGACCGATGAAGGCGACAAGGCTGACGAGACCGAAAAGGTCACGGACAAGACCAAGGACGCCATCAAGGACGCGGCTGAGAAGGCCGGCGCCCAGGTCGAGGAGCTCGACGACAAGGTCAAGGGCACGGACCCGGTAAAGGACGAGGACATCCCGGAGGGCGCCAAGCCGCGCTTCCCGTGTCCGACCGCCGACCCGGAGGCCCTCGCGGCCGCCGAGGTGGAGCCGGGCATCCCCTCGCTCCCGGACGAGCCCTGGGTGCTGGAGAGCTCCCTGCTCACGCTGACGGGCCTGGACTACGAGGGCATCGTCGAGGTGAAGACCGGTAGCGGCAAGATCAAGAAGGCGCTGAAGTTCACCGCGTCGGGCGTCGACATCAAGGACCTGCACCAGACCGTGGTCGGTCCGAACGGCACCACGATGCACGTCGAGGCGAGCAAGGGCTCTACATCGAAGATCCGCAACGGCAAGGTGACGATGTACACGGAGGAGCTGAAGGGCAACCTCTTCGGCCTGATCCCCGTGACTTTCAGCCCCGAGACCCCGCCGCCCCTGAACGTCCCGTTCGCCTTCTTCACCAACGTGAAGGTGACCCAGGCGGCCCAGTTCGGCGGCACGCTGACCGTCCCCGGTCTGCACAACTACTTCACCGGCGGCAACGCCGGCTGAGCCCTCCGGGAGCCGCATAGAGCCGTGGGCCGCACTCCTGCGAAGGGGTGCGGCCCACAGTTCTTCATGTCACGAGTGGCGTCAGCGCAGTGCCTCACGGGCCGTGTGCCGGATCCGCTTCGTCCTGCCGTGGTCGGCGAGCGAACGTAGCAGGTCAGCGTCCTGGGCTGCGCTGGCAACGCGCAGCTGCAGCCAGTCGGTCCAGCCCTCGATCATGCCGATGGCTCCGCCTGCGGCGAACTCACCGGACTGGACGGCCTCCAGTACTCCGAGCTCCCGCGCGCGGCGTTCACTGAAGGAGCGAACCGAGGGGGCAAGAGCCTGGACCCACGCGTCTCGCTCCAACGGCGAAACCCGCTCAAGGACTTCCCCTACAACTCCAGAAGCCAGACTGCCGTCCGGCTCTATTGAGACAGCCTTCAGTAGGAGGGGTAGTGCCCCGTCGGAGCGAAGGGCTGCGCGGTAGAGGTCCCAGCGCGCATGCCCGTCTTCAGGTTTGGGTGTAGTCGGCCTGTCCAGGTACTTCTCCAAATTTCGGAGAAGGGCCAGCAGCTCAGGGGAAGGCTCAGCATCCACCATCGGCCTTGTGCCTCTCCATAGCGACTCGCAGATTCTCCCTGATGCTACGGATGTTGCTGTCGACAACAGCCCTCTGGAGACGTGACAACTCCGGCTCGTTCTTCAGCGGCTTGCCATTCTGGCCAATCCGGACCTCAGGGCCCTTGCCCTTGACATCTGCGTGAGCCGACGCGTGATCGGTGGAGTAGATCTGGATGGTGACGCCATCCTGGTTCACGATGCTGCCTACACCCGGGTAGTCGGAGGAGGAAGCCGAGCGTGTCGTAGTGCCACGACCGAACGCGACGGCGCTCATCCGAACCGCCGAAGGCTTCGGTTTCACCGGGCAGGAGGGTGACTTGCCCTCCTTGGCTTCCTTGATGATCTTCCGGAAGTGGTCTTGATGTCACCCGCAAAACTTCATGTCTGGCAGATTCAGGGCGTTATTGCTTTGTGAGTGCCCGAAGGTGCAGGTCGCGCCATCCGTGGCGTCCGCCTCACGCCGATCCGTCGGGAACGGCGAAGGCGGCGCCCCGGTCCGCACAAGTGGACCGGGGCGCCGCCTCTTTTGCTGCGAGGCTGCCGTCAGTGGTGCTTCTCGCCGCCCAGGTGGTGGACCCGCACCATGTTGGTGGTGCCGGGGACGCCGGGAGGGGATCCAGCGGTGATGATCATGGTGTCGCCCTGGTTGAAGCGCTTCAGCTTCAGCAGGGCCGCGTCCACCAGGTCCACCATCGCGTCGGTGGTCTCGACGAACGGGGCGATGAAGGGTTCCACGCCCCAGCTCAGGGTGAGCTGGTTGCGGGTGTTCTCGTCCGTCGTGAAGGCGAGGATCGCCTGCTCCGCGCGGTAGCGGGACAGGCGGCGGGCGGTGTCGCCGGACTGGGTGAAGGCGACCAGGGCGCGGCCGCCGAGGAAGTCGGCGATCTCGCAGGCGGCGCGGGCCACCGAACCGCCCTGGGTGCGGGGCTTCTTGCCGGGGACCAGGGGCTGGAGGCCCTTGGAGAGGAGCTCCTCCTCGGCGGCGGTGACGATCTTGGACATCGTCTTGACCGTCTCGATCGGGTACGCGCCCACGCTGGACTCCGCGGAGAGCATCACGGCGTCCGTGCCGTCCAGGATCGCGTTGGCGACGTCGGACGCCTCGGCGCGGGTCGGACGGGAGTTGGTGATCATCGATTCCATCATCTGGGTCGCCACGATCACCGGCTTGGCGTTGCGGCGGCACAGCTCGATGAGCCGCTTCTGCACCATCGGGACCCGTTCGAGCGGGTACTCGACGGCCAGGTCGCCGCGGGCCACCATCACGCCGTCGAAGGCCATGACGACGGCGTCCATGTTCTCGACGGCCTGCGGCTTCTCCACCTTGGCGATGACCGGGACCCGGCGGCCCTCGTCGTCCATCACCTTGTGGACGTCCTTGACGTCGCTGGCGTCCCGTACGAAGGACAGTGCCACGAGGTCGCAGCCCATCCGCAGGGCGAAGCGGAGATCCTCGACGTCCTTGTCGGACAGGGCCGGGACGTTGACCGCGGCACCGGGAAGGTTGATGCCCTTGTGGTCGGAGATGACACCGCCCTCGACCACGATCGTCTTCACCCGGGGGCCTTCGACCTCGACCACCCGCAGCTCGACGTTTCCGTCGTTGATCAGGACCTGGTCGCCCTTGGAGACGTCTCCGGGCAGGCCCTTGTACGTGGTGCCACAGATGGACTTGTCACCGGGGACGTCCTCGGTGGTGATGGTGAACTCGTCACCGCGGACCAGCTCGACCGGTCCCTCGGCGAAGGTCTCGAGGCGGATCTTGGGGCCCTGGAGGTCGGCGAGCACACCGACGGGGCGGCCGGTCTCGGCCGCCGCCCTGCGGAGGCGGTCGTACCGCTCCTGGTGCTCTGCCTGGGTCCCGTGGCTCATGTTGAAACGGGCCACGTTCATGCCGGCCTCGATGAGCGCTTTCAGCTGCTCGTAGGAGTCGACGGCGGGGCCCAGTGTGCAGACGATTTTGGAACGGCGCATAAGGCGATCCTATCGGTTTGTTTCTAGCCGGAATATTCCGTCTGGTGAAAAGTACAAATGGGCGCTCTGCCGCTCAGGCGTGAAACTCTCCAGTAGGTGTGTTCCCGATAGTCGTGTTCCCGATCAGCGCGAAGGTCTGCCGGGCGATTTCCAGCTCCTCGTCCGTCGGCACCACGGCGACCGCGACCCGTGCGTGGGCCGGCGAGACGAGCCGCGGCTCACCCGACCGTACGGCGTTGAGCTCCGCGTCCAGCACGAGCCCCAGCTCCTCCAGACCGGCGATGGCAGCCTCCCGTACCTCGGCCGCGTTCTCACCGACCCCCGCCGTGAACACCACCGCGTCCACCCGGCCGAGTACCGCGTAATAGGCGCCGATGTACTTCCGCAGCCGGTGGACGTAGATCTCGAAGGCGAGCAGCGCGGCGCGGTCGCCCTCGCCGATCCGGCGGCGGATCTCCCGCATGTCGTTGTCGCCGCACAGCCCGATCAGACCGCTCCGCTTGTTGAGCAGGGCGTCGATCTCGTCCAGGGACATTTCGGCCACCCGGCCCAGGTGGAAGATCACGGCCGGGTCGAGATCACCCGAGCGGGTGCCCATGACCAGCCCCTCCAGCGGGGTCAGCCCCATCGAGGTGTCCACGCAACGACCGCCCGCGACCGCCGAGGCCGAAGCGCCGTTGCCCAGGTGCAGCACGATGACGTTGACGTCTTCGGGTGACCTGCCGAGCAGCTCGGCGGCCCGGCGTGAGACATAGGCGTGCGAGGTGCCGTGGAAGCCGTAGCGCCGGATCCGGTACGTGTCCGCGGTTCCGGTGTCGATCGCGTACCGCGCCGCGTGCTCCGGCATCGTCGTGTGGAAGGCGGTGTCGAACACCGCGACCTGCGGCAGATCCGGGCGCAGCGCCCGGGCGGTGCGGATACCGGTGATGTTCGCCGGGTTGTGCAGCGGTGCCACGGGGACGAGGCGCTCGATCTCCGCCAGCACCTCGTCGTCCACCACGGTGGGCGCGGTGAACCGCTGGCCGCCGTGCACCACCCGGTGGCCGATGGCGGCGAGTTCGGGGGAGTCCAGGCCCAGGCCGTCCTGTGCCAGCTCCTCGCCCATGGCCTTCAGCGCCGCGCCGTGGTCAGGGACGGGGTCGGTACGCTCGCGCGTCCCTGCGTTCGGGCCCGCGGGCGCGGTGTGGACCAGCCGGGAGGTCTGCTCCCCGATGCGCTCGACCAGACCGACGGCGAGACGGGTGCCGTCGCGCATGTCCAGCAGCTGGTACTTGACCGAGGAGGAGCCGGAGTTCAGCACCAGGACGCGGGTCGCGGCAGGCGTCGTGGAGGCGGTGGAGGCGGCAGTGGCGGTCATGCGGGCAGCTCCTGGGCCTGGGACTGGATCGCGGTGATCGCGACCGTGTTGACGATGTCGCTGACCAGAGCGCCCCGCGAGAGGTCGTTGACCGGCTTGCGCAGCCCCTGGAGCACCGGTCCGACGGCTACGGCCCCGGCCGAACGCTGCACCGCCTTGTACGTGTTGTTGCCGGTGTTGAGGTCGGGGAACACCAGCACCGTCGCCTGGCCCGCCACTTCGGACCCGGGCAGTTTCGTCGCGGCGACGGACGGCGCCACCGCCGCGTCGTACTGGATGGGACCCTCGATCTTCAGCTCCGGGTGGCGCTCGCGCACCAGCTTCGTCGCCTCGCGCACCTTGTCCACGTCGGCGCCCGAGCCCGAGCTGCCGGTGGAGTACGACAGCATCGCGATCCGCGGCTCCACGCCGAAGCGCGCGGCGGTGGCCGCCGACTGCACGGCGATGTCGGCGAGCTGCTCGGCGTCCGGGTCCGGGTTGACCGCGCAGTCCCCGTACACCAGCACCCTGTCGGCGAGGCACATGAAGAACACCGAGGACACGATCCCGGCGCCCGGCCTGGTCTTGATGATCTCGAAGGCGGGACGGATCGTCGCCGCCGTGGAGTGCACCGACCCGGAGACCATGCCGTCGGCCAGGCCCTCCTGGACCATCAGGGTGCCGAAGTAGTTGACGTCCGCCACGACGTCGTGCGCCAGCTCCACGGACACACCGCGGTGGGCGCGCAGCTGTGCGTAGCGCTCGGCGAAGCGCTCCCGCAGCTCGGAGTGCACCGGATCGATGATCTGCACATCGCCGAGGTCGATACCGAGGTCGGCGGCCTTCTTGCGGATCGCCTCGGCGTCACCGAGCAGGGTCAGATCGCAGACGTTGCGGCGCTGCAGGACGTCGGCGGCGCGCAGCACGCGCTCCTCGGTGCCCTCGGGCAGCACGACCCGGCGCCGGCTGGCGCGGGCCTGCTCCAGCAGATCGTGCTCGAACATCATCGGGGTGAGCCGCCCGGTGCGCGCGACCTCGACCCGGGCGAGCAGGCCGGCCGTGTCGACATGGCGCTCGAAGAGCCCGATCGCGGTCTCCGCCTTGCGGGGTGTTGCCGCGCTCAACCTCCCCTCCATCGCGACGAGTTCCGCGGCGGTGGGGAAGGAGCCGCCGGGTACCGAGATCACCGGGGTGCCGGGTGCGAGCCGGGAGGCCAGGGTGAGGATCGAGTCGGCGGGCCGCTCGTCGAGGGTGAGCAGCAGACCCGCGATGGGCGGGGTGCCCGCGGAGTGCGCGGCGAGCGCCCCGACCACCAGGTCCGCGCGGTCACCCGGGGTGACGACCATGCAGCCGGGCGTCAGGGCCTTCAGCAGGTTCGGCAGCATCGCGCCGCCGAAGACGAAGCCGAGTGCGTCCCGGGCGAGCCCCGAGTCGTCCCCGAGCAGCACCTTCGCCCCCAGGGCCTGGGTGACCTGGGCGACCGTGGGCGCGGCCAGCGCCGGTTCGTCGGGAATCACGTAGCACGGGACGGGTACGCGGGCGGCCAGCCGCTCGGCGATCGCCTCGCGGTCCTGCGGCGCCACCCGGTTCGCGACCATCGCGAGGAGGTCGCAGCCCAGGACCTCGTAGGCGCGGTGGGCGTTGCGGGTCTCCGCGCGTACGGACTCCGCTGTCTGGCCCTTGCCGCCCACCACGGCGATGACGGACGCGCCGAACTCGTTGGCCAGCCTGGCGTTCAGCGCGAGCTCGTCGGGGAGTTGGGTCTCGTGGAAGTCCGTGCCGAGCACGAGCACCACCTCGTAGTCCCGCGCCACCGCGAGGAACCGCTCCACGAGCTGGGACACCAGCTCGTCGGTGCCTTTCTCGGCCTGGAGAGCGGCGGCCTCGTCGTAGGTCATGCCGTACACGGACGCCGGATCCTGGGAGAGCCGGTAGCGGACGCGCAGGAGGTCGAACAGCCGGTCGGGCCCGTCGTGCATCAGGGGGCGGAACACGCCCACGCGGTCCACCTGCCGGGTCAGGAGCTCCATCACCCCCAGCTCCACCACCTGCCGGCCGTCGCCGCGGTCGATCCCGGTCACGTACACGCTGCGCGCCACGCGTGATCTCCTGTTCCTGCTTCGAGTGCGGTGTGTCGTCCTGGGCGTGTGCCACCGGCAATCTGACGTGCGGGAATACCCCCGATAGGGTGGCATTGCCCTCTTGACAGTACCCCCGGGCGTGGGTAGAGCGCCCGCCGCATGCCACTGGAGTGCGCAGGCGGCCCGGCGTGGAAGAATCGACAGTGGCGCTCTATGCACGAGTGATGCTGCATGCACCCGCGATCGGAAGATCGGGAGAGACGGCACGATGCGTATCGGAGTCCTCACCGCCGGCGGCGACTGCCCGGGCCTGAACGCAGTGATCCGGTCGGTCGTGCACCGCGCCATGACCGGCTACGACGATGAAGTCATCGGTTTCGAAGACGGGTTCAAGGGCCTGCTCGACGGTCACTGCCGGCCCCTCGACCTCGACGCCGTGAGCGGCATCCTGGCCCGAGGTGGCACCATCCTCGGCTCCGCACGCCTCGAACGCTCCCGGCTCCGTGAAGCGGCCGAGAACTGCGCCGAGTTGGCCCTTCGGTACGGCATCGACGTGCTGATCCCGATCGGCGGAGAGGGCACCCTCAGCGCTGCCCGGATGCTGTCCGAGGCCGGGATGCCCGTGGTCGGTGTGCCGAAGACCATCGACAACGACATCTCGGCGACCGACCGCACTTTCGGTTTCGACACCGCGGTGATGGTTGCCACCGAGGCGATCGACCGCCTCAAGACGACAGCCGAGTCGCACCAGCGGGTCATGGTGGTCGAGGTGATGGGACGGCACGCGGGCTGGATCGCGCTGGAGTCGGGCATGGCGGGCGGGGCTCACGGGATCTGCCTGCCCGAACGCCCCTTCGAGGTCGACGACCTGGTGAAGATGGTCGAGGAACGCTTCGCCCGCGGCAAGAAGTTCGCGGTGATCTGCGTCGCCGAGGGCGCACACCCCGTTCAGGGCTCCATGGACTACCGCAGGGGCGAGATCGACCAGTACGGCCACGAGCGCTTCCTGGGCATCGGCGGACGCCTCGCCGTCGAGCTGGAACGCAGACTCGGCAAGGAGGCCAAGCCCGTGATCCTGGGGCATGTCCAGCGCGGCGGTGTGCCCACCGCGTACGACAGGGTGCTCGCGACCCGCTTCGGCTGGCACGCCGTGGAGGCGGCGCACCAGGGCGACTTCGGCAAGATGACCGCGCTGCGCGGCACACAGGTGGTGCTGGTGCCGCTGGCGGAGGCCGTCACGCGGCTGAAGACGGTGCCGCACGACCGGGTCCACGAGGCGGAGTCGGTCTTCTGAACGGCCGGCCCGGTACCCCGGTCCTCCGGACGACCTGCAGCGTTGTCAGTGGCCCGGGATACGGTGCGCAGCACGGGGCCGGAGGGCGATCGTGAGGGCCTCGCGGCTATGGGGGCGGCCCGCACAGGGTCCCGGTATCCGGTCCGGGACCGGGGAGGTGTCGCCGATTTCTCCCCCCACGTCCGCATGCCGGTACAGGCCCGGGGCGGTGCCGGGTGTCACCGGCCGGACGGGATCCAGCGGTACTGGAGCTCGGGACGGCCGATCTGCCCGTACTGCGGACTGCGGTCCGCCCGGCCCGCCGACACCAGGTGTTCCAGATAGCGGCGTGCGGTGATCCGGGAGATGCCCACGGCGGCCCCGGCCTCGGCGGCGGTGAGACCACCGGGGGAGTCCCGCAGCGTACGCGTGACGGCTTCCAGCGTGGGGCCGCTCAGCCCTTTCGGGAGCGCGGCGGGCTGTGGCGTGCGCAGGGTCGCGAGCGCCCGGTCCACATCGTCCTGACCGGCGGCCTCGCCCGCGGCGGCGCGGAACTCGGCGTACCGGACGAGACGGTCGCGCAGGGTCGCGAAGGTGAACGGTTTCAGGACGTACTGGACCACCCCGAGCGACACACCCTCGCGGACGACGGCCAGATCGCGGGCGGAGGTGACGGCGATGACATCCGCCGCATGGCCCGCCGCCCGGAGCGACCGCAGCAGCTGGAGCCCGTGCCCGTCAGGGAGGTACAGATCCAGCAGGATCAGATCGACGGGGATCCGCTCGAGCAGCCGGTGCGCCTCGGCTCGCGAGTGGGCCACCCCGGCGACACCGAAGCCGGGCACGCGTCCGACGTAGAGCGCGTGCGCGTCGGCCGCGACGGGGTCGTCCTCGACGACGAGCACACGGACGTTCTGGGCGCTCATACGCTCACCCTCCTGACCTCGTCGGCTCTCCGGCGCGCAAGGGCAGCCGTACGGTGAACCGGGCGCCGCCGTCCGGGCCCCGGGCGATCTCCACGGTGCCGCGTCCCCGGTGCGCGGCCTGCCGTACGAGGGCGAGGCCCAGGCCCCTGCCCGGCCCCCGGGTCGACCACCCGCGCTCGAACACGGCGTCCACGTCCGCCGAGCGCACCCCCGGACCGCTGTCGCCGACGCACAGGACGAGTTCATCCCCGTCGGCGCGGGCGGACACGGTGACACGCGACCGCGCCGACGTGGACGCGGACGTACGCGGACCCGGCTCCGCCTCGCCGTCCGGTGGGTCCGGTGCCGTCGACGCCGCCTCCACCGCGTTGTCGATCAGATTGCCCAGGATGGTCACCAGATCGCGCGGCGGCAGCCAGGGTGGCAGCACCCCGTCGTCGATACGGCTGTCCTCCGTGAGGACCAGCTCCACACCGCTCTCGTTGGCCTGGGCGGCCTTGCCCAGCAGCAGGGCGGCCAGCACCGGTTCCCCGACCGCGCTCACCACGCGGTCCGTGAGTGCCTGGGCCAGCTCCAGCTCGGCGGTGGCGAACCGGACGGCCTCGTCCGCGCGGTCCAGCTCGATCAGCGAGACCACGGTGTGCAGGCGGTTCGCGGCCTCATGGGCCTGGGCGCGCAGTGCCTGGGTGAAGCCCCGCTCCGAGTCCAGCTCGCCCGTGAGGGACTGGAGCTCGGTGTGGTCCCGCAGGGTCACCACCGTGCCCCTGCGTTCCCCGCCGACCACCGGCTGGGTGGAGACCACCAGCACGCGGTCCACGGTCATGTGCAGCTCGTCCACCCGTGCCTCGTCGGCCAGCAGGGCGCCCGTGAGCCCCGGTGGCAGGCCGAGTTCGGCCGGGCCGCGTCCGACGGCGCCCGGACCGAGGCCCAGCAGTTCCCGCGCGCCGTCGTTGATCAGCGCGATCCGCCGCTGCCCGTCCAGCATCAGCAGCCCTTCGCGCAGCGCGTGCAGGGTCGCCTCGTGGTAGTCGTGCAACCGGCTGAGCTCGGCCGCGTTCATCCCGTGCGTGTGCCGCCGCAGCCGGGCGTTGACCACATACGTGCCCGCACCGCCCAGGAGCAGCGCGGCTCCCGCCATCCCCAGCAGCGCGGTGAGCTGCTGACGCACCTGCGCGCTGATCCGGTCGATGGTGATGCCCGCGCTGACGAGTGCGACGATCCTGCCGCCGTCCCGCACCGGGGTCACCGTCCGCACCGACAGCCCGAGCACACCCTCGTGCGTCTCGGAGAACGTCCGGCCGCGCAGTGCCTCGTCGGTGTGCCCGATGTAGGTGCGGCCGATCTGCTGCGGCTCCGGATGCGTCCAGCGGGTCCCGTTCGGCGCCATGATCACCACGAAGTCGACGCCCGAGTCCCTGCGGACCCGCTCGGCGTAGGGCTGGAGCGCCGCGCTGGTCCGAGCGACCCCGTTGTACGCACCCGGCGCGCCGTCCGCCGTCCGCCCGCTGCCGGCCGTTCCCGTGGTGGCCGTCCGGGCGGCGGCCGTCAGAGCGGTCGCGACGACCGACGGCGAGTCGGCCACCGCCGTCGCGGTCGCCACCGTCTGCCGCCGCGCGGTCTCCTCCGCCTGGTCCCGGTCGGTGAGATACGCGAACACGGCGCACCCGGCCACGACCGCGGCGACCAGCACGACCTGCATCGCGAAGAGCTGGCCGGCGAGGCTCCGTGGCCGGGGGCGCCGTATGTGCATGCCCGTAAGTCTGCACGGCGGGGTTGGTGTGAACGAAACGTACGCAAGGGTGACCGGCGTCACAGGGTGGTGGATAGTCACGGCAGTCCAACGGGACGTGGACATTCACCAGGCCGAGGAGGAATCCCCGTGGCAGCACCAGCAACCGCACGGCGGGACCGTACGCACTATCTGTATCTCGCCGTCATCGGTGCCGTCGCCCTCGGCATCACCGTGGGCTTCGCGGCCCCCGGCGTGGCCGTCGAGCTCAAGCCGCTGGGCACCGGCTTTGTGAACCTGATCAAGATGATGATCTCCCCGATCATCTTCTGCACGATCGTGCTCGGCGTGGGTTCGGTCCGCAAGGCCGCCAAGGTCGGCGCGGTCGGGGGGCTCGCCCTCGGCTACTTCCTGGTGATGTCCACCATCGCCCTCGGGATCGGCCTCGTCGTCGGCAACATCCTGGAGCCGGGTTCCGGCCTTCATCTCACCGAGGCCGCGAAGGCCGCGGGCGAGAAGCAGGCGGCCGGCGCCAGCGAGGGCACCGTGGATTTCCTGCTGGGGGTCATCCCGAAGACCCTGGTGTCCGCCTTCACCGAGGGCGAGGTCCTCCAGACACTGCTGGTCGCCCTGCTGACCGGCTTCGCCCTCCAGGCCATGGGCACGGCCGGCGAGCCCGTCCTGCGCGGCATCGGACACATCCAGCGCCTGGTCTTCCGTGTCCTCGCGATGATCATGTGGGCCGCTCCGGTGGGGGCCTTCGGCGCGATCGCCGCGGTGGTGGGCGAGACCGGTGTCGACGCCCTGAAGTCGCTCGCCGTCATCATGATCGGCTTCTATCTGACCTGCGCGCTCTTCGTGCTGGTGGTCCTGGGGACGCTGCTGCGGCTGGCCGCCGGGGTGAACCTGTTCGCGCTGCTCAGGTACCTGGGCCGGGAGTTCCTGCTGATCCTCTCCACCTCGTCGTCGGAGTCCGCGCTGCCGCGCCTGATCGCGAAGATGGAGCACCTGGGTGTCTCGAAGCCCGTGGTCGGCATCACCGTGCCGACCGGCTACTCCTTCAACCTGGACGGCACCGCGATCTATCTGACGATGGGCTCGCTGTTCGTCGCCGAGGCGATGGGCACCCCACTGTCGGTGGGCGAGCAGATCTCGCTGCTGGTCTTCATGGTCATCGCGTCCAAGGGCGCGGCGGGCGTCACCGGAGCCGGACTGGCGACGCTGGCGGGCGGCCTGCAGTCGCACAAGCCGGCACTGGTCGACGGGGTCGGTCTCATCGTCGGCATCGACCGCTTCATGAGCGAGGCCCGTGCCCTGACCAACTTCGCGGGGAACGCGGTGGCGACCGTGCTCATCGGCACCTGGACCAAGGAGATCGACAAGGAGCGCGTCGCCGAGGTGCTCGCCGGGCGGGTCCCGTTCGACGAGCGGACGCTGATGGACGACCATGCGCCCGCGCCCGGGGGTGACGTACCGGAGCAGCGCGAGGAGCCGGTGCCGGCGGCGCCGGTCGCGAAGGTCTGAACCCTCTGCGGGCCCCGGCGCGTCGGCGCCGGGGCCCGTCAGGGCGTTCAGACCGGGAACGAGAACACCGCGCAGGTCGTCGTCCCGTGCGCGTACAGCTTCCCGTCCTCGACACCCACGGCCCGGCACTCGGCCGTGGCCGTCGTACGGCCCACGTGCAGCGCCGTTCCCGTGACCCGCAGCGGCGGGGTGCCGGCGAAGACCGGCCGGATCAGGTTCACGTTGATCTGCGAGGTGGTGTACGTCGTCCCGGCGGGGAGCCGGCTCATCACGGCGGATCCCAGCGCCGCGTCCATCACGGCGGTGAGGAAGCCGCCGTGCACGCTGCCCATCGGGTTGTAGAGGTGCTCGCCGTGCGTGGTCTCGAAGACCGCGAGGCCTTCCCCGACCTCCAGGAAGCGGAACCCGAGCGTGCTCATGATCGGCGCCGCCGGGAAGCGGCCGTCGATCCCCGCCTGGAGGATCTCGCGGCCCGTCATCTTCAGGATGTCTGCGTCCGGCCGCACCGGCGCACCCCAGGTGTGCGTGCGGGATCGGGTGCCCGTGCGGGCCTCTCCACTGCTGGCATGCGTGCTCATGCCTGGAATCCAACCCCGGGCGGCCGTCGCGGTGGGAGTGTCGTATGCGACGCGGTTGATACGATTCCCGACATGAAAGCGGTGGTGCGGTGAAGGTGGCGGTTCTCGCGCTCGACGGGGTCTTCGGCTCCGGACTGTCCGCGATCCTCGACGTGCTGCACTCCGCCAACGCCATGCGCGGTGAGCTTCCGCAGCCGCCGCCAGAGTGGGACATCCGCACGGTGGGATTCCACCGCCGGGTGAGCACCGGGGTGGGCCACACCGTGCCGACGGAGCCGGTCGGAGCCGTCCACGAGAGCGAACTGCTGATCGTGCCCGCGATCACCGAGCGCCGCCCCGCGAGCCTGGTCTCGTACGTGTCCGGGAACGGGGCCCGCGCGGCACGGGGCCTGCTCGCCGAGGTCCGGTCGCTGGGCACCCCGATCGCCTCCGCCTGCACCGGCACCTTCCTGCTGGCGGAGTCCGGTGTGCTCGACGGGCAGCGGGCGACGACGAGCTGGTGGCTGTCACCGGTGTTCCGGGCCCGCTACCCGGCCGTCGACCTGGACGAGACGACCATGGTCACGGTGTCCGGAGGCATCACCACGGCGGGCGCCGCCTTCTCCCACCTCGATCTGGCCCTGTCGATCGTCCGCACGGCCAGCCCCGCCCTCGCGGACCTCGTCTCCCGCTACCTGGTGATCGACGACCGCCCCTCCCAGGCCGCGTACACCATCCCCGCCGCGCTCGCCCAGAGCGATCCCACCGTCGCGGCCTTCGAACGCTGGGCCCGTGAGCACCTCCACGAACCCCTGGTGGTCTCCGAGGCCGCCCGCGCCCTCGGCATCAGCGAACGCACCCTGCAGCGGGCCGTCTCCCGCACCCTGGGCACCACGCCGGTGCGCTTCGTCCAGGACCTGCGCGTGGAGCAGGCGACCCACCTGCTGCGCACCACAGCGCTTCCGCTCCCCGTCATCGCCCGCCGCGTGGGCTACGAGAACCCGAGCACCCTCCGCCTGCTGCTGCGCACCCGCGCGGGCACCACGGCCACCCATCTGCGCGGCCGAGCCTGAGTGGCGGTCAGCCTCCCGTGCCCGAAGGTGAATCCGAGATCGCGCCGCCCAGCGGGGCGCCGGACGACGGGAGCATCGGATGCCGAAGTACCTGATCCAGTCGAGCTACACCGCCGAGGGCACCCGGGGCCTGATGGCCGAGGGCGGTACGGGCCGCAAGGAGGCCGTCGAGCGGGTCCTCCGCTCGTGCGGAGGCACGCTCGAATGGATGTACTACGCCATCGGTGGCGACGATCTGTACGTCGTCGCCGACATGCCCGACGAGGCCTCCCTGGTCGCCACCTCCATGGCGGCACGCGCGACGGGCGCCGTGACCTCGCGGGCCGTACCGCTGCTGAGTCCGGAGGACATCGACGCGGCAGTCCGGAAGACGATCGACTTCCGCGCACCGGGCACCTGATCGCGGGCGGGCTGGCGGTCGGTCCTGCCGGGCTCAGTCCAGGCCCAGCAGCGCCCGTTCCCCTTCCTCCAGGACGAGCTCGGCGGCCGCGGCCGAATCCCGCACCGACTCCGGCCGACTCGCTCCCGGGATGGGGATGACCACGGGCGACCGTGCCAGCAGCCAGGCGAGTGCCACCCGCTGCGGGCTCACCCCGCGCTCCCGGGCCACCTGGTGGAAGGCGGCGAACGCCGGGTCCGGGCCCTGCCGCGAGGCGCCGTCGAGGGAGCTTCGGGAGATGCCGCCGAGAGGACTCCAGGGCAGGAAGGCCAGGCCCAGATCGGTGCACAGGCGCAGTTCCGGCTCGCTGTCGCGGATGGCCGGCGAGTAGCGGTTCTGGACCGAGACCAGCCGGTCGCCGAGGATCTCCCCGGCCTGGCGGATCTGCGCCGTGTCCGCGTTGGAGATTCCGGCCAGTCTGATCGTGCCCTCGTCCAGCAACTCCCTGATCGCGCCCAGGGATTCCTCGTACGGCACAGCCGGATCGGGCTTGTGCAGCTGGTAGAGCCCGATCGCCTCGACACCCAGCCGGCTCGCCGACTCCCGTGCGGCGCGCTTGAGATGCCCGGGGTCGCCGTTGACCGACCAGTCGCCGTCGCGGGTGCGGCCGCGGCCGCCCTTGGTGGCGATCAGCACGCCGTCAGTGCCACCGCCGTACGAGGCGAGCGCGCGTGCCACCAACTCCTCACCCGGACCGCTGCGTTCACCCGGCGGATGGTACGAGTCGGCGGTGTCGATCAGCGTCACACCGGCGTCGAGCGCCGCGTGGATCGTGGCCACCGCCCGCGCCTCGCCGGGACGGCCCTCGATGGAGAGCGGCATCGCCCCCAGGCCGACGGGCCAGACCCGCCGGTCACCGATCGCACGCCGAGTGGTCCCGACCGTCATCCCCGCACCTCCGCAGCACGCGCGCCGACGGTCTCGGCGACCGCGCGCGCCAGCCACTCCCTGCTGTCGCCGAAGCGGAAACCGAGCTGCTCCGCCCGGGAGTTGTCCATTCCGTACGAGCGCGTGAACGAGAACGGGGACAGCTCCGCGTCCCCACCCACCACCTCGAAACGGGCCGTCCCGCCGATGGACCCGATCACCGCGGCGCAGATGTCGGCCGTGCCGAGCCGCCCGTGCGCCGCCGCGTTCACCGGGCCGGTGAAGTCGGCGCGCAGCACCCAGTCCAGGAAAGCGGCGATCTCCTCGACGTACACATAGGTGGCGGTACGGTTCACGGCCGGTACGGCGATCGGCTCGTCCGCCCGGATCCGCCCGGCGTAGTGGTCGATGCGGCCGGTGAAGTCGTCGGCGCCGCCCAGCACATGGCCGACCCGCACGGCCACGTACGGGAACACCGGCCCCGCCGCGAACACGGCCTCCGCCTGCCGCTTGCCCTCGCCGTAGTGCGCCTCCCGGAACTCCGCGTCGTCCCACGGCAGAGCGAGATCCACCGCGACCGTACGCGGATCGACGGCCTCCTCGCGGATCAGGCCGGCGGAGTCCTGGTGCTCGTACACCTCGACCGTCGAGGTCATCACATAGCGGCCGGTACGCCCGGCGAAGACCCGCCGAGCGATCTCCGCCTGCCGCGGTGTGTAGCAGACCTGGTCGACCACGGCGTCGAAACTCCGCTCGCCGAGCGCCGCCGTCAGGGCCGACTCGTCGTCCCGGTCCGCGACCAGGTGCTCGGCGCCTTCCGGCGGTGCGGAGGAGCCGCGGTTGATGACGGTGACGCGTACGCCCGCGTCCAGCAGGCGCCTGATCAGCCGTTTCCCGAAGTACCGGTTGCCACCGATGACACACACATCTCGGACATCCATGTCGTCCCCCCTGTCACTCCCGTCGCCCGCTTCGCGCCGGGATCACCAGTGTTACGTTGACGGCCCGCTTGATGAAGGGGGAGACATGGGAGTTCCGGCTTCCGCGCCAAAAGGACAACGGCATTCGCGCGCAGCCGCCGAGGAAACCCCGGGGAGCTCCTTCGACCGGGTCGACCGGCACATTCTGGAGATCATCCAGGCGGACGGCCGGATCACCCTGAGCGAGCTCGGCAGGCGTGTCAGCCTGAGCCCGGCCGCCGTCGGGGAGCGGGTACGGCGGCTGGAGGCGAACGGCGCGATCACCGGTTACGGCGCGTATGTCTCACCGGCACGGCTCGGCTACGGGGTCCAGGCCTTCATCCGGGTCAACCCGTACGGGGGCTATGGCCTCAGCCACCCGCGCTCCCAGGCACTCTTCGCCAGGCCCGAGGTCCTGGAGGTCCATCATGTCGTCGGCGAGGACTGCTGGATCCTCAAGGTCGCCACGACGGACACCGTGCATCTGGAGGACGTCCTGGAGCAGACCTCAGCGCTCGGGCGTACGACGACCTCGATCGTGCTCTCCTCCCCTCTGGAGCGCCGGCCCCTGCTGCCCGCCGACCGGAGTTGACCGGCTCCGGCCGGGGGCCTTCGCCCCGTACATCGGGACAGGACGGCGCCTCGCAGCAGAGGCGGGGCCGGGGTCTCGACGGTCATGAGGTCACGCTAGGAACGCCGTTGCTCGTGCCCCATCCGTCTTCGGTCGCCGCCGGACCGACGAAAGTATGCGGCTGCCTCGAAGCATGAGGCACGAGCGGCAAGGGACATGGGCAAACAGAAATGCCCCGGCCGAATTGACGGACGGGGCATTTCTTCGCGTATATTTGATGGTTCCGTGTGCGGGCACACCAAAAACGCGGGAAACTCGAATAGCTGAACTCTATCGCGTCGGGAGCTGAATTGTCAACTGAGGAATTGCGGCAGGAACAACAATTCGTCTCCGTCGTCCATGAGCGGCTGGACCAGCTCAGGGCGGAGGCCGAGGCCGCCGCGTCCGCCGCCGTCCAGCAGAACGGGACAGGGCGTCAGGCCCGCGTCGAGCGGGACATCGCGGTGATCGAGCACTCCGCCACGCTCGCCGCGCTCAACGCCGCCGACGCCGGGCTGTGCTTCGGGCGGATCGACCACCGGGACGGTGTGACCCACCACATCGGACGCACCGGTATCCGCCGCGACGACCGCGAGCGCACCCCGCTGCTGATCGACTGGCGGGCTCCCGTGGCGCGGCCGTTCTATCTCGCGACCGGATACGCACCCATGGGCCTGCGCCGACGCCGGCACATCACCACCGAGGGTCGCACCGTCACCGCCCTGCACGACGAGATCATGGACCTCAACGACACCACCCGCACCGGGTACGAGTCGCATGACGCCGACGAGGTGCTGCTGGCCTCCCTCAACAGCGCCCGCACCGGGCGGATGGCGGACATCGTCGCCACCATCCAGGCCGAGCAGGACCAGATCATCCGCGCCCCGCAGCACGGAGTGCTCGTGGTCGAGGGCGGGCCCGGCACCGGCAAGACCGCCGTCGCGCTGCACCGTGCCGCGTATCTGCTGTACGCGCACCGGGAGCAGCTCGCCAAGCGGGCGGTGCTGATCGTCGGCCCCAACCCCGCGTTCCTCGGCTACATCGGCGAGGTGCTGCCCTCGCTCGGTGAGACGGGTGTGCTCCTCGCGACCATCGGCGAGCTGTTCCCCGGAGTGCACGCCACCGGCACCGAAAGCCCCGCCGCCGCGGCCGTGAAAGGCCGCGCCGGTATGGCGCGCGTACTCGCCGAAGCGGTCAGGGACCGGCAGCAGGTGCCCGAGAAGGACGAGCCCATCGTCATCCCGCACGACGACGGCGAGCTGATCCTCGACTGGGACATGGCCGTCGAGGCCCGCCACAAGGCCCGCGAGACGGGACTGCCGCACAATCTCGCCCGCCCCTACTTCGTCTTCCACCTCATCGACGACCTGACCACCCAGCTCGTGGACCGCATCGGCGCCGACCCCTACGGTGGCCCCAACTTCCTCGGCCCCGACGACATCGCCCAGCTCGGCAGGGGCATCGCCGCCAGCGCCGACGTGCACTCCGCGATCGCCTCGCTGTGGCCGCCGCTGACCCCACGCGAGTTCCTCGCCGGCTTCCTCGCGGACCCGGCGCATCTGGACGACGACGAGGCCGCGCTGATCCGCCGCGCCCACGGCGAGTGGACACCCGCCGACGTGCCCCTGCTGGACGAGGTGGCGGAGCTGCTGGGCGAGGACGACTCCGCCGCCCGCGCCGCCGCCGAGGCCGAGCGCTCCCGCCAGATCGCCTACGCGCAGGGGGTGCTCGACGTCTCGTACGCCTCCCGTACCTACGAGTTCGAGGACAAGGAGGATGTCGACGCCGACGCGTCCGAGGTGCTGTCCGCCCATGACGTCATCGACGCCGAGCGCATGGCCGAGCGGCACGAGGAGCGCGACCACCGCAGCGCGGCCGAGCGTGCCGCCGCCGACCGCACCTGGGCTTTCGGGCACATCATCGTGGACGAGGCCCAGGAGCTGTCCGCCATGGCGTGGCGGCTGCTGATGCGGCGCAGTCCCAGCCGCTCCATGACCCTGGTGGGCGACCCGGCGCAGACCGCGGACGCGGCGGGGTGCGGATCGTGGCGGGACATCCTCGGACCGTACGTCCAGGACCGCTGGCAGCACACCAGACTCGGGGTCAACTACCGCACGCCCGCCGAGATCATGGAGCTCGCCGCGGCCGCCCGGCGGGCGAACCACCCGGACTTCGAACCGCCGGAGTCCGTACGGTCGACCGGGATCAGGCCCTGGGCCGAACGGGTCGCCGAGGGGGAGCTGGCCGCCGCTGTGCTCGCGGCCGCGGAGCGGGAGAAGCCGGCCGAAGGGCGGCTGGCGGTGATCGCCCCGCCTGAGCTGCACGGGGAGCTGCGGGCGCTCGGCCAGGCCGCGACCGTGGACCTGACCCGCTCGGTGGTGCTGCTGGACCCGAGGCAGGCGAAGGGCCTGGAGTTCGACGCCGTGATCGTGGTGGAGCCCGGACGCTTCGGGGAGAGCGACCTGTACGTGGCGCTGACCCGCGCCACCCAGCGGCTGGGGCTGGTGCACACGGGCGAACTGCCCGCGGGGTTCGCGGGTCAGCTGGCGCGGTGAGCGCACGGGGCGAGCCGACCGGCTCGCCCCGTACGGTGATCCGGCGGGGATCACATCGGCTTCAGCCACACCGTCGCCAGTGGCGGCAGGGTGAGCGGGATGCTGGTGCGGTGCCCGTGCGCGCCCACGGGCTCGGGCTTCAGCGGCTCCACGTTGCGCACATCACCCCCGCCGAAGCGCGCGGCGTCCGTGTTCAGCACCTCCGCCCAGGCGGAGACCACGGGGGGCACGCCGAGCCGGTACTCGTTCCGCACCACGGGCGAGAAGTTGGACACCGCGAGCAGCGGGCCGCCGTGCGCGTCGAAGCGGAGGAAGGCGAACACGTTGTCCTCGGCAGCGCCGCCGTCCACCCAGGCGAAGCCCTCCGGCACGGTGTCCCGCTGCCACAGCGCCGGGGTCGCCGCGTACACCGCGTTCAGCTCGCGCACCAGGTCCCGCACCCCGCGGTGGTCGCCCGCCGAGTGGTAGGTCTCGTCCATCAGCCACCACTCGGGGCCGTGCTCGTGCGACCACTCGGCCCCCTGAGCGAACTCCTGTCCCATGAAAAGCAGTTGCTTGCCCGGGTGCGCCCACATGAAGCCGAGGTAGGCACGGTGGTTGGCCCGTCGCTGCCACCAGTCGCCGGGCATCTTCGACACCAGCGCCTGCTTGCCGTGCACCACCTCGTCGTGCGAGATCGGCAGCACGTAGTTCTCGCTGTACGCGTACACCATCGAGAAGGTCATCTCGTTGTGGTGGTACTTGCGGTGCACCGGCTCGTGCGCGGCATAGCCGAGTGAGTCGTGCATCCAGCCCATGTTCCACTTCAGCCCGAACCCGAGACCGCCGAAACCGGCCGGGCCGACATGATGGGTGGCCCTGGTGACCCCGTCCCAGGCCGTGGACTCCTCGGCGATGGTGACCACGCCCGGGCAGCGCCGGTAGACCGTGGCGTTCATCTCCTGGAGGAAGGCCACCGCGTCCAGGTTCTCCCGGCCTCCGTGCTCGTTCGGGCTCCACTGGCCGTGCTCGCGCGAGTAGTCGAGGTAGAGCATGGACGCGACCGCGTCCACCCGCAGCCCGTCGATGTGGAACTCCTCGCACCAGTACACGGCGTTGGCGACCAGGAAGTTGCGCACCTCCTTGCGGCCGTAGTCGAACTCGAGGGTTCCCCAGTCGGGGTGCGCCGCCCGCGCCGGGTCCGTGTGCTCGTACAACGGACGCCCGTCGAACTCCGCCAGCGCCCAGTCGTCACGGGGGAAGTGCGCCGGGACCCAGTCCATGATCACGCCGATGCCGGCCCGGTGCAGGGCGTCGACCAGATGGCGGAAGTCGTCCGGGCTGCCCATCCGGGCCGTGGGGGCGTAGAAGCCGGTGACCTGATAGCCCCAGGAGCCCCCGAAGGGATGCTCGGCGACCGGCATGAACTCCACATGGGTGAAGCCCAGATCCCGCACATACCGGGGCAGCTGCTCCGCCAGCTGGCGGTAGCTCAGACCGGGGCGCCAGGAGGCCAGATGCACCTCGTACACCGAGAAGGGCGCCTCGTGCACCGGGCGTTCACCGCGCTGCGCCATCCACTCCCCGTCACCCCACACATGGCGGGACACGGTCACGACGGAGGCGTTCGCGGGCGGCACCTCGGTGCGGCGCGCCATGGGGTCGGAGCGCACGGTGTGCGAGCCGTCGGGCCGGGTGATGTCGAACTTGTACAGGGCCCCCTCGCCGACCTCCGGTACGAACAGCTCCCACACCCCGGACGAGCCGAGCGAGCGCAGCGGGAAGGCGGTGCCGTCCCAGTGGTTGAAGTCCCCGACGAGCCGTACGCCCTGGGCGTTCGGGGCCCACACCGTGAAGCGGGTGCCGGCCACACCCTGGTGGTTCATCGGCAGGGCACCGAGCGCCCCCCACAGCTCCTCGTGCCGCCCCTCGCCGATGAGGTGCAGATCGAGCTCGCCCAGAGACGGGAGGAAGCGGTACGGGTCGCCGAACTCGACCGTGTTGTCCGCGTTGCCTTCGTTTCCCTCGTACCGGACCTGGAGCGAGTATTCGGGCACCTGCCGCATCGGCAGCACCCCCGAGAAGAACCCGTCGCCCTCCTCGTGCAGCTCGGCTCGCAGGCCTTTGCCGAGCACGGTGACCGACAGGGCGTACGGGCGCAGTACGCGGATCACCACCCCGCTCCGGGTCAGATGGCCGCCGAGCAGCGCGTGCGGTTCGTGGTGGGCGCCGTTCAGCAGCCGCTCGCGGTCGGCGCCGGTGAGCGGCTTGGCGGGCCGCACACCGTGGCTGCCCGTCGCGACCTGCCTGGTGGGCGGCTGTTCGGGCGCCGGCGGTCGGTCGGCTGATGTGGTGCGGTCGGCTGGTGTGCGGGGGGTCACGGGGGCGGCCTCCTAGGCGCGTTGGGGGGTGGGCAGGGGGCGGGCGTCACTGCCCGGGTCCGGCCAGCCGCTCGATCGCCGCCATGGGGACCGGCAGCCAGTCCGGCCGGTGCCGGGCCTCGTACACGACCTCGTACACCGCTTTGTCCGTCTCATAGGCCCGCAGCAGCTCGGGCTCCGCCCGGGGGTCGGTGCCCGACGCCTCCGCGTAGCCCTCGCAGTACGCCGCCCGGCAGCGGGCCGCCCAGGCCGGGTTCCAGGGCCGGTGCGAGCGGGCCGCGTAGTCGAAGGAGCGCAGTATCCCGGCGATGTCGCGGACCGGTGGCTGCATCCGGCGGCGCTCGGCGGGCGGGCGGGCCGGTTCGCCCTCGAAGTCGATCACCGACCAGAGTCCGTCGGGGGTGCGCAGGGTCTGGCCGAGGTGCAGATCGCCGTGGATGCGCTGGGCGTGTCCGCCGCCGTTCAGCTCGGCCCCGGTGATCGCGTCGAAGGCGTCGCGCAGCCCCCGTGCGTACGGCAGCAGGTCGGGCACCGCCCGTACGGCGGCGTCCAGCCGTTCGTTCATCGCCGTCGCGAGGTGCCACGTCTGCGCCCGGCTCAGGGTCATGGTGGGCAGCGCCGCGGCCAGGGCGGTGTGCACCTCGGCGGTGGCTCTGCCCAGTGCCTGCGCCTCCTCGGTGAAGTCGTCGTCGGCGGCGAGCGCCTTCAGAGCGAGCTGCCAGCCGTCCTGGGAGCCGCGCAGATAGGGCTGGAGCACTCCGAGCGTCGCGGGCTCCGGGGTCGCCGACTCGTACCAGGCGACGGGCGCGGGTACCCGTTCGCAGCCTGCGCGAGCGAGGGCCAGCGGCAGCTCCAGATCGGGATTGACGCCCGGATACACCCGGCGGAAGATCTTGAGGATGTACGAATCCCCGTACACCAATGAGGAGTTGGACTGCTCCGCGTCCAGGATTCGGGCGGGCAGACCACCGGTCACGGGCACCGTCTGGTCGAAGCGCAGCGTGCCGAACCGGCCCGGGGTGCGCAGCCGCTCCAGAAGCAGCCCGGCGAGCCGCGGGTCGTGCAGCCCTTCATAGACGGTGCGGCCGGCCAGCGGGCCTTCGTCCATCTGGCCGATCAGGGCGGCGGCGAGATGGGGCGGCAGCGTCGTACGCACCCCGAGCAGCAGCTGGTAGCAGTCGGCGCTCTCACGGCCGGCCGCCTTGCCGCCGGCGGGGCCGGGGTGCTGGACGCGGATCAGCAGATGAAGCAGTCCGGGGCTGGTCGAGTCGACCGGCAGCAGTTCGGCGGCCGACACCAGGGAGAAGCCGGCGACCGGGCGCCCCTTGCCCGCGAACCAGCGCTGCCGGGGCAGCCACCGGTGGAGCAGGGGGGTGAGTGAGGGAAGCAGAGCCACGGGGGTCCGGGTGGATGCAGCCTCCGACATGGCATCGCGTCCTTTCCCCGGGCACACCACAGGATGCGAAGAGTGTCCCGGATTGCGGTAAATATAGGCTGTCCGGGCTGTGCGTGGGGGTCCCCCCGCCGAAGGAGGGGGGAATGTCGAGCGAGGATGGTCCGTACGGACTCGGTGCGTCGGTACGGACGTGGATATGAAGGGGAGCGTGCCCCGTGCGGGGCGATGCAACCGCCCCGCACCCGAGATGGCATGTGCCTCGGTCACACCTGCTTCGGCATGGTCCCCTTGGCCGGGGCCTCACGGTCCTTGACCTGCGTCGCCGTGTCCTTCGCCGGCTCCTTGCGCAGCCGGAACCAGTAGAAGCCGTGCCCTGCCAGGGTCAGCAGATACGGCCACTCACCGATGGCGGGGAAGCGCACCCCGCCGATCAGCTCCACCGGATGGCGGCCGTTGTAGCGGCGCAGATCGAGCTCCGTCGGCTGGGCGAACCGCGAGAAGTTGTTGACGCACAGCACCAGGTCGTCGCCGCCCCCGTCGGTGGCCGGCATCTCCCGCAGGAAGGCCAGCACCGCGGGGTTCGACGAGGGGAGCTCGGTGTAGGAGCCGAGCCCGAAGGCCGGGTTCTGCTTGCGGATCTCGATCATGCGCCGTGTCCAGTGCAGCAGCGACGACGGCGAGGCCATCGACGCCTCGACGTTGGCCACCTGGTAGCCGTAGACCGGGTCCATGATGGTCGGCAGATAGAGCCGCCCGGGATCGCAGGAGGAGAATCCGGCGTTGCGGTCCGGGGTCCACTGCATCGGTGTGCGCACCGCGTCCCGGTCGCCGAGCCAGATGTTGTCGCCCATCCCGATCTCGTCGCCGTAGTAGAGGATCGGAGAGCCGGGCAGTGACAGCAGCAGGGCCGTGAACAACTCGATCTGATTGCGGTCGTTGTCCAGCAGCGGGGCGAGCCGGCGCCTGATGCCGATGTTGGCGCGCATCCGCGGGTCCTTGGCGTACTCCGCGTACATGTAGTCGCGCTCTTCGTCGGTGACCATTTCGAGGGTCAGCTCGTCGTGGTTGCGCAGGAAGATGCCCCACTGGCAGTTGTCCGGGATCTGGGGGGTCTTGGCCAGGATCTCGGAGACCGGGTAGCGCGACTCCCGCCGTACCGCCATGAAGATCCGCGGCATCACCGGGAAATGGAACGCCATATGGCACTCGTCGCCGCCCGCCGAGTAGTCCCCGAAGTAGTCGACCACGTCCTCGGGCCACTGGTTCGCCTCGGCCAGCAGCACCGTGTCCGGGTAGTGGGCGTCGATCTCCTTGCGCACCCGCTTCAGGAACTCGTGGGTCGCCGGGAGGTTTTCGCAGTTGGTGCCCTCCTCCTGGTAGAGGTACGGCACGGCGTCGAGGCGGAAGCCGTCGATGCCGAGGTCGAGCCAGAAGCGCAGGGCCGCGAGGATCTCGTCCTGGACCACCGGGTTCTCGTAGTTGAGGTCCGGCTGGTGGGAGAAGAAGCGGTGCCAGTAGTACTGCTTGCGGACCGGGTCGAAGGTCCAGTTGGAGGTCTCCGTGTCGACGAAGATGATCCGGGCGTCCTGGAACTGCTTGTCGTTGTCCGCCCAGACGTAGTAGTCGCCGTACGGCCCTTCCGGATGCTTCCGGGACTCCAGGAACCACGGGTGCTGGTCGCTGGTGTGGTTCATGACGAAGTCGATGATGACCCGCATGCCGCGCTGGTGCGCGGCGTCGACGAACTCCACGAAGTCGGCGAGGTCACCGAAGTCGGGGAGCACGGACGTGTAGTCCGCGACGTCGTAACCTCCGTCACGGAGCGGGGACTTGAAGAACGGTGGCAGCCACAGGCAGTCGACGCCGAGCCACTGGAGGTAGTCCAGCTTGGATGTGATGCCCTTGAGGTCGCCGATGCCGTCGCCGTTGCTGTCGTGGAAGGACCGTACGAGCACCTCGTAGAACACCGCGCGTTTGAACCAGTCGGGGTCCCGGTCCTTGGCGGGGGTGTCCTCGAAGAGGTCGTGGACGGGCTCGTTGACGATCATGATGTGGGTGACCCTCCGGTCGGCGGGGACGGTCGCAGGACCACGATGTGCGCAGGCGTGACGCCCGGCTCGAGGCGCACATAGGCGGCCCTGCCCCAGTGATAGGTCTCGCCGGTGAGCTCGTCGCGCACCGGTACGGTCTCGTGCCAGTCGAGGCCGAGCTCCGGCATGTCAAACGAGACCGTTGCCTCCTGGGTGTGGTGGGGGTCGAGATTGACGACCACCAGAACGGTGTTCGAACCGGAACGCTTGCTGTAGGCGATCACGGCGTCGTTGTCGGTGTGATGGAAGTGCAGGTTCCGTAGTTGCTGGAGCGCGGGGTGGCGGCGCCTGATCCGGTTGAGCTCGGTGATCAGGGGCGCGATGCTGCGGCCGTCGCGTGCCGCCGAGTCCCAGTCCCTGGGCCGCAGTTGGTACTTCTCCGAGTCGAGGTACTCCTCGCTGCCCGGCTTCAGCGGGGTGTTCTCGCACAGCTCGTACCCCGCGTAGACACCCCAGGCGGGGGAGAGGGTCGCGGCGAGCACCGCCCGTGCCTCGAAGGCCGGGCGGCCGCCCTCCTGGAGGTAGGCATGCAGGATGTCCGGGGTGTTCACGAAGAAGTTGGGGCGCATGCAGGCGGCGGCCTCGCCGGTGAGCTCCGTCAGATACTCGGTGAGCTCGTGCTTGGTGTTCCGCCAGGTGAAGTACGTGTACGACTGCTGGAAGCCCACCGCGGCCAGGGTCTGCATCATCGCCGGCCGGGTGAAGGCCTCGGCCAGGAACACGACATCGGGATCCCTTCGGTTGATCTGCCCGATCACCGACTCCCAGAAGACCACCGGCTTGGTGTGCGGATTGTCGACACGGAAGATCCGCACACCGTGGGCCATCCAGTGCCGCAGCACCCGGACGGTCTCCCTGACCAGTCCCTCCATGTCCTGGTCGAAGGCGATCGGATAGATGTCCTGGTACTTCTTCGGCGGGTTCTCGGCGTAGGCGATGGTGCCGTCCGGGCGGTGGTGGAACCACTCGGGGTGCTTCTCCACCCAGGGATGGTCGGGGGAGCACTGGAGCGCGAAGTCCAGGGCGACCTCGAGCCGCAGCTCCCGGGCGCAGCGTACGAAGGCGTCGAAGTCCTCGATGGTGCCGAGGTCCGGGTGGACCGCGTCATGGCCGCCTTCTGGGGAGCCGATCGCCCATGGCACCCCGACATCCCCGGATCCTGCCTCCAGGGTGTTGTTGGGGCCCTTGCGGAAGGTGGTGCCGATGGGGTGGATGGGTGGCAGATAGACCACGTCGAAACCCATCGCAGCAATGGCCGGAAGGCGCTGGGCCGCTGTCCGGAAAGTGCCGGAAACCGGCCTTCCCCGCTCACCCTGCTCCAGCCGCGCGCCCTCGGAACGCGGGAAGAACTCGTACCACGAGCCGAACAGTGCGCGGTGGCGCTCGACCTGGAGCGGCAACGGGTCGCTGGAGGTGACCAGTTCGCGCAGCGGATGGCGCGCGAGCACCTCGGTGACCTCCGGGGCGAGCGCGGCGGCCATCCGCTCCCCGGGATCCCTGCTGTCGTCCCGCAGTGTGTCGGCGGCAGCCAGCACCGTCTCCCGGCCGTCCGTCTTCGGCACGCCGGCGGCGGCACGTTCATGCAGCTCGGCGCCCTCGGCGAGGACCAGCGCGGTGTCGATCCCGGCGGGGATCTTGATGCCCGCGTACCGGCGCCAGGTGGTCAGCGGATCGCTCCAGGCCTCGACCCCGTACGTCCAGCGGCCCTCGCAGCGGGGGGTCACGTCGGCGCCCCAGCGGTCGGTGCCGGGGGCCAGCTCCCGCATGGGGGTCCAGGGGCCCGGGCGCCCGTGCGGGTCGACCAGGACCACGTTGGCGGCCACCGCGTCGTGGCCTTCCCGGAAGACGGTGGCGGAGACCTGGAAGGTCTCCCCGGCCACCGCCTTGGCGGGCCTTCTGCCGCGGTCGACGAGGGGGCGTACGTCCAGGACGGGAATGCGGCCAATCAGCGGGTTCACGGCATCACCTGGGGGCTGAGCGGGCGTGGCTGGTCGGGGGGCGGGGTCCGCTGCACGGGGTGCGGAGGTCTTCGGGTGGGCGTTCTCTGCGCGGGTGGTGTTCGTGCGGGTGCTGTTCTTTGTAACCGCTCGGTCGACGACTGGCGGGCTGCGGGCATGGCCGCTCCTGTCCGCGTTCACTCGAATAGCTGCGTGGTCGCTGTGTGGGGAAGCGCGCGCCGGTGCGTACCGGGGGGAGCCTTCCCCATCCTGTGGTTGCTTAACTACTAGGAGTCAGCGGAGGGGACAAGAACCCCGACCGGCCCGCAAGCCCTGGGACACGGGCGGGCCGGACCCCGGCCGTGCCCGGAAAACACGACGCACCGCCCGGGGGCGGAAGCCCCCGGGCGGTGCGCCGGATGGTTGTCGCTGAGGTGCTGTCAGCCGACCTACGGGAAGGTCAGCTTGAAGTTGTTGATGTACCCGGTGTCGTATCGGGCGACGTCCTGGACCTTCAGGCCCCAGGTGCCGTTCGCGACCTCGCTGGACGCGTTCACCGTGTAGGTGGCGACCACGTTGTCCGCCGAGTCGCTGCCGCTGGAGTTCTTCAGCCGGTACGTGCTGCCGTCCGGGGCCACCAGGTCGATGACCAGGTCACCGCGCCAGGTGTGGACGATGTCGACGTCGACCTTGAGGGCGGACGGCGCGTTGCCGGTGATACCGGAGACGGTGACCGGGGACGTGGCGGTGCTCAGGTCGGGGATGTTCACGTTGGCGGAGTTCTCGAAGGTCTTGCCGGTGCCCGGGTCCCCGCCGCCGTAGCGGGCGCCGACGTTGATGCCGGCCCAGGCGTTGGTCACGGCCTGCGTCTCGGCGCTGGTGGCGCCGTACAGCTCGGTGGCGACGGCGATGGTGCCGGTGCGCGCGGCCGCGTAGTTGGTCGTCGAGTTGAACTTCGTGGTGAGCGCCTTGAACCAGATCAGGGACGCCTTGTCACGGCCGATACCGGTGACCGGGAGGCCGTCGGAGGTCGGCGAGTCGTAGTTCACGCCGTTGATGGTCTTGGCGCCGCTGCCTTCGGAGAGCAGGTAGTACCAGTGGTTCGCCGGGCCCGAGGAGTAGTGCACGTCGATGCCGCCGAGGCCCGAGTACCAGGCGTCCTTGGAGGCGCCGTCCTTGCTCGGCTTGTCCATGTAGCGCAGCGGGGTGCCGTCGCCGTTGATGTCGATCTTCTCGCCGACGAGGTAGTCGCCCTTGTCCTGGGCGTTGTTGGCGTAGAACTCGACCGCGGCGGCGAAGATGTCGGACGTCGCCTCGTTGAGACCGCCGGACTCACCGCTGTAGACAAGCTTCGCGGTGTTGGCGGTGACGCCGTGCGTCATCTCGTGCGCGGCCACGTCGATCGACGTCAGCGGCTTGGCGTTGCCGGAGCCGTCGCCGTAGGTCATGCAGAAGCAGCTGTCGGACCAGAAGGCGTTGACGTAGCCGCTGCTGTAGTGGACCCGGGAGTACGCGCCGACGCCGTCGCCCTTGATGCCGTTGCGACCCTGCACGTTCTTGTAGTAGTCCCAGGTGAGCGCCGCACCGTAGTGGGCGTCCGCACCCGCGGTCTCCATGTTCGAGGCGGTGCCGTCGCCCCAGATGTCGTCGGCGCCGGAGAACAGCGTGCCGGTGCCGGACGTACCGCGGTTGAGGTTGTACGTCTTGTGGTTGCCGCGCGTGGTGTCGGTCAGGGTGTACGAGGGCGCGGTGCCGAGCGTCACCTGGCCGCTGTACTGGGTGTTGCCGGTACCGGTGTTGATGGCCTGCCACTCGAAGAGCTTCTTGCCGGTGGCGGCGTCGGTGACGACATGCAGCTCGTTCGGCGTGCCGTCGTGCTGGAGCCCGCCGACGACCGTCTCGTACGCGAGCACCGGCTTGCCCTGGCCCATCCAGACCACCTTGCGCGGGGCGCGGTCGGCGGTGGTGTTCTTCGAGCCCTCGGCACGGGCTGCGGAGACGGCCTGCTTCACGGCGGTGGCCGGGGCGACATCGGCAGTGGTGCCGACGTTCTTGAGCGCCGACGGGGAGGCCTTGATGACCGACTCGGTCTTCCCGGCCTTCGTCTCGGCGACCACGAGGTCGCCACCGAGCACGGGCAGCCCGGCGTAGGTGCGCTCGTACCGTGTGTGGGTGGTGCCGTCGCGGTCCTGGGCGACATCACGGACGACGAGCTTCTCCTGGGCGGTGAGGCCCAGTTCCTTGGCGGTCGCCGCGGTGGTGGCGGTGGCCTTGCTGATCAGCTCGGCCCGCTGGGCGGGGGTGAGCTGCGCCGGCAGCGCGCCGGTGTTGCGGGCCAGGGAGGTCTGCTTCGCGGCTGCGGCCTGGTCGCCAGCGGCGGTGGCGGAACCGGCCTGGACTCCGACGGTGAGCAGGGCCGCGGTGGCGAGCAGCGCGCCGGTGGCCGTGGCGCGGCGGCGTCTGGGCATGGGTCTCACGCGAGACTCCTTCTGCGAGGGGGGTACCGGACGGCTGGGTAGGCCGTTCGGGCAGAGCAGCAAGAGCACAAGAGCTGTGAAAGCTGTGGAGCTGCGGTGCATGCAGAGCGTTCGGAGCATGTGGTGAGTGGATCGGGGGAAGCGTGGCAGGTATCAGGCTCTCCTGTCAGGAGCGCGTCAAAAGATTGGCCGGAAACCGTCCGTTCCCCGAAATGTCATGTTCGTTAAGCGGACGTTTCAGCGGTGATCACCGTCAGGCCATCGAGGCAGGTCGAGGGGCTCCAATGCCCTCGATGGCACGGTGTGTTGCCCGGCCCGGTCCGAATGGCGGGCAGAGGGTACGCGCCACCTGGCACCGGAGCCTCTTCGAGTGGCTCAATTCCTGCCGGGTGACGGGCGGTACGCCGGCGCCGGGTCGGCGTCAGGCCCCGGTGGCCGCGTCCCGGGGATCCACCCAGAGCGCCTGGGACACCGCGCACAGCTCCCCGTTCGCCGTGCTCACGGCGACGGCCATGGTGTGCTTGCGGCCCGACTCCGAGAGCAGCCAGGCGTACGAGATGTACCGCTCGCCGGCCATCACCGGCCGCAGCAGCGTCCCCGTGAGCGTGGCCGTGACCGCGCCTGCCTGTTGTGTACCCAGTGCCCGGCCCGCTGCATTCCCCGGGCAGTCGAGGGCGCCCCACACAAGCTCGGCGGGAAGCGTGCCGTCGTCCGACGCGAGGGCCGGGGACGGCACCCACGCGGTCGCCACCAGATCCCGCCCGGGGACCGGAGCGCAGTGCTGGCGCAGCCCACGCTCCGGCGTACGGTCCGGGCCGCAGCCGAAGCAGTCCACGCTCCCCGGTGGCGGGTCGGCGCGATACGCCTCGGCCGCGGCGAGCGCCTCGTCCCAGGAGGGGGCGTCCGGCACATCGAGTGAGACCCCGTCGACCGGGACCGCCGTCGCCAGCGGCTTCCCCGATTCCCCCAACTCGGCGCCCCCGCCGCCCGTCACGGCGATCCGCACCCCAGACCCCACGGGCACCGGGCCCCGGAAGTCCACCCGTACGGCCTTCGCTCCCGAGCGCTGTGCCAGCACCCCCGCGACAAAGCCACCGAAGGCCATCCCGGGATAGCCGCTGTACAGCGGCGGCACCACGATCACATCAGTCGTCATGGCGCACACTCCACCACACCGTGGTGCGGACGCCCGCGGGATGATCCTCGTGGTGGTCGTGGTGGTCGTGGTGGTCGTGGTGGCAGTACGCGTTGGTCCGGGGCGGTGCTGTCGCGCCATGGGGTACCGGCGCGAGCGGGCCAACGGGAACGGGGGTGCCTCTCCGACCATTGGTCCGCGAGGCACCCCCGTTCTCAACCGGCGGGGTGGCGGAACCGATCGCGTTTCCGCGTCGCTCCGCCACCTGTGTCACTCCGCCACGACCTCCAGGAAGTAGTCGCGGGTCTCCGGGGTGAACGTCAGCTGTGCCCAGTCGGTGAGCGCGGTCATGAGCCGCTCGTCCAGCGGGTAGACGTCGACGAACTCATCGAGGGGCACGCCGACCAGCCGCGCAAGCCGTTCGGAGCCGACGGCGGAGACATCAGTCTCCTGCTCGACGGTTTCGGAGACGCTGCCGTAGCCAACGACGAGGTACCTCACTTCTGCACCTTCCGGGTGGGGTCGCGGGGCTTTGTCTGAGCCCCGGTCTCGGGGTCGAACTCACCCACGTGCTTTCCGTTCTTGTTGTACTTCTCCACCTTGCCGTGCTGGGAGTCCCACTCGTAGATCTCCCCGGACTTGGGGTCCTTCCAGCGCTTGCGCATACCGCCGCCACCCTGCACGGGCGTCTTGGGCGTGGCGCGCGTCGCGTTGGGGAAGGCCGGCAGGTTGTTCGGCGCCGGCACCCGCTGGCCGTGGGACTGCGGGCCGTTGCGCAGTGCGTAGAGCCTGCTCTGGGCGTCCGCGATGGCGTCGTTCAGGCCCTGGCCCATGCGGCTGGCGCCGTCGACACTGGTATACGCGCCCCCGACGACCAGCGTGGTGCTGGCCGCGATGGCCGGGGCACCGGCCAGGCAGCCCACTCCGGTGATGCAGAGCGCGCCGCCCGCGATGTCACCGCTGGCACCGCCCACCATCATGACGACACCCAGCGCGGACTCGCCCGCACCGATGACGACATCGGGGTTGGTGAAGATCGCCTCGCCGTAGACGGCGACGGTCTCGCCGGTCTCCCGCAACCAGTCCGGGACCCAGCTGTCGTCCTTCTTCCCCTCTTCCTCCTCCTGCTGCTCCTGGTAGGCGCGCCATTCGGCCTCGGTGGCACGCCACTCGGCCTCTTCCTCCCGCTTCAGCTCGACCGCGGCCACGAAGGCCTCGGTCGCGGCCTGGGAGGCGGCCGCGGAGTCCTTCCCCGCGGCGACGGCCGAGTGCCGTGCCTGGGCCGCGGACGCCCAGGCGGAGTTGGCCGAACCACGCGCGAGGGCGCTGTAGGACTGGGCCTCGGTGGCGGAGTGGATGGCCCGGCTGGCCGCCGCCTCCGCGTCGGCCTGTGCCGCCCGGGCGGTCTTCGCGGAGGCCCGGCCCGCGACGAGCAGCTCGTAGACCCGGATGGCGTCCGACGCGGCGGCCGTCAGCCCGATGTCGGGCATCCGCCGTCCCACCAGCGGATCGGCGTAGGGGGCGGTGGGCGGGTAGGCGGTGTCGAGCGCGGAGACCCGGGCGGCGAGCCTGCGGTTGACCTCGTCCATGCCGAGGAGTCCTGCTGGACCAGTCGGGCCTCGACGCACTGACCATGCGGCGGCTCGCCGATGCGATGGGCGTCCAAGCCGGCGCGCTGTACCGCTACTTCGCGACCAAGCAGGATCTGCTCACGGCGATGGCCGAACAGATGATGGACGGGGCTGCGAACGCCACCGCCGCGGCCGACGGCGCCGACCGGGACACCGACCGGGACGTTCACTGGAGCGACCGTCTGGCCACCCTCGCCCGCTCGATGCGCACGGCACTCCTCGCCCGTCGCGACGGCGCCCGGGTCCACGCCGGTACGCACTCGACGGGAGCGAACACCCTCCGCTTCGCCGACGCCGTGATGGGCACACTGCGGGACGCCGGATTCCCCGAGGACGCAGCGGCGCGAGCGCTGTTCACGGTGGTCCACTTCACCGTGGGGCACACCCTGGAGGAACAGGCCGCCCTCCAGCCGGGACACGGGGACGCCGCCGCGGACCGGAAGTCCTGCGCGGCGCGGTGATGGCGAGCGACCTCCCGCAACTCAGGGTCGGCCTGTCCACGCTCACCAGCACGGACTACCCCCGGCTCTTCGAGTTCGGGCTCGACCTGCTCATCGAGGGGCTCAGGGCACGGCGCTGACGGTCACCCCGGACGGCGAGGAAGCGCTCGGTACCGCCCCCGCCGGCTGTTCCCGCGGATCGCAGGACAGCCGGCCGTCGGGCTGAACAGGGTCGCGTCAGACCGTCGTCGAGGCAGGGCGAGCCGGCGGAGCGCGCCGCCGGCGGGCCGCCTCCTCAGACCAGACTGTCCTGCCACGCCTGGTGCAGGTCGGCGAACCGGCCTGCCCCGCCGACCAGTTCGGCCGGGCTGCCGTCCTCCACGATCTGGCCATGCTCCATCACCAGCACCCGGTCCGCGATCTCCACCGTCGACAGCCGGTGGGCGATCACCACGGCCGTGCGGCCGCGCAGGACCGTGTCCATGGCCCGCTGCACCGCGCGCTCGCCGGGGATGTCGAGCGAGCTGGTCGCCTCATCCAGGATCAGTACGGCGGGATCGGCCAGCAGGGCACGCGCGAACGCGACGAGCTGGCGCTGACCGGCAGAGATCCGGCCGCCACGCTTGCGTACGTCCGTGTCGTAACCGTCGGGCAGAGCGGTGATGAAGTCATGCGCGCCGATCGCCTTCGCCGCCTGCTCGATCTCCTCGCGGGTCGCGTCCGGGCGGCCGATCGCGATGTTCTCCGCGACCGTGCCGGAGAACAGGAACGCCTCCTGGGTCACCATCACCACCCCGCGCCGCAGTTCGGGAAGGGACAGGTCGCGCAGGTCGACTCCGTCGAGCAGGACACGTCCGTCGGTCGGGTCGTAGAACCGGGCCAGCAGCTTGGCCAGCGTGGACTTGCCGGCGCCGGTCGAGCCGACGACCGCCACCGTCTGCCCGGCCGGGATGGTCAGACCGAAGTGGGGGAGCACCTCGCCTCCGGTGCGGTACGCGAAGCGCACATCGTCGAAGACCACCTCCCGGCCGGGACCGGTGGCACCTGGGTCACCGGCGTCACCGGCTCCGTCGGAGCGGGCGGGCAGCCCGGCCGGGCGCTCGGGCTCCGGGACGCTCGGGGTCTGGGCCAGCAGACCGGCGATCTTCGCCAGTGAGGCCGCCGCCGACTGGTACGAGTTGAGGAACATGCCCAGCCGGTCGATCGGGTCGTACAGCCTGCGCACGTACAGCACAGCGGCGGCGAGCACCCCCAGCGCCAGGGTGCCTTCGGTGACCCGGTACGCGCCCCACAGCACCATGCCTGCCACGGCCGTGTTGGCGACCAGCCGGGAGCCGACCACATAGCGGGCCATCTCCAGCAGCGCGTCCCCGTTGCTGTGGGCGTGCCGCTGGTTCAGCACTTGGAAGCGGTCGTCGTTGGCGCGCTCCCTGCGGAACACACGCACCGGCCTGATGCCGTTCATCGTCTCGGCGAACTTCACGATGACGGCGGCGATCGCCGTGGACCGATCGGCGTACACCGCGGCCGCGCGACGCTGGTAGAGCCGGATCAGAAGGCAGAGGGGCACGAAGCTCAGCACGGCCACCGAGCCGATACCGAGGTCCAGCCAGAGCAGCAGGGCCGAGATGTAGGCGAAGGCGAGGATGACGCCGATCAGCTCTTGGAGGCCCTCGCTGAGCAACTCCCTGAGGGATTCGACATCGGTCGTGGAGCGGGAGATCAACCGGCCCGAGGTATACCGCTCGTGGAAGTCCACGCTGAGCGCCTGCGCGTGGCGGAAGATCCTGCCGCGCAGATCCAGCAGCACATCCTGGTTGACGCGGGCGGACGCCCGGATGAAGCCGTACTGGAACAGCCCGGACGCGACCGCGCACACCGTGTACGCCACGGCCACGGCCACCAGCGGCCCGTGGTCACCGCGCCCGACGGCGGGCACCGCGCTGTCGATGGCGAAGGCGACGAGCAGGGGACCGGCCTGAGCGGCGGCCTGTTGCAGCAGCAACAGCAGGGCCGCGAGACCCACCGCGGCGCGGCGCGGTGCCAGCAGCGACCTCAGCAGGGCCCCGGTGGCGTCCTCGGGCGCGGGAAGAGCATCGCGGTCGAACGGATCGGCGTCGCTCCCAGCGCGTACGGCATCGGCCGCGTCGGCGTGGGTCTCAGCGGTGCGGTCCTCGGCGGTCCCGTCCGCAGCCGGGTCCGTACCCGGACCCGGGGTGGACTGCGTGGTCGTCGATGAGCTCATCGGACGTGCTCCTCGGCATGGCTGCCCGACATCAGCCAGGCGTACTCGGCGTTGTCCCGCAGCAGTTCATGGTGGGTGCCCACGGCCGTGATCCGGCCGTCCGACAGCAGTGCCACCCGGTCGGCGAGCAACACCGTCGAAGGCCGGTGCGCCACGACGAGCGCGGTCGTGTCCTGGAGCACACGTCTGAGCGCGGCCTCCACCAGGGCCTCCGTGTGCACGTCCAGCGCCGACAGCGGGTCGTCGAGCACCAGGAACCGGGGCCCGCCCACGACCGCCCGGGCGAGTGCGAGCCGCTGTCGCTGACCGCCGGACAGGCTCAGCCCCTGCTCGCCGACCTGGGTACGGACGCCCTGCGGCAGCGCGTCCACGAAGCCGGCCTGCGCCACGTCCAGGGCGCGCCGCAACTGCTCGTCCCCGGCCTTGCCGTCGGCGCCCATCAGCACGTTCTCGGCGACACTCGCCGAGAACAGCGTGGGCTCCTCGAAGGCCATGGACACCAGCCGGCGTAGCTCGTCGCGCGGCATGGCGGCGATGTCCCGCCCGTCGAGCGTGATCCGTCCTCCGGTCAGCTCGTACAGCCGCGGCACCAGGGCCGTCAGGGTGGTCTTGCCCGACCCGGTGGCGCCCACCAGGGCCATCGTCTCGCCGGGGCGTACGTGAAGGTCGATCCGCTGCAGCACCGGCGGCGACGCAGGGCCGGCGTCCGGGTAGCGGAACTCGACCGCGTCGAAGACCAGTCCCTCGCCGGTGTGCGCGGGCCGCCCGGGGCGTGCGGCGGGCTTCGCGGGCTCCGCTGTCTCCTCCGGTGCGTCCAGTACCTCGAAGAATCGGTCCGTCGCCGTCGCCGCTTCCTGGCTCATCGCCAGCAGGAAGCCGATCGACTCCACCGGCCAGCGCAGCGCGAGCGCCGTCGACAGGAAGGCCACCAGCGTGCCCGCGGAGAGCTCGCCTTCGGAGACCTGAAGGGTGCCGAGCACCAGGGCTGCACCGATCGCGAGCTCGGGCGCCGCCATGATGACGGCCCAGATGCCCGCCAGCATCCGGGCCTTGACCAGCTCGGTGCCCCGCAGCCGCGCCGCCAGGGTGCGGAAGGCGGCGGCCTGGCTGCGGTGCCGCCCGAAGCCCTTGACGACGCGGATGCCGAGCACGCTCTCCTCGACCACCGTCGTCAGATCGCCGACCTGATCCTGCGCCGCGCGTGCCGCGACCGAGAACCGCTTCTCGAACAGGGAGAGGAGCACCACCAGCGGTGCCGCGGGTACCAGAAGGATCAGGCCCAGCGCCCAGTCCTGCACCAGCAGGATCACGGCACCGGCCAGAATCGTCACACCGTTGACCAGCAGGAACGTCAGCGGGAACGCCAGGAACATCCGCAACAGCATCAGATCCGTCGTCCCGCGCGACAGCAGCTGGCCCGAGGGCCAGCGGTCATGGAAGGCCACCGGCAGCCGTTGCAGATGCCGGAAGAGGTCGGCCCGCATCGACGCTTCCACCCCCGCCAGCGGACGCGCCACCAGCCAGCGCCGGAACCCGAAGAGCACCGCTTCCGCGATCCCCAGCAGCAGTACGTACAGCGCCCCCAGCCACACCCCGCCGACGTTGCGCTCGGCGACCGGCCCGTCCACCAGCCACTTGAGGACGAGCGGGATCACCAGGCTGAGGCACGACGCGACGATCGCCACGACCGCGGCGCTGAACAGCCGGGCCCGCACGGGCCGAACGTAGGGCCACAGCCGCAGCAGGGAGCGCACAACGGACCGGTCATCGGGGGTGGCTTGTGTGGTGGACATCAGCTGCGAGCCTACGGTTCACCACTGACACTGCCCACCGAGTTTTTCCCGCCGTCCGCCGCGTCCGGGTCCGCTGCCAGCACCTTCAGCAGCAGTACGGACCGCTCGGGCACCGTCATCCGTCCTCCGCCCCGGTACACCGTCCCCGGCGCCGAGGTCTGGTCCTCCAGCGAGGTGTCCACGACCACTTCGTACGCCTCGCCCCACGGCGGGCCCGGCAGCCGGAAGTCCAGCGGGCCGGCGCCGGCGTGCAGGACCACCAGGAAGCTGTCGTCGGCCACCGGGGCCCCGCGGGCGTCGCGGCCCGGGATGTCGCGGCCCGAGAGGTAGAAGGCCACGGTCGACGCGGGCGCGTACCAGTCCCCTTCGGTCATCTCGGTGCCGTACGGGGTGAACCAGGCGAGGTCCCGCAGTCCGTCCGGGGTCTGCGAGCGACCGGAGAAGAACGCCTTGCGGCGCAGCACCGGATGCGCCGCGCGCAGTGTCAGCAGCCGGGAGGCCAAGGCCAGCAGCCCGGCCGGACCCGGCTGGTCCCGCAGCGACCAGTCCAACCAGCTGACCTCGTTGTCCTGGCAGTACGCGTTGTTGTTGCCGCCCTGCGTACGGCCCATCTCGTCTCCCGCGACCAGCATCGGCACCCCGGTGGACAGCAGCAGCGTGCTGAGCAGACCCCGCAGCTGGCGGCGCCGCACGGCGTTGATCGCGGGATCGTCCGTCTCGCCCTCCGCCCCGCAGTTCCAGGCGCGGTTGTCGTGGGTGCCGTCCCGGTTGCCCTCCCCGTTGGCCCCGTTGTGCTTGTGCTCGTAGCTGACAAGATCGCGCAGGGTGAAGCCGTCGTGGGCGGTGAGGAAGTTCACCGAGGCATACGGGCGGCGCCCGCCCCAGGCGTACAGGTCGCTGGATCCGGAGAGCCGGTAGCCGAGGTCCCGCACATCGGGCAGCGCGCCGCGCCAGAAGTCCCGTACCGCGTCGCGGTAGCGGTCGTTCCACTCCGTCCACAGCGGCGGGAAAGCGCCCACCTGGTAGCCGCCGCTGCCCACGTCCCAGGGTTCGGCGATCAGCTTCACCCGGCGCAGCACCGGGTCCTGGGCGATCACCGCGAGAAACGGCGAGAGCATGTCGACATCGTGCATCGACCGGGCGAGCGCCGCAGCCAGGTCGAAGCGGAAGCCGTCGACGCCCATCTCGGTGACCCAGTAGCGCAGCGAGTCGGTGATCAGCCGCAGCACCTGGGGCTGGACCACATGCAGGGTGTTGCCGCAGCCCGTGTAGTCGGCGTAGCGGCGGGCGTCGGGCTGGAGGCGGTAGTAGCCGCGGTTGTCGATGCCCTTGAGGCTGAGGGTCGGACCCAGCTCGCCCGCCTCAGCCGTGTGGTTGTAGACCACGTCGAGGATGACCTCGATACCCGCCGCGTGCAGCGCCCGCACCATCCGCTTGAACTCGCCGACCTGCTGCCCGGCAGTCCCCGATGCGCTGTAGGCGGCGTGCGGGGCGAAGTAGCCGATCGAGTTGTAACCCCAGTAGTTCCGCAGCCCGCGCCGCAGCAGATGGTCCTCGTGCGCGAACTGGTGCACCGGCAGCAGCTCCACGGCCGTCACCCCGAGCCGTACGAGGTGGTCGATCGCGGCGGGGTGCGCGAGGCCCGCGTAGGTGCCACGCAGCTCTTCGGGGATGTCCGGGTGCAGCCTGGTGAAGCCGCGGACATGCAGCTCGTAGATGACCGAGTCCGCCCACGGGGTCTTGGGACGGCGGTCATCGGCCCATTCGTCGCCGGGCGCGTCGTCGTGGACGACGACCCCCTTGGGCACGTACGGAGCCGAATCGCGGTCATCGCGCACGGTGTCGGCGACATGCTGCTCGGGCCAGTCGCGCACATGACCGTAGATCTGCGGAGCGCGCCCCGACACCCCGAAGTCGCCGTCCACGGCCCGTGCGTACGGGTCGAGCAGCAGCTTCGCCGGGTTCCAGCGGGCGCCGGTCCACGGGTCCCAGCGGCCGTGCACGCGGAAGCCGTAGCGGCGGCCCGGCAGTACCCCGGGCACGAAGCCGTGCCAGATCTCATGGGTCAGCTCGGTCAGCGGAAGCCGGGTCTCGGTGCCCGCCTCGTCGAACAGGCACAGCTCCACGGCCTCGGCACCGCCCGCCCACAGCGCGAAGTTCGTGCCCGCGACACCGTCGGGACCGGTGCGGAACCTCGCTCCGAGCGGGGTCGGCGAGCCGGGCCAGACCGCGGCCACCTCACTCCGGACGTCCCTTTCACCGGATTCCCCTGATTCCCCTGAGTCCCCGGGATGCCCTGGCTCTCCTGAATTCCCGGGCCGGTGGCGCCGCCCGTTCAGCGCCGGGCGACGCTGAACTTCAGGGGACGGCGCCCCACCCTCCCGCACTGCCTCCTGCCCGGCTGCGCTCGACACCTGTCGGCCTCCCGCGGCTCATCGGGCCACGCCGTGCCGGACCGGCCGGACAGGCCCACGCGTGGTCCTCCCACCTGTTCTGCCCGCGCTCGCCCCCTCCCAACATCAGGGCGCTCACGTACCCACACGCGGGGGCCGGTCGTTGGGCGGAACGTGCTGTGTCTCTGCGACCCGACGAGGTGGACGACCAAGTGAACGAGCAGGTGAACGAGCAGCTGAACGACGAGGTGAACCCTGTGGGCAACACGGTGGGCAACACGGTGGCGAGCAACTCGGCGAGGCGGGCGAGGGCCACCCTGGCCGTCGCTGTCGTCTGGACGTCACTGCTGGCCGCCCTGACCGGCTGCACCCAGAGGCCGCCGGCCGACGTGGGCAGCAAACCGGGCCCCCCGGCCGACATCATCAGGATCACTCCCGATGACGGTGCGAAGGGCGTGGCGGCCGACGGCAAACTCGAAGTGAAGCTGTCCAGCGGACGGCTGGAACGGGTCAGGGTGACCCGGATCGAGGACGCCCAGCCCATCGACGTGCCCGGGTCGATCTCCGAGGACGGACTGCGCTGGCGGCCCAGCGCCGGCACCAGGCTCGCCCTCGCCGCCGAATACCGGGTCGACGCGGTGGCGCTCGATGCCCACGGCCGGCGCGCCGCCCGGAACGCCACCTTCACCACCCTCGTTCCCGAGCACCGCTTCATCGGCTACTTCAACCCCGAGAACCGCTCCACCGTGGGCACCGGCATGATCGTCTCGTTCGTCTTCAACCGGAAGATCAAGGAGCGGGCGGCGGTTCAGCGCGCCATCCGCATCACGGCGCATCCGCCGGTGGAGGTCGTCGGCCACTGGTTCGACGGGCAGCGCCTCGACTTCCGGCCGCGTACCTACTGGCGGCCGGGCACCAAGGTCAGTGTCGATCTGCGGCTGCGCGATGTCGAGGGGGCGCCGGACGTGTACGGGATCCAGCACAAGACCACCAGCTTCACCGTGGGCCGTTCACAGATCTCGACCGTCGACGTGCGAAACCACACGATGGAGGTACGCCGGGGTGAGCGGTTGCTGGCGACCCTGCCCGTGACGGCCGGGGCCAGGGAGAACACGACGTACAACGGCAAGATGGTCGTGAGCGAGATGTTCGATGTCACCCGCATGGACGGTGCGACGGTCGGCTTCCGCAATGAGACGGGCAAGAGCGAATACGACATCAAGGACGTACCGCACGCGATGCGGCTCACCACGTCGGGCACGTTCCTGCACGGGAACTACTGGGCGCATCCCTCGGTGTTCGGCTCGGCCAACACCAGTCACGGCTGTGTGGGGCTGCGGGACGAGAAGGGCGGCAGCCAGAGCACCCCGGCGGGCTGGTTCTTCGACCGGACGCTCATCGGGGACATCGTCGAGGTGATCAACTCTCCTGACCGGGAGGTCGATCCCTGGAACGGGCTGAGCGGCTGGAACATGGGCTGGGCGGAATGGAGGGCTGGTTCAGCGGTGCGGTGACCTCCGCTGCCGCCCCGGCCGCCCCGCCGGATTCCGGAGATCTCCGTCGACTCGCATGGCCCGCACCAGTCCTGGACATCTTGGGACTGAACGGTGACATCCGTGGGGAGTTGCCACGGCTCGCGGTGTGATTATCTATCGCCAAGACGCGCGCAGGAAGCGTGCGCGGGGGTAGTAGTCCGGCTCGAGGCCGGGCTCCACGGGCCGTGGCGGGGCCAGGCCGTGCGAGGGGAGAAGACCGATCGTGAACGGGCAGCCGATATCGGGGGCATCGGCCGGGTCATACGGCAGGCGGACACGTACGGGCACGGGCGTGCTCGCCCTGCTGCTCGGCGCATTGCTGCTGTTGGTGACCGCGTGCGGAGGCGGGGGAACCGGCAAGAGCAGTCCTGGCAAGGGCGAGAAGGAGGGTGCCGGCAAGGCCGGCACCACCGCCTCGCAGGCGGTGGTGACCATCGCGCCCAAGGACGGCGCGGACTCGGTCGCCACCAGCGGCGCCCTCAAGGTGACCGCCGACCAGGGCAAGCTGACCGCCGTCAGCGTCAACGACGACAGGGGCAACGCCGTCGAGGGCAAGCTCAGCGCGGACGGCGCCGCCTGGGAGCCGCTCGCCCACCTCGCCGCCGCCACCAAGTACAAGGTGCACGCGGTCGCCAAGGACTCCGAGGGCCGGGAGTCCGCCAAGGACACCAGCTTCACCACGCTGGTGCCCAAGAACACCTTCATCGGTCAGTACGCCCCAGAGGACGGCTCCACCGTCGGTGTCGGGATGCCCGTCAAGATCAATTTCACCCGGGGCATCACCGACCCCGAGGCCGTCGAGAAGGCCATCACGGTGACCGCCGAGCCGTCGGTCCCGATCGAGGGTCACTGGTTCGGCAATGACCGGCTGGACTTCCGCCCCGAGAAGTACTGGACGCCGGGCACCAAGGTGACGGTCAAGCTCAATCTGGACGGTGTCGAGGGCCGGCCGGGTGTGTACGGCAAGCAGTCCAAGACCGTGACGTTCACCATCGGCCGCAGCCAGGTCTCCACCGTGGACGCGAGCGAGCACACCATGGAGGTCGTCCGGGACGGCAAGCTCCTCAAGACCGTCCCGATCACCGCAGGCGCGCCGTCGACGACGACGTACAACGGGCAGATGGTCATCAGCGAGAAGTACGAGGTGACCCGGATGAACGGTGCCACCGTCGGCTTCGGCGGCGAGTACGACATCAAGGACGTCCCGCACGCCATGCGCCTGTCCGACTCGGGCACCTTCATGCACGGCAACTACTGGGCCTCATCCGGCACCTTCGGCTCGGCCAACGTCAGCCACGGCTGTGTCGGACTGCGCGATGTGCGGGGCGGCTGGGACAAGAAGGCCCCCGCGGCCTGGATGTACGAGAACTCGATCATCGGTGACGTGGTGATCGTGAAGAACTCCAAGGACAAGCAGATCGCCCCGAGCAACGGGCTCAACGGCTGGAACATGTCCTGGGCCGAGTGGACCAGGTGACCAGGTAGGGGACGACTGAGCGGACGGGCCCGGTGCTGTGATGGACGGCACCGGGTCCGTCCGCGTTAACGGGGGCTAACCTCCCCGTATGACAGTCACTCTCGAAGTCTCCGAAGGCGTCGGCACCATCCGTCTGGACCGCCCCCCGATGAACGCCCTGGACATCGCCACCCAGGACCGCCTTCGCGAGCTCGCCGCCGAGGCGAGCGATCGCGACGACGTCCGGGCCGTGATCCTGTACGGCGGGGAGAAGGTGTTCGCGGCCGGCGCGGACATCAAGGAGATGCAGCGGATGGACCACGCCGCGATGGTGAAGCGGTCCAAGGGCCTCCAGGACGCTTTCACCGCCGTCGCCCGCATTCCGAAGCCCGTGGTCGCTGCCGTCACCGGCTACGCCCTGGGCGGAGGCTGCGAGCTGGCGCTCTGCGCTGACTACCGGATCGCCGCGGACAACGCCAAGCTCGGCCAGCCGGAGATCCTGCTCGGGCTGATCCCGGGCGCGGGCGGCACCCAGCGGCTGGGCCGGCTGGTGGGGCCCTCCAAGGCGAAGGACCTCATCTTCACGGGCCGTCATGTGAGGGCCGACGAGGCGCTGGCGATCGGCCTGGTGGACCGTGTCGTACCCGCGGCCGAGGTCTACGAGCAGGCGCACGCCTGGGCGGCGAAGCTCGCCCAGGGGCCGGCGCTGGCGCTGCGCGCGGCCAAGGAGTGCGTCGACGCGGGCCTGGAGGCGGACATCGACACGGGCCTCGCGATCGAACGGAACTGGTTCGCGGGGCTGTTCGCGACGGAGGACCGGGAGCGCGGGATGCGCAGCTTCGTGGAAGAGGGGCCGGGCAAGGCGAAGTTCGTCTGAGTCCCTCTGAGTTCTTCCGAGCTCCTCTGGGTCGCTCGGAGCTCTTCTGCGCTCTTCGGGTCCTTCTACGGGATTCGCTGTCAGCGACGGGGTTGCAGTGGGTTGCACCCGCGTTTCCCGGCTTAAGAGAACCTTAAGAGAGCCTTCCGGCGGCAGGGGTCGAAGCGCTTCGCGATCATCCGTATGCGGTGCGTCAGGGCTGGTCAGGGGACATCATGGGCTATTTCTGCCCCTGGCATATGCGGAATCCATACCCCCGGGGCCCTCTGCCCCGGGGTGTGGATTACTCCGGAACGGCCGCGGAACGGCGTCCGAACAGCCATCATGGACGCCATGGCGGGGCTGGAGGGCATGGAGCAACCACGACAGCGCGGCGGTGCGACCGCCGAGCGCTGGAGGCCGTTGGCCGATGACGAGCGGGTCTTCAGGGCCCTCGAGGCGTTCGGCAGCCCGGCCGACGGCGAGGTGGAACTGCCGTCGTTGCCCGAGTCGGCCGCGATCGCGCGCCGACTGACCCAGTATGTGCTGCTGCGTCAGTGGGCCCTGTCCCCGCAGACCGCCGAGGACACGATCCTGCTCGTCTCCGAGCTCGTCGGCAACGCGGTGCAGCACACCGGCGCCCGTGTCTTCGGGCTGCGCATGCTGCGCCGGCCCGGCAGGATCAAGGTGGAGGTACGTGACCCCTCGCGGGGGCTGCCGTGTCTGCTCCCGGTGCGTGATCTGGACACCAGCGGCCGTGGGCTGTTCCTCGTCGACAAGCTGTCCGCTCGCTGGGGGGTCGATCTGCTGCCGCGCGGCAAGACGACCTGGTTCGAGATGCGGGTGTCCGACCGCTGAGCCCCCTGGGCGCACGAAAGCCCCCTGCTGCCATCGTGTGGCGCCTCGGGGGCTTCATGCGTGCGGTCGTGGACAGGAGGGGGTGTGATCCACGACCGCTGAGACGACCTGGCCCGGGTCAATGGGGGTCGTGCCACCGACTATGACAGACGGGCGGCCTCTCTGCCAAAAGTCCCCACCCGGCCAAAATCGAACAATCCAGTCAAATGGAAAGTGAATCTAAGGTGAACTAGGCCACTCTCCTTGCAAACAATGAATGGCTATGGGTCATCCCGAGTGATTCATCGATGCGGCGACCGGTGTGGAAAGTCTCTGTCCGCCGGAAGCAGCAGCGCCTCCGAGCCCACCGGCCGGAACCCCGCCAGCTGGAAGGTCCGCACGCTGCGGGCGTTCCCCGGGGACTTCTGGGCCCAGACGTGCGCGCCCTCCGGAATCAGATGCCGCGCCGCGTCCGCGAGGCGTGGCCCCAGCCCGGCGCCGCGAGCCTCCAGATCCACTTCGACCGCCGCCTCCCAGCGCCCGGCCACCCCGCGGCCGAGCACCAGTACACCTCCGTCGGCGGTCCACATCCGGACGTCGTCGCGGTGCTGGAGGGCCCTGGCCACCCGTGGATGATCCGGGTCCTCGATCTCGCGCAGCGGCAGCTCGGGCGGCCCCGACCGTGCCGGGGCGACCGAGAGCAGGTCGATGGTGTTCATGGTCCGCCCGGTCCGCGCCATCAGGGCGCTCAGGAAGCCGGGGTTCATGCTCGCCGCGAGCGGATCACTCGAGGTCGCGGCGAGTGTGTCGCGTACCCACTCGGGGTCCTCGTCCGTGAACACCACCGAGTGTGCCGTGAAGGCCAGCACACCCGCGTCCCGCCCACTGGGCTGCGGCACCACTGTGGTCATGCCGTCCGGCGGTGGGAACTCGCCCCGCTCCGCCGCCGCCAGGATCCTGGTCAGCGCATCGCTCATACCCCCATATTCCTCCCAGAACCCGCACGGGTGGTCCTTGGCCTCCCCCCGGCGGCGGTCCGCGGCCTCGCGGATACCCTGCATCCATCAGTAAGGCACCAAGAAGGGGTGGACCAGTGGCGGACATCGAGTCGGCGCGCAAGGCCTTCGATCGTTATGACCTGAACGGCGACGGGCTGATCTCGGCTGCCGAGTACAAGAGCGTGATGGCACAGCTGGGCGACTTCCATGTCACGGAGACCGTCGCCGAGGCCGTCATCAAGTCGAAGGACGGCAACGGCGACGGCCTGCTGACCTTCGACGAGTTCTGGGCGTCGCTCGACAAGGACTGACGCTCCCGGCGCACGACGGCCCCCCGGCACACGCCGGGGGGCCGTGGCATGTCGTCCGCGGGCCCGGTACGACGAGGTCACTGGCCCGTGCCGACGCGGCGCCGGGCCTGCCCGTCAGGTCACCGCCCTCCGCCGAACTCCCCGTGGTGACCGGTCCCGTGAGTTCACCACTGACCGGTTCCTCGATCCGCCTCTGTTCGTGACGCACCAGGGGCGGCATTGAAGGAAACGCAAAAGGCGCCGCCGGTTGAGTAGTCGCTACTCTCGTGCCGGCGAATACGGCTCGATGACGATTGACGTCACCCCTGGCGTCTGCGCAGAAGAAGCGAGCATCGAGTGAACCGGACCCTTGACCAGCCCCCGAGAGAGCTCTAGCAATGCCTCGAGTCCTCCTCGTCGAAGACGATCCCGGCATTCGTGAAGCACTTAATCTCGCTCTGCGTCGTCGCGGCCACGAAGTGGAATCAACCTCCTGTGCCGAGTCGGGGATCGAGGCCATCGGAGTCTTCCGTCCGGACCTCATGCTGCTCGATCTGATGCTGCCCGGCATGAATGGCGTCCAGGCTTGCCGCCAGGTGCGCATGACCAGCCAGCTTCCGATCATCATGCTCACCGCGCGCAGTGACGACTTCGACATGGTCGTCGGGCTGGACGCGGGGGCTGATGACTACATCGTCAAGCCGGCTCGCACCGAGGTGATCGAGGCCCGGATCCGGGCCGTGCTACGCCGCCATGAAGGGCAGGGCGGCGCGGAGCCACCCAGCGAGGTCCAGGGCGCGCTCGCCATCGATCGTTCGCTGCTCGCCGTCACCAAGAACGGCCAGCGCCTCCAGCTCGCGGCTTCCGAACTCAAGCTGCTCCTCTATCTGGCCGACTCGCCCGAACACGTCTTCAGCAGACAGGAATTGCTGGAGCATGTGTGGGAGCACGGCTACGACGGGGATCTGCGGTTGGTCGATGCGTGTGTGCACCGATTGCGCAGCAAGATCGAGGATGTACAGGCCGCTCCTCGCTACATCCAGACCGTGCGGGGTTTCGGTTACCGCTTCGGGCCGCTGTAAACGGTCCTGCGGACCTCTCCGTGTCCTGTGTACTCGGTACTTTCAATCGGCCGAGCCGGTACGCGGTATCCGAGGGTGGCGCCACTCGCTTCGCGGGCGGCCGGTTAAACTCTCGGCCCCGAAGGGTGATGCGGCCCGAACAGATCCGGCGGAATCGCCGGACGTGCTCCTCGTCCATGGAACGGAAACACTGAATCCCGCTTCGGCGAAGTTCGAGGAGACAAACAATGAGGTCGCCTTTCGCATCCGGACGCAGTGCGCGGCTGTGGCCCCTGGTCGAGCGGGAGCAGGAGGTGGAGACCTGCGTCCAGGCCCTGTCCGACCCGCACTGCGGCGGCGTGCTGCTGCAGGGGCCCGCCGGTGTGGGCAAGACACGCGTCGCACGCGAGGTCTGGCAGCGCGCACTGGCCGCGGGCCACGAAGGCAGGCGCGCGACCGCGAGTGCGGCAGCGGCGGCCATGCCCTTCGGTGCCATCGCGCATCTGCTGCCCCAGGATCTGGACTTCCGGGAACCTGCCAGGACGTTCGCCAGGGCTGCGGAGGCGTTCAGACGTCCGGCCGGCCAGCGCTATGTGCTGCTGCTCGACGACGCGCATCTGCTCGACGCGACGTCGGCGACTCTGATCGGGCAACTCCTCGACTCGGGAGTGCTCTTCGTGATCGGCACCGTCCGAGCGGACGCGCTTTCCTCGGATGCGGTCCAGGTATTCGACCGCGCCGAGGAAGTGGTGCGTGTCGAGGTACGCGAGCTGTCTCCGGAGCAGGTGGAGCACGCCCTGGTCATGATCCTCCACGGAGTGGTGGAACGCCGCACCGCGAACCAGCTCCACCACTACAGCGGCGGGAACTTCCTGTTCCTGCGCGAGCTCGTGCTGGGCCTGCTGGACACCGGCGCCCTGCTGCGCGTGGGCGGCCTGTGGCGCCTGGCCAAGGCGGCGCCCGACGCGATGGCGTCACTGCGGGTGCGTCAGCTCATCCGCACCCGCCTGCACCAGGCCGACCACGAAGCAGTCCGCGTGCTGGAAACCCTGGCCGTGGTGGACAGCCTCAGCCTCACCGAGCTCCGGGAGATCGCGTCCCTGGAATCGATCGCCGCGCTGGAGGAAACGGACCTCATCCAGATCCAGAGCTCCCGGCGCAGACACTCTGCCCGTCTTGCCCATCCGCTCTACGGTGAGGTCCTGCACGAAGACATTGCCGTGAGCAGGCGAATCGCCGTCCTCACCCGGTGCGCGGACCGGATCCTCGCCCATGGAGCCCGGCGCCTCGAAGACCACCTCCATGTGGCGACATGGCAGCTCGCCGCCTCGCAGACACCCGACCCCGCGCTCATCCGCAGTGCTGCCCGGCTGGCCCGCTACAGCCATGACTACGCCCAGGTGATCGCACTCATCGACTGCCTTCCCCCGCACGAGATGACCTGGGAGACCAGACTCCAGCTGGGCGAATGCTTTTACGTGCTGCACCGCTTCAGTGAGTGCGAGGACGTGCTCCGCCAGGCGTACCAGGAGTCCGAAACCGACGCCCAGCGGCTCGCCGTCACCATGGAGCGCACCCAGAACCTGTTCTGGGGTGCCACCGACCTGGACACCGCACTGGCCGTCAACGACGAGGCACGCTCACAGGTCACCGACCCCTCGGTCCAGGCCGCCCTGGCCGCCAACGAAGGGGCCATGCGTGTCTACGCCGGCCAGCCACGAGTCGGCCTGCCCCTGCTCCAGGACTCACCGGGCAGCATCCGGGAGGAGCGGGTACGCCTGTACGCCAACGCCATGAAGAGCTTTGGACTCAGCGCGGTGGGACGGACGAAAGAGGCCGTCGACCTGGCAACCCGGAACCACGCGGCACACGCCGAAGCCAGTCGGCGCGTCGTGATCCAGCACCCCTCGGCGGCCTTGTCGACGCTGGCCCTCACCCTGGTCGACCACGGCGACCTCGAGGCGGCGCAACGCGCCGCCGAGGAAGGCCACCGCCAGGCAGTGGCCGACAACGCGGCACACCCCGCGGCGTGGCTGTCCTGTGTCATGGGCCGAATCGCCTGGCACCAGGGACGTATCGCCGACTCACACCGCTGGTACACGGAAGCGCTGGCGGTCAGTCTGGACGACGACGTCCACATCGCTCTTCGCCCCGCGGCCGCAGGCCTGGCCGCAGCCGCCGCCGTCCTCGGCGACATCGAACGCGCCGAGCACGCGCTCGCCGACCTCAAGCAGTATCCGGACCTCTTCTTCCTCCCCGGCGACAGCACGGTGGGCGAGGCGTGGGTACATGCCGCCAACGGACGTATGACCGCGGCGATCCAGGCACTTCTGGAGGGAGCCGGCGCAGCCCGGGACGCAGGCGCGGTGTCCAGTGAAATGACGCTGCTCACCGAAGTGGCCCGGCTGGGCGCCGCCGCACGCGTGGTGGGCAGACTCACCGAGCTGGCCGAGGTGTGTGACGGTCTCCTGGCTGTTCCACGTGTCGGTTTCGCCCGGGCGATGGCGGCAGGGAACGCCGATGACCTGCTTGAGGCATCACGTCAGCTGGAGGAAGCAGGCGCGCTGCTCATCGCAGCCGAAGCCGCGGCGACCGCGGCACAGTGCCTGCGCAAGGAAGGACTGTCACGCCAGGCCACGAACGCCGCCGGTCTCGCCGAGAGACTGGCGAGGTCCTGCCAAGGCGCGATCACGCCCGGACTCAGCGCGCTCCAGCTCCACGAACCGCTCACCGGCCGGGAGATGGAGATCGCGACCATGGCGGCGAGCGGTCTGGCCACCAAGGACATCGCACTCCAACTGCATCTGTCACCTCGCACCGTCGACAACCACCTGTACCGCATCTACAACAAGGTGGGCGTCACCTCACGGCGGGCGCTTGCCGAGACGCTCGGCAACCGCCACGGCGGAGGCTCGGGTCAGGCCTAGGCCGTGTTTGTGAACTGGCGTCGTCCGCCCGAAGGGCGGGGCTCGCGGTGTCTGGTGCCTGCCATCGCAAGGCGGTGGGGGTTCCCCCGCCGGAGGCAGGGGGAGGTCGTCCTCGTACGGGGCGTACTCGGACGATTCGACAACGCAGCGAATGTGGGTGCCAGACGCCGCGAGCCAGGCGGGAGTTCTGAATACTAGGCCGCCGAGTCGGCTGCTGCCTGCCCGGTGTGCCGGGGGTGGCAGAGTGCGAGGAAGCAGCCGATGGCGCCGAGTGCGCACACGAGCTGTACCGCGGCCATGGGCACGGCGGTGGTCTCGCCCGCGATCCCGACCAGCGGGGACGCGATCGCTCCGACGAGGAACGCGGATGTGCCGAGCAGCGCGGATGCGGAGCCGGCGGCGTGCGGGGTGCGCATCAGCGCCAGCGCGTTGGTGTTGGGCAGCACCAGACCCATCGCGGACATCAGCACGAACAACCCGGCCGCGATCGGGACCAGCCCCACCTGTCCGAAGACCCCGGAGGTCATCAGCAGCAGCGCGAGCGCGGCGAGGCTGATCACGGCCAGTCCGGTGCCGAGCGCCTTGTCCAGGCTGACCCGGCCCACCAGCAGCTTCCCGTTGATCTGCCCCACCGCCACCAGACCCAGCGAGTTGAGCCCGAACAGCAGGCTGAACGTCTGCGGCGAGGCCCCGTAGATCTCCTGCACCACGAACGGGGACGCGGATATGTAGGCGAACAGGGTCGCGAAGGCCAGCCCGCCCGCCAGCACGTAACCGGTGAACACCCGGTCCGACAGCAACCCCCGCATCGTGCGCAGCGCCTGGCCCACGCCCCCGCCATGCCGCCGCTCCGGCGGCAGCGTCTCCCGCAGGAACCTCGCCACGACCAGGGTGAGCAGCAGCCCCACCCCGGCGAGCACATAGAACACCCCGCGCCAGTCCGTCACCCGCAGGACCTGCCCGCCGATCAACGGCGCGATGATCGGCGC
>NZ_JBHWIW010000008.1:154061-177419 GCF_042731955.1 Streptomyces sp. NPDC059828 | reverse complement strand
AGTCACACACCACCGGTGCTGCGCACCGGTGGTGACGCTCCGTCTGCTGCGCTTCCGGATCTGTGGGGCTTTGCCCCGTTCTCCCCTGGGTTTCGCTTCGCTCCACCAGGGGTCGGCGGGTCCGCTGCGCTCCCCCGCCTCAACGGTCCTTCCGGCTGTGCCTCCAGGACCTTAGGGCCCGCTGACGCGGGCCGGGCTGGCTACGAGGGTGAGGGGTCGCTCGCTCGTGTCAGGTTTCAGTGTAGCGAGTGCATCAGACTGATGCACCATGTACCGTTGGCAGAAACACGGGACACACAATCGCCGAAGCGAGGTGAGCATGGCAGTTCTCGTGACGAGTCAGAGGGTGATGAATTCATGCTGGAGCCGAATGGGCGCCGCATCCGTGCCGATCCATACGGAGAGTTCGCCTCGTCGCCGACGACGGCGTGGGCGAAGCGCGTCTTGCCCATGCCGGGCATACCGGTGACGGGCTGAGGTGAGCCCCTGCCATGGGGGGCTACCTGGTGTTGACCACGATGACTGCGCTGGCTGCTGCAACGAAGACCCCCACGCCCGTGAGGGCGATCACCAGCGGCTGCGTGAGCGCTGGATGGCGGTAGGCCAGGTACGCCAGTGCGCTGGCGAACAATAAGCAGACCATGACCAGCAGCAAGCCAACTAGCGCAGTGAGACCGGGCACTTGTCGGTTCCTCTCCGGTGAGTTCCATGCGGTCGCAGGTCGGCACACAGTACGGCTGTGCAAAGAGCCCTGCCGGAGGCTCCGCAACCGGGTATCACTGCAGCCCCAGTGGTCACAGCATCACCACAGCATCGTGAAAACCGGCATGGGTAGAAGGTACGCACGAGAAAGAGGCTTGATGTCACCCATCCAGTTGCGAGAACACCAGGTAAGTCAGAAGTCGGCTTTCCGTAGGTGGGTGGGATTTTCTGCAAGGTCACCTGTGCCGCCTCAGGGGGCGCGGGGCACGATCGTGTCGGCGACCGGATCGGGGAAGACAATCACGGCCGCCACGTGCGCGCTGGAGTGCTTCCCGGGCGGCCGGATCTTGGTCACCGTGCCGACCCTGGATCTGCTCGTGCAGACCGCGCAGGCGTGGCGGCTGGTGGGTCACCGGGGGCCCATGGTGGCGGTGTGCTCGCTGGAGGACGACGCGGTGCTGAACGAGCTGGGGGTCCGCGCCACCACGAACCCGATCCAGCTCGCTCTGTGGGCCGGGTCAGGGCCGGTAGTCGTGTTCGCCACGTACGCCTCCCTCGTGGACCGCGAGGACATCGACGCGCCGATGGGCCGGCGGAAGGTTCGCGGACCGCTGGAGGCCGCCCTGGCGGGCGGGGAGCGGCTCTACGGCCAGCGCATGGACGGCTTCGACCTCGCGATCGTGGATGAGGCTCACGGCACGGCGGGTGATCTTGGTCGTCCTTGGGCGGCGATCCACGACAATCAGCGGATCCCGGCGGACTTCCGGCTCTACCTGACCGCGACCCCTCGGATCCTGGCTGCGGCCCGGCCGCAGAAGGGCGCGGCCGGGCAGGAGCTGGAGATCGCGAGCATGGCCGACGACCCCGAGGGCCCCTACGGCGCGTGGCTGGCCGAGCTGGGGCTCTCGGAGGCGATCGAGCGCGAGATCCTCGCCGGATTCGAGATCGACGTGCTGGAGATCCGCGACCCCTCGCCGGTTCTCGGGGAGTCGGAGGAGGCGCAGCGGGGCCGGCGCCTCGCGCTCCTGCAGACCGCGCTCCTAGAGCACGCCGCCGCCCACAACCTGCGCACCGTGATGACGTTCCACCAGAAGGTGGAGGAAGCCGCCGCGTTCGCCGAGAAGCTTCCGCAGACCGCCGCGGCGCTGTACGCCGACGACGCCTCGGATGAGGACCTGGCGGCTGCGGACCGGTTGCCGAAGTCGTCGATCGACGCGGAGTTCTACGAACTCGAGGCCGGTCGCCATGTACCCCCGGACCGCGTCTGGTCGGCATGGCTGTGCGGCGACCACCTCGTCACCGAACGCCGCGAAGTCCTGCGCCAGTTCGCAGACGGCATCGACGCCGACAACCGGCGCGTGCACCGCGCCTTCCTCGCAAGCTGCCGCGTCCTCGGAGAAGGCGTCGACATCACCGGCGAACGGGGAGTCGAGGCCGTGTGCTTCGCCGACACCCGCGGCTCCCAGGTGGAGATCGTGCAGAACATCGGACGCGCCCTGCGCCCGAACCCCGACGGCACCACCAAGGTCGCACGCATCATCGTGCCGGTGTTCCAGGAGCCCGGCGAGGACCCCACCGACATGGTCGCCTCCGCCAGCTTCCGCCCCCTTGTAGCCGTCCTCCAGGGCCTCCGCTCGCACGATGAACGCCTCGTCGAGCAACTCGCCTCGCGCGCCCTCACCAGCGGCAAGCGCAAGGTCCACCTCCAGCGCGATGAGGACGGGCGGATCGTCAGGGTCGGCGGCGAGGTGGGTGCGGACCAGGAGCAGGACGACACGCAGGCCACCGCCGAAGCGGCGCTGCTCCACTTCTCCAGCCCACGCGACACGGCGACCATCGCCGCGTTCCTCCGCACCCGGGTCTACCGGCCCGAGCCCCTGGTGTGGCTGCAGGGATACCAAGCCCTCATTCGCTGGCGGAATGAGCACAAGATCACCGGCCTTCACGCCGTCCCCTACGACGTCGAGGCCGAGGTCGGTGTCACCAAGGCGTTCCCGCTCGGGCGGTGGGTGCACCAGCAGCGCAAGGCGCTGCGGGCCGGCGAGCTGGAGGAGCGGCGCAAAACGCTGCTGGACGCGCCGGAAGCCGGGATGGTGTGGGAACCCGGCGAGGAGGCATGGGAGAACAAGCTCGCCGCTCTCCGCTCCTACCGGCGGGCCACCGGGCACCTCGCACCCCGACAGGACGCCATGTGGGGCGAAGGCGAGGGTGACAGTGAGCAGCTGGGCATCGGACAACTCCTCGCCAACCTGAGACGCAAAGACGGCCTCGGAAAGAACCCCGAACGCGCCGCCACACGCGCGGAACAGCTCACCGCGGTCGATGAGGACTGGAACTGCACCTGGCCACTCGACTGGCAACGTCACCACCGCATCCTCGCGGACCTGGTCGACGCCGACGGCAGCCTCCCCGATATCGCACCCGGCGTACACGTGGACGGCGACGACATCGGCAAGTGGCTCCAGCAACAGCGCAAACCGGGCACCTGGAAGCAGCTGTCCACCGAGCAGCAAGAGCGGCTGACCGCGCTGGGCATCAAACCGCTCGAGACGCCCCCTGCCGCCCCGGCCGCCATGCCGAGGGCGAAGGGGCCCAGCAAGGCGCAACGGGCATTCCAGCGGGGCCTGGCAGCCCTCACGCAGTGGGTGGAGCGAGAGGGGCAACGGCCCGTCCCGCGCAGCCACGCCGAGGAGATCATGGTCGATGGCGAGACGGAGCCCGTGGTCGTGAAACTGGGCGTATGGGTCTCGAACGCCAAATCGAGGCGCGACAAACTCACCCAAGAGCAGCTGACCGCGCTGCGGGAACTAGGTGTCGAATGGGCGTAGAGCGGCTGGGCAAGCGAGGCTAGCCGCTGGCGGGAAGCGGTCAGCGTCGTGCAACCGGTCGGCGGCACGCAGTCGACACGCCTGGTGAAGACATCCGCTATAAGCGGGGGCTTTCTCCTGGCAGTGCCCTCGACATCCCAGAGGAGCATTACGGGTCAGGCGGCGGTTGCTCGTGCCATGCCGCTGATGTGCAGCCAAGCCCGAGCAAGTTCACTGCCGGCTCTCTCGAGGTTGTCGGCTGACCAACCGCAGTGGGCGTACAGGCGTCGCAGCATCGACAGGGTGGCCAGCGGAGCACCCGCACAGCGTTGAGCGGCCTCTTGAGGACTGAACTGCAGTTGTCGGTACACGAAGTGATCTTCGGGTCCGGTGCCCGGGGCTCCTGGCGCGTCCGCGCAGAACATCATCAGGCCATGAGCCTGCCCGTGCGCGACGGCTGAGGTAGCCCGCCACAACAGAGTGCCCAGAGGGCTGCCGCCCGGGGCAACGATCTGTCCAGCTAGGCCTGTGGTGCTGGGCGCTGGTGACGATCCCAGGTAGCAGGGTCTGAACTTATCCGCGATCTTTCCCTTGACAGAGAACCCGTGGTGTCTGGCGGCACGCAGAATCTGCTCGGTGCGTTCTCGCAGATGTTGCAGATGCCGCTGGGCATCGGGTGATGTCTCAAGGTCTGCAACCATGAGTGACTGCTCTTTCAGGCTCTGCAGTCTGTAGTTCATATGGCGACGGACCCGCTCGCGGGCGTCGATGCCCGGCTCAAGGAGAAACCAGGGCTGGGTTGCAATGTCGAGCGCGCCCCGGGCAACGGTGTGCGATGCCATCAGACCTCCAGGCGAAGTGAACAGCAGACCGAGGCTGTCGAGGTGATCCATGACAGCCATGACCGGCGAAATCGCGGCCAGATGCGCGTCATGCACCGGCCGGGCCCCCCACTCCCCCGCCAGACCACGGTCTTCACAAAGTTCCACAGAGCCTGGCGACCCGGGCGCAGCAAGGCCGTTGTACCGGTCGTAGGTGTTGTCGAATTCCTCGCGAAGCGTCTGCAAGGAGCGGCTCAGAACATGCCATGCATCTGTCGTCACAGCAAAACACGGTAGGCCGCAACACGGCTGGAAGCATGCGAATTCCGCGACACCGTGGCTGTGACCTGTTCCGCTGCCCCTGGGGCAGGGGCTGACCGAGCTGGGAACGGCACTCGCTTCCGGGCAGCCGCACGGCATCGTCGGGGAGACGGGGCCCGGGTACGAGCGGGTGCTGATGTTCATCCCGAACCATCCCGAGGAAGGCGTCGGCGCCCTGGCCCGGATCCGTACCGAGGACGGCCCGGACGGCGCCATCGTCTTCGAGCGGCGTGCGGAGCGGCCGATGGCGCTGTGGGCCGAGGCAGGCCAGAACCTGCGCCGCATCGTCCCGCTCCTGGGCCCGGACGCGCCGCCGACCGACGCACCCGAGGAGAGCGTGCCGTGCCCCGGCTGCTACCGCCCCGTCTACGAGAGCTCCTCTTCCGGCATGCTGATCGGCGCCGGGCCGCTGCCGCTGGTCGGCCTGTGCAGGCTGTGCGTCAACGGCACGACGCTGCGCTCTCTGCGGCATGCCGATGTGCCGCTGGACGCGCACCAGCGCGCCGTGCTGGAGAGCGTGGCCGCCGTCCTGGTGTAGCCGAAGGGCAAGACGGCAGCACTCACAGGCGACCAGGCCGCTTCCCGCCACCCGAGAGAGCGCCGAGCCCCCGTCCACCCCGTCGCAGCGCCCGCCGAAGAGGTGGCGCAGGCTTCTTTCGCACTCACGGCCCACAGCCTGAGACGACGGACCTGTGATCCGCGTCCCGGGGGTGCCGTCGTCGAATCGGCTTTGGCGGCCTGCCGGTTGGGTTCCCGCCGTGTGAGTCCCCGTTGATCGACCTGCCGTGGGCCCCCGACTTCCTCGGGGGCCCGAAGACCAGCGGGACCAGCTTGCGTTCGCGTCGAGACAGGCTTCGCGTTCGTGGTGGGACCGGTGTCTGCCACCCGGGCCGCGACACAGAACGCCAGGTGCTCGTTCACTCATCACCGTCGCGCACCGGGCCAGTTGGCGGACTTCGTGGGGGCCCTCGTGGTTGCTTCGGCCGGTGGGTACCGGCCGGTCGTGTCGCGGCGGCGTGAATCGTTCCGCTGTCGGCCGGGTGGTGCCGGCTCTACGCTGAGTCGCAGCAAGTCATTCGTCCCGCATGGGGGGTTGCGATGATCGTCGGCGTGCATGGCATCCGGTGCTACCGCTATCTGGCACGGTCCGGCAGCGTGGAGAAGGCGGCGCAGGCGCTGGCAGCCGAATGGGGTACGGCGCTGGGTGCCGGATACGACGGGGTTTCCTACGAGCAAGGAGGCATCGACGCTGCCTTCTACGCGCATCTGCTGCATCTGGGGACGGCACAAGGCGCGGCGGCCGAGGACCCCGAGCTCCTGGGAGCGACAGGCCGGCAGATGCTCGCGGACTGGGCGACCGCGCTGGGCGCTCCCGATGAGGTCCTCATGGGCCGGGCAGGACTGCCGGTGCGCCAGATCGCCGATTGGATCGCTCGTCGCCACGGTGATCTGGCCAAGCGGGTGGTGGTGCTGTTCTGCCGGGAAGCTGACACCTATGTACGCGATGCCGACTCTCAGCGGCGCGAGCGGGTACGGGACGAGCTGAGCGACGTGTTGGAACGCCGCCGTCCGCGAGTGGTGATCGCTCATTCGCTGGGCAGCGTGGTGGCTTACGAGACCCTGTGGCACCGTCCCGTGGAGCTGGACGTGTTGATCACACTGGGCTCACCGTTGGGTCTGCCGGGGGCGATCCGCGACCGGCTGTCACTCGGGCCGGGCAATGAGGGGCGGATCGGGCAGCGTCCGCCGGGCGTGCGGCGATGGGTGAACGTCGCCGACATCGGGGATGTCGTGGCGATCCCCCGTGACCTCCCCGCTGTCTTTCCCGGCATCGACAGCCACTACGAGGTGAGCCTGGGCGTGGTCGCCTCTCACAAGGCGACGCGATATCTGGCGGTGCCCGAGGTGGCGGCCGAGCTGGCGAGCCTGCGCTGAAGCCCCGGAGCGTCGGCGAGTCACCTGGCGCGGCGCAGGACGACGATCTCCCATTCGCACCCGAGAGCGATCCGATCGCCGCACACCAGCAGCGACTGTACTGCGCCGGGCACGCCCAGGCTGGTGGCGGCGGCGTCCGTGAGCGGGTCCCAGATACGGATGGCACCGTCGTCAGCGGCGACCACCAGCGGGCCGTCCGGCCCATCGCCGCACGCGAGCGCGTTCACTCCGCCGACCGCGGGCAGTGCCTCCCCTCGCTGGCGTACCCGCTGGGGGTCCGACAGATCCCATAGCCTTACGGCGCCATCCTGGCCTCCGGTGACGGCGAACGGAGCGCCGTTGTCCGTTGCGTGGCAGGCCAGCGTGGTGGCCCAGCCCTGATGGGCCTGAACGGGCGGGGCGAGGGGCAGTCCCGTCGCCAGGTCCCACAGGCGCAAGGTGCCATCGTCTCCACAGGACAGCACGGACGGTCGGGTGTCCAGGTCCAGGCACGCCAGCGCGTTGACCCCGCCGATGTGCCCGGCCAGCGGCAGGCCCCGACGGGACCCGTTCGCCACGTCCCACAGGTGCAGCAGTCCGTCCGTCCCTGCCGAGACCAGTGTCGGACGGCCGTCGATACAGGTGGCAGTCAGCGCTTGCACCGGTGTGGTGGCGGGAGTGAACGAGGGTCCGTACGCGGTGCCCTCGCGCAGATCCCAGGCCCGTGGGCGGCCGTCGGCTCCCGCTGTCACCGCCAGCGGGCGCCCTTGCCTGCCGATGATCACCAGATCGTGCACGGAGGCGGGCCGGTCGGCCGTCGTTTCGGCGGGCCCGGTGGGGACGGGCGGGCCGTAGGGCGTGCCCTGTTCCAGGTCCCAGCGGTGCAGCAGGCCGTCGGCACCGGCGGAGACGAGCAGGGTACGCCCGTCGAGATCGGCTCGGGCGAGGGCGGTGACCCATGAGGTATGTCCCGGCGCGGGTGCGTTGCGGGGGCGGTCCAGCGGTATGTGCCAGACCCGCAGTGCGGGGTCGAGTCCCGCCGAGACCAGGATCGGTGGCTGGGCAGGCGGCCGGGTGAGCGCGGTCACCGCGCCCATGTGCCCGACGAACCTGCCCTGTTCGGTGCCGCTCGCGGGGTCCCAGATGCGGATCGTGCCGTCACTGCTGCCGCTCAGCAGCCGTGGTCCTGAGCCCTCGGCATCAGCGGGTCCTCGAGGTCCGTGGGGGGAATCGTCCACGTGGGAGAGGGCGTAGACCGGGCCGTCGTGTGCGGTGGCCGAGGTCGCATGCAGCGTACGGGAGACGGCATCCCAGAGGCGCACATGACCGTCCTCGCCGCCGGTGACCACGTAGGGGCGGTCTCCGATGACGGCGAAGGCGAGCGCGGTCACCTGGCACGGGTGGCGCATGTCCGGAATGGCCGTCTCGTCGAGAGGTGCGCAGAAGCGGATGGTGCCCTCGTCGTCGGCCACCGCGACGAGCGGACCGTCTTCGCCCGACAGGCACGCCATGGCGGTGCTGCGGCCCAGTCCGGTGCGCAGCTCCTCCGGGGGCAGTTTGCCCGTCAGATCCCACATCAGCAGGCGACCGTCCACGTCCGCTGTCACCGCCATCGGTCGTCCCATCACGTCGGCGCAGGTGAGGACTCGCACACCACGTGCGTCGGGAAACAGCGGAGCCGCCGTCCTCAGCGGTTCCAGGCCGGGTAGGGCCCGCGCCTCAGGGGCTCCGTCCGCGGCCACCATCAGCACGACGGGCCGGTCGGCGAGCTGCGTACACGCCAGCGCTCGGATCTCGCCCCGGCAGGGATCGACCGAGCCGCGAACCCGGCCGTGCCGAGCGTCCCACACGCGCAGTCGTCCGCCTCGCGTGCCGGTCACCACGTCGGACGGTCCGGTCGCGGGTGCGGCGAGCGCCGTGACCCGGTCGTCCGGCACGGGGAGGGTGAAGGCGTAGGCGGCGCTGATTCTGCTGGCGGTGGCCCACTGCGGGGGCCATGGCATGGGGGCGCCCTGGCCGGGGCCGGGCTGGGCCAGCCGGTCGGCGAGGGTGCGGGCGCCCTGGCGTACCGCGTCGATGGCCAGGATGTGTCTTCGCCCCTCGTCCGAGATCCTGCGGTGGACGTGGGCGCTGGTGCGATAGACGGTGGAGGCGCTGCGGGCCGACTCCGAAGCGGCGTGGCCCAGTTCCGGGTCGAGCCGGTCGGGGTCCGCGTGGACCAGGAAGCCGGGGTCGGCGCAGAGGGAGTCGAAGCAGCCCGCATCGACGGCGTGCTGGGCGAGGTGACGGCGCAGGTAGTCGTCGAGGTCTGCCCAGCGCGTGCCCTCTGCGCCGCCCGGGCCGCGCAGGGTGCCCAGCAGAGCCTCGTACACCGCCTGCTCGGCCGTCACCCCGGGTGCCGAGTGGCGATCGGGTGTGGCCTGGCCGCGCAACTCGTCCGCGATGCTCTGGTGCAGCAGTCGGTACAGGGCGGTGCCGCGCTCGTCGGTCACGGTGCGCAGGAAGGCACGGAGTTCGTCCAGGAGCCGCACGACTTCCAGGGTCTGGTCGTCGGGGTCCCGGCCGGTGGAGACGTCGCAGGAGGAGTCGGCGGAGGGGTCGGAGGCGGTGGAGCCGAGATCCGGCGGGTCACCGGCGGCTTTCGAGAGGTGGGCCCGGGACGCCCTGCCCGTCCCTTCGCCCGCCCTCGCGTCGTCCCCTTCCATCGCCCCGGGCGGGGAGTCGAAGGCGCCGGCGATCGCGGTCACCAGTCCGACCGGTAGACCGCCGCCCTGAGCGAACGCGAGCGCCGTGAGCACAGGACGGAGCAGATGGTGGGCGTGGTCACCGGCGAACTGCAGGTCCAGCAGGCCCGGCAGGTCCCGGGGTACCTGTTCGCCGAGTCGGCGTGCCGTCTCGGGGTTGCCCAGCGTCGAGGACACGCTCTCCTGGAGAGCGTAGGAGGTGTAGAGGGCGGCGAGGAGGTGCGGGCCGGTGACGGGGGTACGCTCCCGGTCCGTCAGGGCCAGCGCGGTGCCGGCGGCGAACTCCCCGGCGCTTTCGGGTTGATCGGGGCCCAGGAGCCGTTCGACATACGCCCGCAGGTCCGCCTCCAGGACATCGTGCGCCACGGCGTCCAGGTCGACCAGGTCGCCAGTGGCCCGGGCGTCGGCGATCAGGGACAGACAGGGTTCCTCCTCGCGGGCCGCCAGTAGCACCCGGGTCAACGGCTGACCATCGGGCCGGTCCAGGGTGGTCAGGGGCTGGAGCAGATCGCGTACGACTTCCACCGGATCCCGTGCTTCGTCGAGCGCGTCGAGCACCATGACGGGCGGGGGGCCGCTGCGGCGGCTGAGCGCCTCGATCAGACGGCGCGGGTCGGTCTCCGGACCCTGCGGGGAGCCGACCCAACCGGGACCGGTGTCGCCCGTGCGGCTCACCAGCGATCGCACCACCTCGGCGAGTGTGCGCTGGCGCGCGTGGACGGGCAGCGGCGCGGGCCCTGTGGTCGCTTCAAGGCCCAGCGGTTCCCACAACGCCTCCGTTCCAGCCCGCATTTCGGGATGGAACGCGCACAGCAGAACGCCCAGGAGCGCTGACTTGCCCGAACCTGGACTCCCGGTGACGACCATCAGCCGACTCGCTTCGCTCCCGCCGGCGAGCCATCGCCTGACCTTCTCGACCTCTGCTGCCCGGCCGGTGAACAACCCCTGCCGCGCGGCCGGACCGACAGGGAAGCCCGCGCCGCCCTGGGCGTGACGGCGGAAGTGGTGGGCGTCAGCGACCTCGTCGAGCACCGGCGCGGTCGACCCGGACGGCTTGGGAAGCTGCGCCGGGCCCAACTCCGCCGTCCGGTAGCCGGGGTTGGGCAGGAACGGAAGGTCGGGGCCCACGGTGTCGAGCGCACTGACGGTGATGCTCTGGGCGAGCCCGCCCTGTGCCTCGGTGCTCCTCCGCAACCGCTTGCGGACCTCGTCGGCGAACCAGTGGAAACCGATGTGGGGACTGCTCGGATCGAACTGCAACCGCCGTTGCGCCAGTGCGGTCAGCACTTCCGCCACGGCCTCGCTGAACCGGCCGTCCACCGCCATCTCGGCTTCGGCCGAAGCGGCCATGACCCAGGCCCTGTTGGACCCGTCGAGCATCCGCCGCAGTTGCCACTCCAGGCGGGCGGCGGCCCCGGAGTGGCACAGGTCGAGCAGGAACAGAACCAGGGGCCGGCCGGGGAAGTCCTCCACCGCCGCCAGCCAGCCTCCGACCGACGTACGCGCGGTGTGGACGCTGTCGGAACCCAGAACGTACAGGCCACTGGGCCTGAGCACCCCATGGCTGACGACGTGGACGACGACGATGCCGTCCGCGCCGGACGTGGTGAGCCGCTCGTACACGGCGTCGCCAAGCCGTTCGGCAGTCGGTCCGTCCTCGGGAGCCAGTTGTTGGCACCGGTAACCGAAGCAGGGCATTTCCAGCGCCGAGGCCACCGCGGCCACGCGATCCGCGGCGAAGAGCAGCGGATCGGGGCCATCGTCGTCGAGGCCCGATTCCTCGTCGGGCGCGAACCAGCTCACGCCCACATGCAGGGCGACGCGCACCGGTCCGTCACCCGACGGCTCGGGCGTGGTGGGAGCGGGATCGGTCGGCGGGTCTGTGCCGGGAACGGCGGTCACGGCCGTTGCGGTTCCTCGGACTTCGCGCTGTCCGACGTCAATCGGGACACCACGAGGGCGAGTTCGGCAATGGCGGGATCGTCTGCGCCCGCCTGTGCTTCCAGCCGTTTCAAGGCCACGGTGCCCCAGGCGATCGCCCCCGCGGTGTCACCGCGGTCAGCCAGCAGAAGCACCTGGTCGCGTACGGCTTCCCGCACGGCCGGATCGTCATCGCCGAGGGCTCCCATGGGCTCGAGATGCCGGGTCAGGCCCAGGACGCCGTCCAAGTCCGCGGCCGTCGAAGTCGACGGGGACACCGCGGCGTGCCAGGTGATGAACGTGGCACGCGCCAGCCGCTGCGCGGTGTTCACCTCGGCCGCGTCCATGCGCTCCCTGCGCACCCGCCCCACCACAGGGGCCACGAACACGGTCGTCCCATCGGCGGTGCCGGTGACCAGCTCGGTGTCCCCGAGTGCGGCCAGCGCCGAGCGGTACGTCCGTGGCAGGGCCCGCGAGAAGAACCCCGTCGGCACGGGGCCCCCGGCGAGCACGGCGCACAGGTCCAGCAGCTGTTCGGCCGCCGGGCACTCCCGTACGGCGAGGTCCTGAGCGAGCACGCACACCTCGGCCACAGGGTCGTCGAGCGGGGCGGCGGGCTGCGCCCCGGGAGCCGGGTCGGCTCCGAGGGCGGTGAGCAGCACGTCCGGGGCGATACGGGACAGCAGGGCTGCCGCGATCGTCAACGCCCGGGGGACGTCGTCGAGTCTGGCCGCGATCCGCAGCGCGACGGACGGAGTGAGGTCCCGCACCCGATCGCGCAGGAAGCGGATGCTGGTGGCACGCTTGAACGGCGGGACGGCGTGCCGCACGAATTCGCTGGGCCAGTCGTCGTCGACGGAGGTGATCAGCAGAGTTCCGGGCCCGTCGGGCCCCGGCGTGGGAAGGTCCTCAGGGCGGGCGCGGTCCACCACGAGAAGCCATCTCGCGGTGTCCTGTCCGGTGGCGGTCCGCAGCAGGGCCGGTAGTTCGGGTCCGGTGGTGGGGCGTCCGGCCGTCACCCATGCCACATGGTCGTAGGTGTGGCCGTACAGTGCCACGTATCGTGCGGCTGCCGCGGTGGCTCCGCCGCCCTCACGTGCCGTCAGCACCAGACCCGTCCCGCGCCCATTGAACGCGCCTTCGTGGACCTCGGCCAGCAGCTTGTCCCGGTCCAGCAGCGCACCGACCGGCGGCATGATTCCCAAAACGGAACACGTCCCCGTGTCGGCTGTTGCCGGGCCTGTGATGGTGGAGGCCGCGGAACTCATCGTGGACGGGACCGCCTCCTCCAGATGCTGGGCCAGCGCCTCGTACTCACCGCTCAGGTGTCGCAGAGTCTGTGCCGTGACCGTGGCGAAGGGCCGTACCGAGCGGGCGGCGTGGACCGCGGACGCCTCCCTGCCCAGCATGGCCGCGAAGTCGGTGGTCGGGGTGCCGGAGCGCTGGAGTCGGTCGAACAGCCACTCCGTCACGAGGGACAGCGTCTGCAGGACCTGGGTGCGGCGCGCCATGCCCAGCAGGACGTCGCGGACACCGGGACGGAAGTCGAACAGCACAGGCAGCACCTCGTGGGGATCGCTGCCCGCGGCGTCGGTGGCGTCCTGTCCGGCGCGGATGACCAGACCGGTGAAGAGAACCTCGGTGAGCACCGAGGGGCGGGTGTCCCCGCACACCGCTCGTTGTACCAAGCGCATCACGGGCAGGCTCAGGGGCACCGCCGCCAGGTGCGAGGCGAGCCGCATGGCCTGGGGACTGGCACGCTTGCGGAAGGAGTGGACCAACTGCTGGGGGCTCTCCGTCTTCGGGACGGCCGGGGCCGGCGGAACGGGCGGTCTCGCCATGGCAAGGGATTCCGGGACCAGGGTGGCCACGGTGTCCCACGCGGAGGTCTCCCCACTGACCAGAGCAGCCCATGGACCGAGCCAGCGCGGGTCGAGTTCCAGCACGGGTACGGCCATGGTGCGCGGCGTGGGCCGATGGCTGCCCAGCGGGGTCACGGCGAGGCGCGCGTTGGGAGCGCCGGGCATGTCGGAGCCGAGCCGAACGTTGTGGAAGCTCAGCGCGCTCTGCTTCCACATCCGGCGCGGCAGGAGGTGGACCAGCGCGACCGGGCCGGACTGTCCCCAGGTGCGCAGCAGCCGGCCCAGGGTTCCGTCCGCCCAAGACGGGCTGACGCAGTCGGACGCCACCAGGACGACGCGCCGCCCGGTGGGGTCGACGATCTCGAGGGGGCTCCGGTCCGTGTGGCGGTCGCCCTGCCCGGTGGCGGGCGGGCGCAACACGATGCCGTGGTGAGGAATCTCCTCGGTCGGCAGCAGCCAGTGCTGCACGGAGCGGAATGCCCCGACGCTGCTCAGCACGGAAAGGAACTCGCGGATCGTGTCTCGCCAGACCATCATGGACATCGAGTCGTCCACCACCAGCACCAGGTCCAGCCAACGGCTGGGCGCGGGGCGCAGTACGGGGGACCACTGGGCGGTATCGACGATGCCCTCCACCGTGGCCTCCTCGTCCAGCACGGTCTCGGTCCGCGACGGGACCCGCCGGGTGAGCGGGCGAAGCGAGCGGGCGAGTGCGGCTCGCCGCGGCAGGGCGGCCGGTGCGCGCAGCCGAATCCGTTCGCCCCCGACATCCCCTTGTGCGGGACGCGCTTCGGGCACGTACAGCATCATCGTGCCGCCCGGCCGAAGACGGTCCCGCTCCGCTCCTGGGGCGGTGACGGGTGGTTCCGGCTCCGTCAGGTCCCATGGCCGCGCATCCGCTGTCGGCGGCGGGGGTGCGGTCACGGCAGGAGCGGAGGGGGCGGTCTCGTTCGGTCCGTACGTGGCCGTCGGTGGCCCGATGTGCTCCGCAAGCCACAGCACGTCTGCCAGTTGTTCGGCCTCGGGGTCCTCCCCGAGAAGCCGCAACAGCTCGGCCAGTCGGCTGATCATGTGCCCGGCCCGAGCGGCCTGAGCAGCAGGCGCACCAGCTCCTCGCGGTCCGCGGCGGAGCCGTCACCGAGGGAGAGATAGATGGCGTTGAGGAGCTGGTCGGTGGAGACCAGCCCCTCGTCGCGGTTGCGCAGGAAGGTCCCGATGAGCTCCCGGGCACGTCCGGTTGCGTCCACCCCGAGATGCGCCTCGACGATTCGGGCGAGCTTCTCGTCGTCCGGTTCGACCAGCTCCAGTGATACGCAGCGGCGCAGGAAGGCGGGCGGGAACTCGCGTTCTCCGTTGCTCGTGATGACCACGAACGGGAACTCGCTGCACTGCACGCGCCCGTGGACGACTGCCGCGACGCCACCGGGGTCATCGGTCAGTACCTCCACGGTGCGCTCCCGGGCCAGACGCATGAGTTCGGGAATCTCGAAGTCCCCTCCTTCGAAGACGTGGAGGAGGTCGTTGGGGAGGTCGATGTCGCTCTTGTCCAGCTCGTCGACGAGGAGTACGCGCGGGTGAGGTGAGGGCAGCAAGGCCGTACCGAGCGGCCCCAGTCGCAGGTAGGTGCCGATGTCGGATCCCTCGTCGACGAGCGGAGGGTCTTCAGGCCGGGGCTGGGGGCGCGCGGCGGCGAGGCGGCCCGCCTCCCGCAACCGCCCGATCGCGTCGTACGTGTACAGGCCGTCCTTGAGCGACGTGCGACTGGTGATCGGCCAGCTGAGCACTCGGCCGAGCCCGAGTTCATGGGCGACGTGATGGGCGAGGCTGGATTTGCCGGTGCCTGGCCGACCGGTGACCAGCAGCGGTCGGCGCAGCAACAGCGCGGCGTTGACCGCCTGCACTGTGTGCGGATCCGACTGGTACGAGCGGGCCCGCATGGCGGAACGTTCCATGGCGCGGTCGGCGGACCGCCCTTGGGCCACGTTCCGCCAGGGAGGCGGCTCGGGCAGCCGCTGGATCCCTTGGTGAGGCTCGCCGTGTCCCTGATAGATGTACCAGTCCTGCACGATGTTCTGCTCCTCCCGGGCCGCAGTCCGGCTGTTGCCGTCGGGTGCTACGGCCATCTCAGAGCGCCTCCGGCTCCGACGGTGCTGTTCGGATCGTCCCAGAGAAGTGTGATGTGCCGTCCCGATTCCAGCTCTGCCGACCGTAGCGCCTCCGCACGCAACGACCGTACTCGTTCAGGTAGTTGATCAAATCTGCCACCATGCATCAGTCTCCGTGCGGTCCGCCGGAACGCGTCTCGCGGTACGTGCTCGGCTTGGCCCGTCCTTCGGTCCCAGAGAGCCACCGGGACCCCGGCGTCGAGTGCCGTGGCGAGCAGGTCCGCCGCGGCGGCGTCCGGCACGGCCCCGGTGTCCGACGGCTCCAGGACCACGGCGCCGGCGGCGGCCGGGACGGATCGCGGGTCGTTCCCGCTGGGCCGTCGCGCTCCCTCCTGGTCCCACCACAGGACGTTGCGCTCCGGCAGTACCCCGTCACCGGTGAAGGCGTCCCAGCGCCGGACCCATTCCTGGTGGGCAAGCGGGTCGTTGGCGCGTTCGAGATCGCGGACGACGACTGGGCAGCGGACGCCGAGGACGGGTGCCACGGACCCGCCGTCGGAGTCCCGGCTGTCCACCACCCATTCGTCGACGGGCAGATTCAGCAGGAACCGCGGCAGGAGGAACTCGACACGCCCGGGTGGGCGGCCACCTGTGTAGTCCATGACAACCGTCATGAATTCGCCCATCATGGACGGAACTTGGGACAGCGGCCTGGGCTCGTCCTCCTGGAGCAGCGGCAGCCATCCGTCCTCCCCGTACCCCAGCCAGGCCGACAACAGGCAGGCGTCGCCCCGAGGCAGATAGGGCTGGAGACTGAGCACGAGCAAAGCCTCGTCGTCGACGGGCCTCTCCGGAGCCCGGTCGGGTGCCGGGGGCGGGTGGCGAAGCCCCAGGCGGCGTGTGAGCCTCGCGTTCCATCGGTACAACGCATCCCGCACATGCTCCGGCATGCGGGGGTCCGCCTCCAGCTCCTGGGCGAACCGCACCACGCGGGGTACCTCGCCTCGTGGTGCGGGCAGATCCTCCAGCACGGCCACGGCCTCGTCCGCATCGTCCGGTAGACGTTCGGCCACCGGGCTCGCCGCCCCGAGGTAGGCCGCCAGCCAGGGCCGGCCGGGCTCCGAGCCCAGGATGGCCACCAGTTCGCGCCGCTCCTCCTGCCGCAACTCCAAGGGGATGGCCAGAGCATCGACGAGCTGCCGGAACCGCTCCACCCTGCGGTCGTCGCCATGGAACGCCATGAGCAGCTCGACCAGCGCGCTGAGTCCGCCCGGGACGTGCTGACATTCCCGAACGACCGCGACGGCTTCCTGACGCACGGATACATGGCGCGGGATGCGAGCCGCGATGTGCGGCCCCAGTTCACCGACGATGACCGCGCGTGTGGGGCCGTCACGGAATCCGTCCAAGGCGACCAGGATGTCGGCCAGTTCCAGCACCCCCCGCGCATCCAGGTGCTGCATCAGGAAAGCGGTCCGCACGCCGTACCGACTGCCGCCATTCCGCGCCTCCGGGATTCGGGGTGATGCACATGCGGGCCAGGCCAATTGTAGGGAGAGGAACCAACTCGTGCGGTGCACTTCAGGGTTTCGAAGCGCACCCGGGCAGCAGCGTCCTGGCCCGCGACCTCGCCGGTCACGCCCGCCGCTCACTCGACTCACTCGATGGACGGCAACCCGCCGTCGCCGAAGCCTGGCTGACCCGCGTGGAACCTCGCGGCCTGCCGTCGCCGGTGACCGGCGCGCAGCCGCCCGGTCACCGGCCGGCCCTGAGTTTCGCGTCCCATGCCATGGCGGTGTGACGTGTCCGTGGTTGCGTGTCCGGCCCTGCGGATGGCGGGTAGGCCCGCGTGGCCCGTGAGCGAGCGGCGATGATCGCCCGATCGTGGTGCGCATGAGGTGTGGCCAGGCCGTTCGGCGACGACAAGGCGTAGCTGCTCACGGTCGGCCCGCGTCCGTCATCACAGTGAAGACACGCGAAGAGCGCACCTCGTACGACTCCCGAGACATCCGACCGCACCGGCGGGGTGCCGTTGACGAACGGCACCCCAACCGACATGGAGCTGAGCACGATGATCTGCGGGTGCCGACGTGCGAGATCGGCGGCCGTCGAGGTCGCGGTCGCCGCCTCATGCGTGGTCAGCGCAGAATGTCGGCCCAGTGAGCCAGGACTGCGGGAAGCTCCTCGGGGTCCACCCAGGCCCGAAACAACTGGGCTGCGGAGACCCGATTCTCCGGGTGGCCGAAGTAGGCGCCGACGATCGCGCGATCGTGCATGAGAGCGTCCTCTCGCACCCCGAACCGCTCCTTCCATACGAACACGAATCCCTGACGGTAGGTCAGAGGTCCGATCTCGTACATGTCTTTGCATTCGACGTCTTCAAGGTCTCCGTTTACGTTCATGGCTCGGACCCTAGACCGGGCCTGCTGCCACTGGGGCACGTCGGTGTGATCCGGCCAGATGGAGGGCTCATTCAGCGCTGCCTCTGCTCCGTGACCTCCAGCCCTACGGCGAGGTGCGGGGTCACGGCGGTGATGTCGGCCGTTTGATGCAACGTGAAGCCGCAGTCCGGCACGACTGTCCAGCACGGCCGCATCGATCTTTCCCCATGGACGAACCGGGCCACACCCAACTGACTTCGACGCACCGTTCAACGCCGGATGTCAAGGATCAAGCTATCCCCTGTTCCAGAGCTGGTGACTGGCGCCGGTGCAGGTCGCCTGGCCTACCTCACGCCGGCTTCCCGACGGCTGCCCCATGTCCTGCAGACACTTGCCGCTGCTGAGGTTCCGCACCAGCACAAGGCGTGGCGCGACCAGTTCCAGTCGCCACTGCTGGCCCCCGCTGCCGTTGCATGTCCACTGGACGACGCCCGAACCCTCATCGGCGCCACCCCGTGTGTCCACACACTTCCACGCGTGTCTGGTGAAGAGTGCCCACCCACCCATGTTCGTCTGCCCATAGCCGAACTTCTGGTTGGAGTTGCCGTTGCAGTCGAACTGCTGGATGACAGCACCATCCGCAGTGGAACGGGCACGCACATCAAGGCACTTGAGAGTGGCCGAGTTCTGCAGACTGGTCCACAGCACGTCCGGGTCGGCGCCGGGCGCCGCCTGCGCGGGCCCGGCGGAGGTGAGTGTTCCGACGATCAGAGCCGATAAGGAAAGGGCAATGTGCAGAGGACGAACACGCATGACAACTCCCCAGCATGGTTACCGAAAGGACTCACGAGACACACTCCGTGCGCCTGAGGTGACGTGCCGCTCATCAGATCCGATGCGACAGGGCCACAGTGACAAGGGAATCGGCCATTCCTTCCCCGTACGGCGAGGAGGTGCTTGTTCCACAGCCGCCGCAGTGTAGGAAGCGGTCTGGACGACGCCGATTGCGCGCCATGTAGGGGACGTGGCGCGGCGCGCCCCGCCACTCCCTCGCGGTCATACGCGGGCCGGGTTCCCGGTGGGTCACTCAGCGTGTGCCGGGGTGCTTGCGAACACCCGTCACACGCGAGCGGGGCAGCCGCCCGGCACGGGAGTGCCCGTGCATCTCGTCGCCCGCGACCAGGACGTCGAAGTCGAGGTTCAACCGCATCGGCTTGGTGATCGACTGACGCCAGGTGAGACGTTCTCCCGCGTCGGCCCGGAGAACGCGGACATCGCTCAGCTCGACCGTCTCGGCCTTGCCGACAGCGACTCCGCGCAAGGCTCCGTCGTGCTCGGTGAAGGTCATCTCGGCATCGATGCTGCCGATGGGGGTGCGCATGGTCAACATCCAGATACCGGGAATCGTGCTCACAGGGTGCTCCTCATGTCGGATGGCGTGGAGGGATCGGATTGCGGGTGCGGTGCGGATGCGAGCGGGCAGCGGTCACGCGCGGGCCGGACAGGGCTGCCGGTCGCGCCAGACCGTGCCGCGGCGCTCGTACGCGAACAGGCGCTCCACCGCGAGAGCCACGTGCGGCCCGTAGTGGCGCTCCAGGAGGTAGAGGGCAAGGTCGAGGCCTGAGGTGACTCCGCCCGAGCTGACCAGGTCGCCATCGTCGACGACACGGGCGTCGACCACATGGACTCCGGTGGCGTCCAGGACGTCGTTGCCCAGGTGGTGTGTGACAGCCGAGCGCCCTTCGAGCAGGCCGGCCATCGCCAGGGCCAGAGAGCCGCCGCACACGGTGGCGACAGTGGTCTGCGGTGCTTCGAACGCGCGGCGGACCAGGTCGGGCAGCGCGGTCGTGCCCAGCCGGGCCAGCAGGACGGGGATCGTGACGGCGTCCGGTTCTCCCTCGATAGCCCCCGCGGCACCGGGGACGATCACGAATCCCGGCTCTTCGGGGCGCAGCACATCGGTGGCTTCGAGGTGGAGCCCGCGAGTGCCGCTGCGGACGCCGCCGACGGACTCGATGCCGACCAGGCGGACATCGAGGGAACCGCCGATCTCATCCGATCCGGCGCTGAGCACTTCGAACGGGGCGATCGCATCGAGCGGATCAAAGCCATCGAACAGGACGATCTGAGCGATCATGACGATCCCTTCCATGGAGGACTGCGCCCGCAGAACTGGGGTGGAGATACAGGTGCGGAGCACCGGCTCGCCTGCGGACACAGGAAACGCTAGGAGCACCGTGGTGTGATCGACAGCGGCGGATCTGACATACACCGTCATGATCCCGCCACGCGTTCGTCTACCGTTGAGGTATGCACTCCGTGGCCGTACTCGCTCTCGACGGCGTGATCCCGTTCGACCTCGCCACACCTCTCGAGGTGTTCGGCCGGACCGTCGATGCGAGCGGCGGATCCGCCTACGAACTGCTGGTGTGCGGCCCGCGGCGAAGCGTTGACGCCGGGCCGACGAGGCTGTCCGTCCCGCACGGCCTCGACCGCCTGGTCCGCTGCGACACCGTGGTCGTACCGGGCCGCAGCGATCCTGGGCAAACGCCCCCTGCCCACGTGCTCGACGCACTGCGGGCGGCGGCGGACCGCGGCGCACGGCTCGCGTCCATCTGCGTCGGCGCGTTCGACCTGGCGGCAACCGGCCTGCTCGACGGATTGCGCGCCACCACTCACTGGCGCGCCGCTCCGCTGCTCGCCGCGCGTCATCCCCGCGTCGAGGTGGACAGTGCGGCCCTGTTCGTCGACAACGGGCGAATCCTGTGCTCGGCCGGCGCCGCCGCGGGCCTGGACCTCTGTTTGCACATGGTGGGGCGCGACCACGGCGGTGCGGTGGCCGCGGAGTCGGCCCGTACCGCGGTCGTGCCACTGACCCGGGAAGCGGGCCAGGCGCAGTTCATCACCGACGACCACTTGGGCTCCTCCAGCCTCACGGCCACGCTCCACTGGATCGAGGAGCGGGCCTCGCGTCGGCTGACAGTGGAGGAGATCGCCCGCGCGGCCACCGTCAGCACACGCACCCTCAATCGCAGGTTCGCCGACGAGCTCGGTGTGACCCCGAGCCTCTGGCTCGTCCGGGCCCGTGTGCGCCGCGCGCAGCGTCTCCTGGAGACCACCGACTGGCCCGTCGAGCGCGTCGCCCGCGAGTGCGGGCTCGGCTCCGCGGGCAACCTGCGCGCCCGGTTCGCGGCCATCGTCGGTACGACGCCCGCGCGCTATCGGGCCGCTCTCACCTCGCGGGCCTTCCCTCATCCGTCCGCCGGTACGTGCTAGGGGTCACCGGTGTGACCACCCCGATGTGCACACGCCATGGGCGCCACCGTCCCTGACAGCCCTTCCCAGCGACCGAGGGCCGGGCAGCCGGAGGGGGCCTTACCAGCCGTTTCACAGGCGGGTGGCACGAGTGACAAGGCTGTCGGCGGAGTGAAGCGGGCGACGGCTCCCAGCGGCGAGTGGCGGAGATCTTGCGGTGCTGGAGGCCGGAGTGGTTCGCATGGCTCCGACCCGCCGCGTGCTGACCGCCACTTCCGCAACTGGTCAGGCACCGCTCCGCCAACTCCTCAGCCCGGTCTGCGGCACCGCCATTGGACACTCCGCGGGTTCCATTACGTCGTTGGTTCCCGCCTGGACGCGGACCCTGTGCCAGGGGCAAGGAGAACGGTGCCAATCCGCATGCCGAGCCGGGCCGGCTCGGAGTGGTGACCGAATACCCCCCTATGTGACAGCGTGGCCGATTCTGAAGCCGCGGTGTTGTCCGGGGGTTGGCACCCGGTCATGATCCTTTCTCGTACAACCCGACCATCGATGCGGGAGCCGAGATGTGATGCACCAAACCTCCACGAAACGGACTGGACAGCCTGCGGGCCGCCATCAGGTGCCCGTGTCCCCGCAGGCCACTGTGCCGGGGTCCAGTCCCGGACTGTCGAGCTCCGTCGCGCAGAGGACGCCGCAAAACGCTCATTCCGCTTGACTCCAACGCAGGCCATCTCAGCTTCCTTCGCGCAACGGGTACCGAGCACGCGGACGCTTACCCCGGCCAGGTGTACCTGACGGCGTCAGCTTCATGCGCTCCGCCTCGCGCACCGCAGTCCGCTGATGCGGCCCGCGCCACCCGATCCGCGACGCGTCGAAGTCACCGCCCCACTGTCTCGCGCACATCCCCCGCGTCTCGAACGCGCCCCCTCCACTGCGCCCTTCCTCTCGCATGCCATCGCTTCATGACGTTTCACCGCAAAGGAGTTCTTGATTTTCATGCACGAACGCTCGAGGATTCTCGCCTTCACCACTGTGGGCGTACTGATGTGCACGGCTGGTCTCATGCCGTCGGTCAGCCAGGCAGCCGACAGGGTCGAGAGGGAGAACGGAGAGTCCTACGCCGAAGAACACGGCCTGACGGCAGATGACATCAGGCACATCAATGCTCTGAACGAGGCGGCTCTGCATCTGAGTCGGGTCGGCAAGCCCTCAGGACCGTCGCTGCCGAGTGCCATCGAATCACTCAGGGCCTCCGCAGCGGCGAGCGGCAGGGTGACACCTCCCGCCGAGCCGCTTGACAGCATGCCCGAGGCGTACCGGGCGTACGGAGGCAGGGCGACTACGGGCATCAGCAACTTCATACGTAAGTGGCAGCAGGTCTACAGCCAACGCGACGGCCAGGCACGGCAGATGACCGAAGCGCAGCGGGAGCAGCTGTCCTACGGTTGTGTGGGTGTCACCTGGGTCAACTCAGGCCCATACCCGACGAACAGACTGGCGTTCGCCTCCTTCGACGAGGACAAATACAAGAACGCTCTGGAGAACACGGCCCCCAGCGCAGGCGAGACGCGTGCCGAGTTCGAAGGGCGCATCGCCAAGGAGAGCTTCGACGAAGGCAAGGGCTTCAAGCGGGCTCGTGATGTGGCATCAGTCATGAACAAGGCCCTGGAGAGCGCCCACGACGAGGGGACGTACCTCAACAACCTCAAGGCGGAACTCACAAAGAGCAATGACGCTCTGCGCAACGAGGACGCCCGCTCGAACTTCTACGCGGCCCTCAGGAACACACCTTCCTTCAAGAGCGGGGACGGGGGCAACTACGACCCGTCCAAGATGAAGGCGGTCATCTACTCCAAGCACTTCTGGAGCGGACAGAATCCGCAGAGCTCCTCCGACAAGAGGAAGTACGGCGACCCGGCCGCTTTCCGCCCCAGCACGAGCACCGGCCTGGTCGACATGACGGAGGACAGGAACACCTCGCGTAGCCCCGGCAACCCCGGTGAAAGCTATGTCAACTTCGACTACGGATGGTTCGGCGACCAGAAGGAATCGGATCACAACGAGACCGTGTGGACCCACGCCAACCACTATCACTCACCCAACGGCGGCATGGGTCCCATGAAGGTGTACGAGAGCAAGTTCCGGAACTGGTCTGCCGGATACGCAGACTTCGACCGCGGGACCTACATCATCACGTTCATACCCAAGAGCTGGAACACTGCCCCCGCCAAGGTGACGCAGGGCTGGCCGTAACACCGGACCCCCACAGGAGCACAGCCGGACTGCCCCCGCCGACCGCCGACCGCCGACCGCGGACCGCGGACCGCACGATCACCACGCCCGCGGTGCCATCACGTCAGTCCCGTCGATGCGCGCGAGACCAGCGCGCTTGAGCCACTCGGCAGATCCACCTGTCCAGGTGCTCGCCTGCCACGTTCACCGGGCAGGCGGAGGGCCGGGGGGCCCCCCCCCCCCGCGCCCCCCCCCCCGAGGGCATACGCCCGCCAGGACGGCGCCCCCGGC
>NZ_JBHWIW010000008.1:0-154051 GCF_042731955.1 Streptomyces sp. NPDC059828 | reverse complement strand
CACCGGTCCCTGGTGCTCCCGTCCCAGTTACCCGGGCCTGGGGGGGGGCGGGGGCCAACCCCCCCCGGGCCCTCCCCAGCATGAGCAAGACCGGCCGCTAGCCGGTCACCGCTGCCGTCCCGGTGCCCGAGTCCACGACGCCGTCGGCACCGACCCAGGCCGGCGATGGCGGTGCCTCTGACTCTGCGGCCGGGGCGAAGCGCTGATACCCGGACCAGACACTGCCACCCACCCACGCCCCCTTCAAGGGGCTGTACTGCCAGCCGCCGGCCACGGTGCCGTACCAGCCGTTGCCGCACGGCATCAGGTCGGCGGTGATACGGATGGTCGCTTCCAGTCGGTCTCCGGGGGCGCTGTTCGTCACGCGGCCGGTGGTACGACAGAGCTGCCAGACCCGCAGCTGGTCATTCCACTTGTACAGGTCGGCGGAAGCGAGCAGGAATCCGGCAGGGAGTCTGTTCATCTGACGGCAACTACCGGCCGCAGATGCCTTCCACGCCTGAACCTCCGACTTACCGAATGCCACGTTCCGGTCCGCCGAAGACCTGTTCGTCTCACCTTTGTTGAACGTACATTCCTGCGGACTGACATAAGTCCACGATCCGCTTTCGGCCGCCGATGCAGACACAGGAGTCATCAGCGCCAGGGAACTTGCGCCGACCATCACTGCCAGGCTCAGGCGACCGCCCGGTGACAACCGGAACAGCGGAATGGATCTCATGGATTTCCTCCTCTCGAGGAGCGGCCCGATGCCGCACCTCTCGTGGTTCGGCCGCCACACTCGCACCGCCGTTTGAGGGGCGTCAACGACCAGAAAGAGACATCAGCGCACCATTTGCGGATGCGTCATCGACTAACATTCAACAGTTTTGTACGTAACAAGCGTTGCGTGTCCGAATAAGGGCGTACGGAAGCGAGATCGCCGTCCCGGCCACTGCTCTCGTGCGGGCGTCAACTTGCGCTCCGATTCAGATTGACTGCTTCGCGTATGGCGTAGAGCCCTCACAGTCGCGAGGTCGTCTCAACAGCAAAGTGAGGGTGTTCTGCCGACACTTCGCACCGTCACCGGCCCAGAGGCCGAGGGCCTGCCTTCCGGCAGCGGCGTTCCCACTGGACCTCGCCCTTCCCGTCTGGTGGGGCGTGCGTCGTCCAACAGCGCGGGTGGACCGGGGGCGCCTGGTGGCACGCTGCAGCGCTGGGGCAGTTGCTCCGCCGACCGCCTTCGTGCGCGCCTGTCACACCCGCGTGCAAGGGTGTGACACATGGCTCTCATCACGCTGGACCTGCCCACTCCTGCCCAGTTGCGCCCACGCTGGGCTGCCTTCGCCGCCGTGCTCGCGGCACGCGGCTGGGGGGACGGCTGCGGTGCCGACGCTGCCCGCTGGCACTACGACGACGGTGGCGGGAACTGGCTCGACCTGCACCATTTCGACGGCGGGCGCGCTGTGATCGTCGGCCACGACCACGAGTACAGCAACACGTACTACGGCCCTGCCGCCACGTACTTCCAGGAACGGGAGACGGACCTGCTGGCCGGGGCGCCGGCGTGGTGGGAACCGCCGGTGCGGGCGGCACAGGAAGCGGGTGCGTGGGTGGGCTTCGCCTACGGCTTCGAGGGCGGGCGCTGGGAGAGCGTGGCGTACGAGGCGGACGACGGGTTCGCCAGCGTCGGCCTGCCCGCACTCAGCATGGACATGACCGTGGAATTCATCACGGAGTACACGAAAGAGTCCCCAGGGTTGGAGGGACCGCCGATGGCAGCGGCGATCGAAGCGCTCGTCGCCGCCGACTGTCTGATCACCGAAGCCCTACTGACGGCCGTCATCGGTCCCCAACCCGCCACAGCCAGAGCGTGGAGCCCGGCAGCCGGAACAGCCGCGGCGCACGCGTTCCGTACCTGGCCGCGCACTGGGCGGTAGCCGGCAGACGACAGGCCGCGCCCAAGCGGGACAGAGTGGAACACCGAGCCCACACGGGCCGCGGACTTCAGGACGTTCATCGAGAGCCTCCCCCTCGGCCGCGACTTTCGAAGCCGACTGTGCTGTTGCGCCTACGGCAACGCTCCGGTACCGAGGGCTTCCTGCTGAAGCTGTCCGGTTCCCCCGGTCCGCGGCCGACCCCGACCCGGTCAGCACCCGCCGGAGCAGCTCATCCCCGGAGTCCTCTTCGCCACGCACCCGAGTAGCCCGACGTGGCGCTGACGTGCGGTAGAACGGCTCCGACGCCGCGATCACTGAGGACAACCGGCTGGCGTTCCTCGACGCGGCCCGAGCGGTCATGGGACAGCCCAGCCGCCAAGCCCCGTAGATTTTCACGGGACGGTCCTGCCGAGCTCGTGCCCACGGTCTGCTGATGGAAAAACAGACCGGCGACGGCCTGGACGATGTCCCTCATGAGCTCGCGGCAACCGAGGCGGCGAGCCTGCGCCCGTCAGTTCAGCGCCGGGTCGGCGCGGAAGCAGGCCGCTTCACGCCCTTCCACGAAAGCTGTTGGGGTGCGGTGATAGCTGCCCTCGGTGACGCGGCCGGTACCCGTGCGCGGCTCCAGGCGGCCCTCCGCCCGCGTCCGGCCGGTCCCCGCCGCCCCGTGACACCCGGCGGGCGGGAACCGGCTGAACCATCAGAGCGCCCTGAGGTAGTACATGGTGCGGACCCCGCTCGGGGAGCAGGCCAGGGTGTTCTGTGTGTGCGTGTAGGTGAAGCCGGGCGGGACGGTGCAAGCCCAGAGCCCCGTCTTGGGAGTGCGTAGCTGGTACATCGTGCGGAACTCGCCATTCGGGGAGCAGGCCAGGGTGTTCTGCGCACCGGAGAAGGTGAAGCCGGGCATCGTGGTGCACGCCCACATGCCGTCCGCGGGGAGTTGCACGTAATACATGGTGCGGACCCCGCTCGGGGAGCAGGCCAGGGTGTTCTGGGTGCCGGTGAACGTATAGCCGGGCGGAACCGTGCATGACCAGAACCCGGCGGCCGGTGCCTCGGCCCGCGTCGACTGGGACGCAGTGTCAGCTGCCGCCGACGCCGTGGTGGGGGCGAGAGCGGCACCCATCATGACGGCGGCGGATCCCACGCCGAGCAGCAGGGATCGGTTTTTCGATCGCGACATGGAGAAGCACTCCTGGTTGGTGTCCAACGGGCAGAACCAACGGGTGGGGGGCCGCCCGGAGTCTGTCCCGTGCCCCGGTCGCCGTAGAGCGCGCGTTGGGATGCTTGCAGGCACACATGGCATCGGCAAGTGCGCTCCTGTCGGCGGCAGTCCGAGACTCGCCGTTCTGAGCCCGGCTCGACCTGTGGCGATGCTGCGGGACGGGGGATCAAGACGCATTCGGGCACCCCGGCCCGCAACCGTCAATGACCGAAAGACAGTGCCGGAGAGCGGCCGTCCGGAAGCGGAGTGAGGGCGCGCCTGCGCGCCCACGAAGACGGCAGCGTGCGCGTTCTCCATCGCGCCGGTGCATCTTGTTCCCCCTGCCGCGCATACCCGCATGTCCCGTCTCAGTTGACCCTGCTTGTGGTCACGTCTGTGGCCAGCGCTGATGCGCGGGTGGGACAAGTCATCGACGGAGTCTCAGTTGACGTCGCCCTTCGGCAACTCCAGCTGTTCTCGAGGCGGCCCACCCCCCGACTATGGTTGCTCCGCATGACTCACACCGAGATCGAGGTCACCGCGGAGTTGGTCCGGGTTCTGCTGCGCGATCAGCACCCTGACCTGGCCGATCGCCCAGTGAGGCTCGGTGCTCGTGGCTGGGACAACCAGCTGTGGCGGCTCGGCGACGACCTCGCAGTGCGGTTGCCCTGGGCAACGCGGTCCGCCGATGCACTGCTGCGCAAGGAGCACGCCTGGCTGCCCGCACTCGCCCCGCACCTTCCGCTGCCGGTCCCCGTTCCGCAGCGCCTCGGCGAGCCCTCCGAGCAGTTTCCGCGGCCCTGGATCGTCACCACCTGGGTGCCGGGCGAGCCCGCCGACCGCGCACCAGCCACGCGCGCTGTGGAGGCTGCCGACACCTTGGCCGCCTTCCTGACGGCTCTTCACCGACCTGCCCCCGATGGGGCGCCCGCCGGTCGTGACCGCGGGGGGCCGCTGGCCGACCATGCCGAAGGTTCGCCAAGCAGCTCGCCTCGGCCACCGAGCTGTGGCTTGTCCCCGACCCGGACGCCGTCCGCGCGGTCTGGGAAGACGCCGCCGCCGCGCCCGACTGGGCGGGTCCGGCACTGTGGCTCCATGGCGGCCTGCATCCGGCCAACGTTCTCACCGCGGACGGCAATTTCTGCGGCGTGATCGACTTCGGCGACCTCTTCGCAGGCGATCCGGCCTGCGACCTCGCCGCCCCTTGGATCCTGCTGCCGGACGGCGCCGCCGATCGCTTCCTGGGCGCCTACCGGCCGACCCCGGACACCGCGACCTTGCGCCGCGCCCGCGGCTGGGCGGTGCTGCGCGCCCTCAGCGGCATCCACATCGGAGAGGCCGGAGTCCATGGGCGCCCCGGCGGCAAGGCCACCTGGGGTCCACCCGCCCACGCCGCGCTGCGACGACTCGTAGCAACGGTCCGCCGGCCCCGGTGAGCACGGGGGTGCATCAGCCGCAGCCTGAACAGCACTTCCTTCGCTGCGTCGCGGTTGACAGCACTTGCCTTCGTCGTGGGCAAACGAATGCGGCAGTGGGTGATCCGGGCAGGGGCCAGGCGTGGCCGTTCGCCCGTCGCGGCCCGGTCTTCACGTGACCGCCTTGTCCAAGTGGTGCAGCGCGGCGTCCCTCAGGGCCGCGATACCGACCGGCAGGGCCGTTCGTACGTCGGGGGCGAAGCCGGGCGCATGGTTGACCGGTACCGGATCGCCCCCCGCGAGGGCGGACCGCCACGCGCCGGCACCGGTGACACCGAGCAACCAGTACGCCAGGGGGACGCCGTCCTCGCCGAAGCAGGAGAAGTCTTCGGTGGCCGTGGTGGCCGGGGTGCGGGCTACTCGATGGGCGCCGAGCAGGTTCTCGTGCACCTGGAGCAGGGCAGTCGTCACGGAGAGGTCGGGGATCAGGGAACGCGAGCGTGAGGCGACCGTGAACTCGGGATCCCGGGGACAGGCGGAGGCCGCGCACTCGGCGCGGATGACGCGTTGCGCCGCCGTACTCATCCTGGTGAGGGCGTCGTCGGTGAACGCCCTCATGCACAGGGTGATTTCCGCCCGGTCGGGAGTGACGTTGGCGCGATCGCCCGCTTTGAGAACGCTCACGGTCAGGATCGCCTGTTCCGCGGGGTGCGTCTGCTGCGCCACGACCGACTGGAGGCGGACGACCGCTGCTGCCGCCGCCAGGACCGGATCGGCCGTGAGGTGCGGTGTGCCCGCGTGGCCGCCCCGGCCGTGGACCACCACATCGAGCGTGACGCTGCCCGACAGCAGCGGGGCGCCGGGGGCCGCGTGGGCGACCGTGCCCGCGGGGATCGGGGCAGCGTGCTGAGACAACGCCAGGTCAGGGAGGCCGAACCGGTCGTACAGGCCGTCGTCGAGCATCGCCCGGGCGCCGGTCAGGGTCTCCTCGGCAGGTTGGCCGACAATCAGCACGGTGCCTCGCCAGCGGTCCGACAGCCGGGTCAGCTCGCCGGCCGCTCCCGCGACGGCGGCCAGGTGCAGGTCGTGGCCGCAGGCGTGCATGATGCCGGGGACGGTGCTCGCGTAGGGCAGACCGGTCCCCTCGTTCACCGGCAGGGCATCCAGTTCCGCGCGGAGGAGGATCGTCGGGCCGGGGCCGTTGCGCAGGACGCCCACGACGCCGTGGCCCCCGACGTCCCGGGTGACCGCGTAGCCGTGCCGGGACAGTGCCGCCGCGAAGATGCCGGCGGTGCGCTGCTCGGCACCGGACAGCTCGGGATGGGAGTGCAGGTCGATGTAGAGCTCCAGAGCGGGACGCAGGGCCCCGGGAGGCAGGATGGTGGTGCCGGGCGACGTCGCTCCTGCGGTTGCGTGGGTCACGGGTGTCCACCTCGCTGGGTCGGTACGGGGTTCTGCCGGCAAGCCCGGCACGGTTCTGACTTCGCAGCATGTGCCGTCAGCGGCCGGTGGGAGGAGCGTCCAGGAGCCGGACGTGCGACTGGAGTCGGTCCGCTGTCACCTCGTGTCAGCGCTCTGGCAGCGGAACGCGGCCGATCTGACAGCGGATGGGGTTGGGATGGGAGCGTCGCCGGGTGACACCGCCGCGGCCTCGGCCGCCGGGGACTCCGGCGGCGCTGACCCGTAGTCGGTATCCAAGGAGATCATCATGGCCAAGACCGAGCTCGCCACCCTCGCCGACGAGATCCTGGAGTTGGAGTCGGAGACCTTCGAGATCTCGGACTACTCGGACGCGGCCGAGGTCGTCCTCGCCGGTTCGTGTTCCTCCTCCTCGACCTCCACCTGCTCCAGCACCACCAGCACCACCTCCTGCAGCGCCTGACAGGACGTACGCGCAGCACGGCGGCCCCTTCCCGGACGGAGTCCTGTCTCCACGCGGGAAGGGGCTTGTCCATGCTGTCCCGTAGGTCCTCGCGGGTCATGGGAACGGGTGCGGGACGATCTTTATCTCGGTCTCCGGAAGCTCGTCCGTGCGTCGGCCCGCGTCGCGCAGTCCGGCGCGTAGCCTGGGCATCCGCAGGGCGCGCTGCCTGGTCCAGCCGAAGTCGAGCGGCAGGAGCCCGGGGACGGTGGTGCTGACGGTGTGCAGGCCCATCCGGCGCTGCTCGGGAGTCGTCTGGTCGACGGCGATCACGTCGAACCCGGCGCCGCACAGTTCGTCGCGGACCAGCCGTAGGTCGTCCAGCAGGTCCCCGGTGCGCGGGCGGCGGTCCTCCCAGTCCCGGTACACCTGGGTGAGCGGCCGCACTGCGGTCGGGTTCAGGTACTCGGCGGCGTGGCCCGCCATGGTCGGCAGGCCGTACAGCTGGGCGTGGTCCTTCAGGTGGAGGACCTTGGTGAAGTCCTGGGCCATCTCCTCCAGTTCGGTGCGCCGTTCGGCCACCTGGTACGGCAGGTACGGGATGTAGGTCAGCACCTCGGACAGGGCCGCCTCGACCGTGCCCTCCGGGTCGAAGCCGGCCGCAGCAGCGAAGGAGAGCGTCCCGTGTCCGCCGTCGCGGCGGACCGCCAGGGCGGTGACGACGGGGACGGCCGGGCCCATGCGCGTGTCGAAGGCGTGGACGTCGTAGCCGTGCAGTGCGGCACGGTCGACCATGTTGTGGATCGCGGGAGTCCGGCAGGTCGCGAGGTCGATCTCGGTGAGGCGCGCCCTGGTGTACCAGGTGAGCAGGAAGGCGTCTCGCTCGATGAGCTCCAGCAGCCCGAAGAGGATCGCCTCCTCCAGACTCCCGCCCGTCGCACAGCCGTTGGAGCACTCGAAGACGAAATTGTCGGCGTCGACGCCCGCGCCGTAGTGGGCGAGCCTGGCGGGGATCAGGGCGGGCTGATCGTCGCGCAGCGAGTGCCCCCACACCCAGGGAATCTTCCGGTCCGGGTCGAAGGGGCTGACCAGGTGGTCCTTCGCGTAGGTCTCCGGCGCGTAGAAGCCGCAGTCGGCGGGGTTCAGGACGCGCGCGCCGTCGGCCATGAGGGTGCTGTACGCCGCCATGACGGGGGCGGTGCCGCGGCGCCTGTGGGTGCCCGCGTAGCGTTCGAGACCCTCCAGATAGGCGAGGGTCCTGCTGGTGGTGTAGCGGTTGGACTGCCCGCTCCAGGTGACGTCGTTCAGTCCGGCGTAGCCCCGCACGAAGTGGGTGCCGGCGACCGGTGCGGTGGTCGTGGACGCGGGGTTGATCCAGGTGTCGGAGCCGATGGCACCGCACACGGGGTTGGCCAGGGCCGCGGTCGGCAGTGGATAGGCGTCCAGGGGGCGGAGGCGGTAGCCGTCCGGGGTCGGCTTCGGCCGGGGGACGAACGTCATGCGGGCCGTGTCGGCCGTGTCGGGGCGTTCCTTCACGCAGGCGGGGCACAGCGGCTCGGGCAGCAGTGGGAACGTCGCGGTGGCCAGGGTGCCCAGGTCGACGCGGGTCACCTGCGGCAGGGACCGGTCCGCGGCCGTGAACCCCTCCGGGGCGCTACGCGTACCCGGCAACACCGCCACGTATGCCGCCCAGACGGCGTCCACGGTGAAGGGGGTCAGGACCGGCCAGTCGACAGCGCCGTACGAGGGGTGGCCCAGTTCGAGCGCCTCCCGCTCCGAACGGCTCCGCAGCCGCTGCCACCGCATGGCGAGGCACTGGCCGCAGGCGTCCATGTGCGTCCCGCCGCCCGCGTCCCCACCCCAGGGGCCGACGAGCACGGCACGCGAGGTGAGCTGGATGTTCGCTGCGGGCCGTTCGGCGGCGTACGGGTCCGCGACACCGCAGCCGAGGGTGTCGGCGGCACCGAGCGGTACGACCGTGGGGACGGGGAGGTTCGGCAGGGCCGCCGTCCGGTGGCGGGCGGTCAGCTCGCGCTGCAGTCGGTTCCTGGCAGCGTCCAGGGGCGCGTCCGCGCGCTCGCGCACGGTGCCGGTCATGACTGGTCGCTCCAGCGGAAGGTTCTGAGCGCGATGGCTCCGAAGACGACGGCGCAGCCGGCGAGCACCCCGCAGGCCACCGCTACGTCGGCGCTGACGCCGTCGCTGCCGGTGAGGGCGGCGGAGGTCCCGTCCACGAGGTAGTACAGCGGCAGGGCCCTGGCGAGGGTCTGCATCCAGTCCGGCATGGCGTCCAGCGGGAAGAAGGAGCCGGACAGGAACGCCATGGGGATCATCAGGCAGTTGGCGATCGCGGCGACCGCCTCGGGCGTCTGCGCGTACGTGCCGACGATGACCCCGATCGCCAGGAACGCGGTGATGCCGAGGAACAGTACCGGCAGTGCCAGCGGCCATCCGGAGGCCAGGCGCAGCCCGAACCAGGGCAGCAGCGCCACCCCCACGAACAGCACGGCCTGGACGAGGCCGATGCCCAGGGCCAGGACGTAGCGGGAGGCGAGCACGGCGGGGAGCCGCACCGGGGTCATGCGGATGAGGCGGAGCAGGTCGTCGCGGCGCCACTGCATCAGTACGAATCCGATACCGAAGACGGCCGCGTTGGCGATGCCCCAGGCCAGCACGCCGGGTGCGATGTAGTTGATGTAGGGCTGCCCGCTCTGCTCGACGTTCTTGCCGTGGAAGATGAGGCCGAAGACGACGAGGAAGAGGAGGGGAAAGGCGAAGGTGAAGAAGAGGGTGGCCTTGTCGCGGACGTAGGCCCGGTATCCGGCCTGACTCAACGCGGCGTATGCGCTCATGGTGGCGTTTCTCTTTCGTGTACGCGTGTACGCGTGAAACGGGTGCGGGGGTGCCGCGACGGCGGCGGCTACGGGGCCTTGGTGGGGGCGGGCTCGGCGGCGCTGCCGATCAGTTCGAGGTAGACGTCCTCGAGGCTGGCGGTGCGGGTCCGTACGCCCTGGAGCCCGGCGAGTGCGTCGACGTGGGCCAGGACGGGGCCCGAGTCCAGGGTCTCCAGGACGATCGTGTCGCCTTCCAGGTCCGCCGCCCGCACACCGGGAATGCCCTGGGCCGCCTCCAGCGTGAGCCGATCGGCGGGCACCAGCAGCCGGGTGGTCGGACTGCCTGCGGCCACCATCCGGGCGGGTGTGTCCAGCGCGGCGAGGCGCCCGGCGACGATGATGGCGACCCGGTCGCAGAGGGCTTCCGCCTCGTCCAGGTGGTGGGTGGTGTAGACGATGGTGCGGCCGGCGCCCTTCAGGTCGCGCAGCACCTGCCACAGGTCCCGGCGGGCCTGCGGGTCGAGGGCCGCGGTCGGTTCGTCCAGGAAGATCAGCTCCGGTTCGTGGACGAGGGCGGCGGCGACGGCGAGACGCTGGCGCTGCCCGCCGGACAGGTCCTCCACCCGGACGTCGCCCTGGTCGGTCAGCCGGACGGACGTCAGGGCCCGTTCGGCGGCGTCGTGTCCCACACCGTAGAGGGCGGCGACGGTGCGCAGGTGCTCGCGCGCTGTCAGCCGGACGAAGAACGCCGACGCCTGTGTCTGGACGCCGACTCTCGGCAGCAGATGGACGTCGCGCGGCCAGGGGGCTCGGCCGAGGACCGACACGGAGCCGGAGTCCGCCTTGCGCAGGCCCTCCATGATCTCGATGAGGGTGGTCTTGCCCGCGCCGTTGGGACCGAGCAGCCCGAAGAACTCACCGCGTGCCACAGTCACCGAGATGCCGTCCACGGCCTTGGTGGATCCGTAGTGCTTGCGCACGGTGTCAAGGGCGATGGCCGGCGCGTCCTGTGCGGAGGGTGAGGCGGGGGACGTGGGGTCAGTGGTGCTCACGGGTCTCTCCTTGTCGGGCGGCTCACCGCGTGGTGAGCCGGTGCCTTGACGGCGCTCACCCGGTGGTGAGCAGGTGGTGGACGATCGTGGTGACCGCCGCGACGAGCGCGCCGAGCACGAACGGCACGCTCATTCCGTACGCGGTGTAGGCGGCACGGGCCCGGCGTGGGTACTCCCTGGCGGCAGGGTCCCGGCGGACGGCCAGCCGCAGATACGTCCGGGTCGACGCGGCCAGTTCGGTGGCGCCCGCCAACTGGGCGACGATCTTGTACCCGTCCAGTGGGGGCAGCGGAACGAGCATGGTGAGCGCCTGCGCGCTCCCGAGGAACAGGAGTCCCGCGAGGGCTCCTCGGGTGGCGTCGTCGACGGGGGCGTACCGCCAGACGGCGAAGAACGGCAGCAGGAAGAGGAGGTTCATCACGGCACCGGCGGCGGCCGTGGCGATGCGGTGACGGCGGGTGCCCAGATAGAGGAAGTCGTCGACGGTGCAGTACATGATGACGACCGGAAGCCGCCAGCGCAGTCCGATCTCGCGGACGTGGCCGCCGTGGTGCCGGGCGACCACCCCGTGCGCCAGCTCGTGCAGAGCGGTGCTCAGCCACAGCAGGGTCGCTGCGGCCGTCAGCAGGGCCGGACTGGTGAACAGTTCCCCGGTGGCCAGGACCAGTTCACCGGCGTGCCGGGCGAGGACGGCCTCCATGGCGACGAGCAGGACCAGCAGCGGTGCCACGCACCACGGTGACAGCAGCGGGCGCACGGCCCGGTGCAGCCGCGCGGTCGTCGTGTCCGCGTCCGCGACCAGCCGGAGACTGCCGCGCAGCACGCCGCGCGGCTCGGGTGACGGTGTCGGGGGCCCGGCGACGGCCGGGGAGTCGGTCAGGAGCCCTCGTGTGCCGAGCATGCCCAGCAGCTGCTGCCAGTGGGCCGCGGCGAGCCTGCGCTCGTATGCGCTGGCGTACTCCGAGCCGATCTCTTCCAGGCTGCGGCGCCCGTCCATGCGGGAGATGAGGAAGTGCTCCTTGGTGCCCACCTTGAAGGACTGCCCGCTGCCGGTGTCCTTGATCAGGTGCACGGTGTTCCTGCCGTGCAGGAGCGCGTCGCTGATCAGGACCCCGGGGCGCAGCCGGGGCCGGTACGCCGTGAAGGCGGAGGGGGTCGGGGCCGTCATCGCGGCTCTCGCAGGGCGCGGCCCAGGACGTGGGCGAGGTAGGCCTCGTCGCGGATGGTCACGTGCAGCCGGTTGTTGGTCATATGCATGTACGGGGAGAGCAGGCGCGGCAGCGCCACGGCGGGGTCGGTGACGCGCTCGTCGCGTTCACCGTCCCAGGACCGGAACACCAGGTCGCCGTTGGCGGCCAGGGTGCGGGCGCGGGCCCGGAGTTCGGCGCAGTGACCGGCCCAGTCGGCGAGGAAAGCGGGGAGCCGGGGCGCGTCGTCTCCGCCGGCGACGGCGGTGCGGACGGCGGCGAAACGGGACGCGAGCTTCGGGGCCATGGCCGCGTAGTTCGTGTCGTACTCCTCGCTGCCGATGAAGCCGGTGTCGGGGAAGGCCCGGTGCCAGAACGTGTAGTAGCTGTCCAGGTAGTCGGCCAGTTCGTCGTCGCCCGGCAGGAAGCAGCCGGAGATGACCATCATCAGTTGCGCCGACGTGCCGAGCAGCACGGTCCGCAGGTGCAGGTTCTTGGTGCGGAAGGCCTCGATGACCAGATCGCTGGAGTGCCGGAAGTGCCATTCGGCCAGCTCGATCCCGGCCGGCCCACCGTACTTGCCGTATTCCGGCTCGTACTCGGTCGGGCAGCGGGTGTTGTTGGGCAGCAACCGCATCCGGCCCTGGTCGTCGGTGTAGCGGGCGCGCTCGCCGGCGGGGAACTCGATTTCGAAGAGTGTGTTGTAGAACTCGCTGAGGAAGCCGGAGTCGACCTCGTACAGGGCGGGTCGCTCCGCGAGGAACGCGTCGACGGCCGCTTCGGTACGGCGGCGGACCTCGTTCTCCGCGTCCGGGGATGAGGGCTTGATCCGCAGGCGGACATGGGGGCCTTCGAGCCAGTAGTTGATGAAGAAGTACCCGTCGAGGAGTCCGTCCGCCTCCAGCCCGGCCACGAGGGGGCGGATGCAGTGGAGCAGCATGGGGCGGGGGTTGGCGGCGTAGAAGACGTGGGTGGCCTGCCAGGCCCCGGTTCCCGTACGCGCTCCGGTCGTCGTCATCCGTGGTGGTCCCTTCCGGTCGTACGGGTGGCGGTCGCCGTCTCCACGGCGAGTTCCGCCACGTGGCGGCCTCGGCCTGACACGGTGTGCAGTGCGTCCTCGTCGGGCAGCATCTCCCGGAACACAACCCGCGCCTCCGCCGTCCTGATCAGCCCCTCGAACGCGGACAGCGACAGGGGGCTGTCGAAGTCCACGTACTGCGGCTTCGCGGCGGTGGCCCCCCGGGCACCGGAGTCCGAGACGGTGGCGAACACCCGGTCGGGCAGACCGTGTGCCCGCCGGAAGCGGTGCCAGCCGAGGAACCGTTCGGCGTCCGGCACCGCCGGACCGGCCAGCGGCAGCCGGGAGGCCGGGCAGCTCCAGCTGCGGCGGCTGAGCACCACGCTGCCGTGTCTCACACGCGGCCGTCCGGTCACACCGCCGTCCGGTTCGCCTTCGGGGACACCGCCCCAGACGTCGAGCGGCGCGATGGACGTCGGAGAGAGCAGCAGCAGGGTGCGGGGCAGTTCGGGGAGGGCGAGCGGCACCAGGTATCCGAGGTAGACGGGGATCACCTCGCGGCCGAGCCGGACCGAGCGCAGCACCAGCCGGTCGGCTCTCTCGTCGTGCTCGATGTACAGGCTGTCGAGTGGGATGCGGAACTGCGGATCCAGCGTGCCGCTTTCTCCCGGGCAGACGATCTCGTGTGACGTGAGCCTGCCGTGGAGGTTGAGGTTGCTGGTCACCGGGCCGCCGGTCACCTCTGCGAAGACGGCCCCCTCCGGCCGGATGTCCTCCGCCCGGCGCAGCAGCCGCTCCTCGATGCCGTCGAAGCAGTGGGTGAAGCGGCTGAAAGGGAAGGACAGGCCCCCGTACGAGCGGTTGAGTACGGCCAGTGGGTGACCGTCTCGACGGTCGGCCAGCTGGAGGTGATGGCTCATGGGCAGGAAGTCGGCTGTCACGGGGGACAGGTGGGAGGCAACCTCGTCGATGAGGGCGCCTTCCAGGACGAGTTCCTCCCCATCGCTGTCGTCCCACAGGGCCCGCATCCTGGTGACGAAAGTCTCGCGGGCGGTGTCGAGCGCCTTCAGCTGCGGCAGTCCCAGCCAGTTCACCTCGGGGACGTAGCGGCCTTGGGCATCGAAGGAGGTACGGCCTGAGGTGAAACTCAGATACTGATCGAAGAAGTCCTCGTGGAAGTCGTGGACCAGCTTCAGCAGGTCGTCGCAGCGGCCGCCCTGGCCGTACCGGGCGAGGAAGAACCCCTTGAAGGTGATGCGCTGCGGAAGCGTCAGGTCGAAGGCCGGCAGGATCCGCTCCACTTGGCGCAGGGGATCCTGGATCTGATCGGCCCATACTTTCGGCCCCAGGTTCGTCCGTGAGCCAGCCGAGACGTCCTCGTACAGCACGGTCTGCGGCACTCTGCCCTTCTCGGCCCCCAACTCCTTTTGAATGTCGCTCAGTTCGTCTCTCAGCTCGCGCAGCAGCGCGCTGCGGGCGGCTGGGGCGACCTTGCCGAACCGGTCGACGCACACCACGGCCGCGTCGAGCCGACCGGCCAGTGTGTGCGCCCAGGGACGGCCGAGGTCCCGCAGGGACGCCTGGAACGCGCGTAGCGGATCGGTGTCGTGCACCTCGGTCCGCAGGCACGGGACCTGCACCATGCCCACGTCCAGCAGAGCCTGGAGGTACTGGGCGCACTCCTCCTCGCCGGCGTCCTGGTCGGCGGCGAGCCAGTCGGCCAGCTCGGCGAACCTTACGGTCTCCCGCTCCTCGAAGTGCCCGAGCAACCTCTCCAGGACGCCGCTGCGGCGCAGGAAGAACAGCCGGTCCTTGACCGCGTCGAAGGTGACCGCCGTGTCGTCGTCGCCTGCCGTCACCCAGCGGCGCACGTAGCGCACCCGGTCGCCGTCCCTGCCCCAGCCGGAGGCCAGGGACACGGGCAGGTCGGCGCGGCGGGCCGGGTCGGCGACGACGGACTCCGCGAGGCGGCGCAGCGCGACGACGTTCAGGCGGGTATGGCTGGTCCACTCCTGAGCGATCCTCACCTCCAGTCCGTCCGCCGGGGACTGCCGGCCGGTGCGCTCGCCGAACTCGCCGAGCGCGACCCCGGTGAAGGTCGAGAACGGGCTGGTCTTGCAGGCCGTCCGGTACAGGTACGACAGCAGCGAGCGCTCGATCTTGCGAGTCCTCCGGTCCGGGCGGGCGTCCGGCGCCGCCGCCGTCTTCCGTACATAGGCGTCGAGTTGGGCGTCCAGGGTGGGCGAGGCGAGCAGGAGGCCCTTGCGCAGCCGCTCCTCGCCCGCCAGTCGACGCAGCGCGGCGCGGGTGCGGGCCGTCTCGACGGCGAGCAGTCCCGCGCCCTGCGCGGTGCGGGCGGTGAGGCGGCGGCGGGCGGTGAGCCAGTCCGCCAACGCCTCCCCCACCGCCACATCCAGGCTGGTCACCAGGGACAGCGCCGCTTCGGCGTCGTGCGGCAGGCGGTTGTTGAAGACGTCCCGGCGCAGCTTCAACAGTGCGCGGCGCTCGGCGTCTTCGGCACTCCGCCCGATCAGTGGGTGCAGCAAATCGCCCAGGGCGGCGCCCGCCGCGCCCAATCGGTCGCCGGTGGCCAGGACGTCGTCGGCCCAGCGGCGGCTGTCCGGGCAGCGCAGCTCACGTACGGTGTCGATGGGCAGCCCGGCGACCCGGAGCATGAACGGCATGGCGGCCCCCTCAGGCGATCTCGTACCGGAAGTCGGCCGGGTTGGGCCGCTCATGACCGATCATCATGATCAGAAGTGGCGCCTCTCCGGTCCCCTGGAGGCCCAGCTCCTCGATGTACGAGATGTTGTCGAAGCCCAGGGCTGCTCCGCAGCCGAGCTCCATGGCGGACGACGCCGTGTAGACGGCCTGCGACACGGCACCGACAGCGGCGTTGACGAGACGGTAGCCGCGGTCGCCGACGGCATCGAGCACGGCGGTGGTGCGGATGGTCGGCACCAGCACCGCCCCGGCCTGTTCCAGGTTGTAGTTCGCCAGGAAGTAGTTCCGCTGGAGGAAAACACCGGGGCGGCCCTCCACGACGAGCCTGAGGCAGTGGGAGTCGGGATCGTAGGCGTACGCGCCCGGGGCGAGGCCGTCGACATGGTTGACGAAGGTGTACAGGTTGACCAGCCGGGTGTCGCCCGTGCCGGTGTCACCGCCGAGCCGGGCCCCCGCCATGGCGGCCTTCAGGCAGGCCGCCAGCTGGTCCTGGCCGACGGGCCGCCCCACCTCGAAGCGGCCGAAGCTGCTACGGCGGCGGCGCAGCGCGGTACGGACGTCGGTGTCCAGCGGCCGGGGTGCGGGCAGCGGGACTCCGGTGCCGCTCGGGCCGGGAGCCGGGGCGGCACAGGCGAGCGCTCCGGGGGCGGGGCGCCGCGCGGCGTGCTCGGCGGTGGCCGTCTGCATCCGCGTGACGGCGTCGAAGGTGAGCACGGTTCGAGACCGCTCGGCGTCCCGGTGGCGTACGGCCGCCGGGACAGGGGCCGACGTGGTGCGGGCGCCGCGCCAGCGCAGGGGGACGACGGCGAACACGCCCTCCTCCTCGGTCCGTATGCCGAGCAGGCGGGCCAGTCGCTCCTCGTCGAACCACATCAGCGGCTCGACCTCCAGGCCCCTGGCCCGGGCCCACATGCGCCAGGTCTGCACAACGGTGCCGACGTCCATGCTGACGGCGTGGAAGGCGAAGCTGTTGTACTTGAAGGCGTTCTGCCAGTACTTGACCCCGAGCACCAGGTACTGGTCGGTCGCCTCGGCGCCCTGGGCGGTGTCACCCAGGGCCGCGCGCAACTCGCCCGACACGTCACCGGTCAGCAGTCGCTGCATGGCGTGGTGGCGGGTCGCGTAGTAGTGGACGCCGGGCGGTACGGGGCCGCTGGGGCCGGAGACCCAGTAGACGCTCACGGGGTAGAGGCCGCCGCCTGACGCCGTACCCCGGGACCAGTTGGCGAGCGGGAAGCTCGGCAGGGTGGCGAGGTCCGTGTTGGCCTGGACGCCGAGGCGGCGACCGGTCAGCCCGTACGAGTCGTACAGCATCCCGGACAGCGTTCCCAGGTCGAACATCTCTGCGGGCGGGCCGGCGTCCGGGCCCAGCCCCAGGCCCCGGTCGAGCGACGCGTCTGCCGGATAGCCGCTGCCGGGGAGCGGCATGGTGTCCACGCCCGGGTAGTACTTGCTCTTGCGGGGGCTGTCGGCCCAGTCAGGCACGAACTCGGCGGGTTCCATCGCGACCCGCCCGCGCCGCATGATCGCAGCTGCGTATTCATGGGCGTATCCCATGACGAACTCCTCGGTGGCTCGGTCGGTCGGGGGCGCTCACGGAAAGGGGTGCGGCGCGGGGTTGAAGTCGGCGGGTACGAGGTCGCGATCACGCAGGCCGGCCTCGCGCAGGGCGGTGCGAAGGCGAGGCATGCCCAACGCGCGCTGGCGCGTCCAGCCGAAGTCGATCGGCAGGAGTCCGGGCACGATCACGCTGACCGTGGTCAGGCCCAGGTCCCGCTGTTCCGGCATGGTCTGGTCGACCACGATCACGTCGAACCCGGCGCCGGTCACCGCCTGGACGCACCACTCCAGGTCTTCCCGCAGATCGTCCGACACCTCGGGCGCCGGACACCGCGCGCCCGCGCCGTACAGCTCCGTGAAGGTCCGCCGGGGCGGCCTGGGCGCGCCGGGCTCCCCGATCAGGAAGTGTGCGTGGTCGCCCATCTCCGGGACCCCGTACGCGAGCGGGTGGTCGTGCAGTGCCTGGACCTTGTCGAAGTCGTCGGCCATGGCCCGCAGTCGCTCCCAGTCTCGCTCCGTGCGGCGTTGGAGGTTCACCGCGTCGGTGGCGATCTCGCACAGGGCGCCGGCGAGCGCGGCTTCCGGGTCGAGCCCGGCGCCGCCGCCGAAGCACATGCGGCCGAGGTCGCCGTCGGGACGTACCGCGACGCCGGTCACGACCGGGATCGGAAACGTGATCCGGGTGTCGAAGAAGCGGGCCTCGTAGCCGTACATCTCCAGCCGGTCCACCATGGCGCGGGTGGCCGGGCGGGCGCTGGTGCGGGGATCGATCTCGGGAAGTGCGGCCTGCCCGTACCAGGTGAGCAGGAAGGCATCGCGCTCCACGACCTCCATGAGTCCGCAGTACACGGCCTCTTCGAGGCAGCCACCGGAGGCGCAGCCGTTGGAGGACTCCTGGACGAAGCGGTTCTCCAGCCCCGGTGCGTGGTAGTACGTCAGCACCTCGGGGACCATGACCGGTTGCCGGTCGGCCAGCGAGTAGCCCCAGACCCAGGGGATCTCGCGGTCGGGACGGAACGGCGCGATGCCGGGGTTGGCGCGGTGAAACGCTTCGGAGTAGAGGCCGCACCGACGGGGGTCCAGTGCCGGCTTGCCCCGGGCGCGCAGGCCGTCCAGGGAGTCGAGCACCCCTGCCCGCCTGGTGCGGGCGCGCATGCCCGCGTAGCGCTCCAGTCCTTCCAGGACCCCGATGCGCATGCTCTGCGCGAAGGTGTCTGCGTGGCCGCCCCAGAAAGTCTCCCGGAGGTAGGCGCCCGAGCGCATGGAGAAGCAGCCGATGGTGGCGGAGGTGGACAGGGAGGACACGTCCTGCACGACGGACGGACCCAGGGACCCGCAGACGGGATTGGTGTAGGCCTCGGGTGGGAGGTCGTAGGCACTGGTGTCCCGGACGCGGAAACTGCCGGGACGGTGCTTGGGGGCGCGGCGCAGGCGCAGCACTGCGGCTTCGGGAGTGTCGGGTTCCGGCTCCGCGCAGGCGGGGCACTCGGGGTCGGGGACCAAGGGGTAGGCGCGGGAGCGGAGCGTCTCCAGGTCCACGAGGTGGACGGCCGGGTAAGTGCCGGTGACGGGCGCTGTGCCGTCGGACGCGCGGGCGGCGATCAGCGCCGCAAGGGCGTCGGCGGCGAACGGGGTCAGGTACGGGGTCTCCCCCGCCGCCCGGGTACCGGCGCCCAGTTCCAGCGCCTCCCGCAGGGGGACTGAGCGTACCGCCTGCCAGCGGCGGTCCAGGCACAGGCCGCACGGGCGCCGCCCGTCGTGAGCCGTCCCGGTGAACGGCCCGACGATGACCTGACGGCCGTAGTGCCGTACGGGCACGGCTCCGAACCGGCGGTCGCCGTCCGCCTTGAATGCGTCTCGGACACCGAGGGGGGCGACGTCCAGTTCCACGCTGACGCCGTACCGGGCGAGGGCGTCGTACAGGCCCTCCGCCAGGCGGCGCGTCGCGTCAGTCACGGGCATGGACGCCGTCCTCGGGTTCGGTCGTGAGGAGGATGTAGGCCGTGCTGATGCCGCCCGCCGGAAGGTCGGCGGGCGTCGTCGGGACATGGAGGGCGTCCCGGCCGGCGGCCCGGAGGCGGTCCAGGATCGTCGGGAAGTCCGTCGTGGCCGCGTCCGGGGCCATCGGCCCACCTGTGACCGTGATCGCCTCCGGTGCCAGGTCGCCCAGCAGCGGATCGCCCAGGTCCACCGCGGTACCGGGATCCTCCACCGCCAGTTGGACCTGGCCGAGGAGATCGCGGAGGGCCGAGCAGGCCGCTGCCCGGCTGGACAGTTCCGCACCGACCGCCCAACGGCCGTCGGCCACCCTGGCCAGGACGGTGTGCGCCGAGGTGCGTGCGGCCTCACCCAGATCGAGCAGTTCGACGTCGACGCCCAGGGTGCGGGCCGACTTCAGCAGGAAGACCAACTCCGGGGCGTCGTCAGCCTCGTCGGCAGCCAGCAGCCGCACCTGCGTCGCTCCCCGCACCGCCCGCAGCAGGGCGTCGTGGCTCAGCGCCGACAGCAGGCCCCGGCCGGCCGCCGACTGAGGTGTAGGGCCGGCCCCGCCTCCCGCGCGCGTGGCGAGGATCAACCGGGCCCTGTTGTGCTCTCCGAAAGGACGTACCGCGGCCGTGGGGACCCGTATCGGCTCCTTGGTGAGGAGTGAGGTCGCGGTGGTCCATGCCGTGACCGTCCCGCCCGTGCCGCCGCCGGTCGTCAGCCGGTCGGGGCCGAGCGCGGTGGCGACGTCCGTGCCCCGCGCACCGGCGTCGGCCGGCCCCACATGCTCGACGTATGTCTCGGCCGCCGCGTGCAGCGCCCTCATCCGCGCGCCCGCCAGATGGTGCACGTCGAAGGCGGCGATCGTGCGCCGTACGCCGGCTCCGAGGGCGACCTCGACCCGGCTGATCTTGAGGGGGGTCTGGGTGATCTGCTCGTCGTCGTAGCGGCGGAAGACTCCCGTGTACGGGCGGACCAGCGCGCCGCTGATCCGGTTGAGGTCCTCGACGAGGGTCTCGGCGTCGCGTGCGGTCTCCACGGTCGCGGTGACCGGGAGGGCGAGTTCGCCGGGGAGCGGGGAGCCCCCGGTCGTGGTGAGCGCGGCGCAGCGGCGGCAACGGGGATGGGGCAGGACGGGCTCGGCGACGACGTCCAGCGACTCCAGGTCCTGCACGAGGACCTGCTGTCTGGTTTCGGGCGGCAGGGCGCCGGTGGTGAGCCGGAAGATCTCGTAGCCGAGGAGGTTGCCCGTCATCGAGGCGACGGGCCCGGTGGGCAGTGCCCGGCTTGCCCGGGGCGTGACGCCGCCGGTGGCGGTGGCCCAGAGGTCGGCGGCGGCGCCCTCGTCGGTGTTGCCGCCGAGCCGCAGGACCGCGCAGGTCCAGCAGCCGGTGGAGGTGGCGGTGGCGAGCGGGCCGGTGACGGTGTGTCCGCCGAAGCCCCAGGAGGGGATGAGGGTGACCCCGTCGGGCACGACTTCGGTGAGCAGCCGCCGGGTGGTGGTCACCGCTTCGGGCCCGGTGACGATGACGACGTCGAAGGTGGCGAGCTCCGCCCACCCGGACGCCACGGCCAGTCGGTCGATGCGCACCGGGCTGTCGTCCGCGTCGAGTTCGCCGGCCTCGCGGGCCACGTCGGGGAACTCGGCGGTGACGGCGATGTGGGCACAGCCGTTGCGGACCAGGCTGAGCGCGCACCAGCGGGCGACGTCGTCGCCGCCGAGGACCGCGACGCGCGTGTTCCGGAAACGGGCGAAGCGCCCGGGCGCCCCATCGGTGTAGTGGTCGATGTACGCGATCTGTGCGGAGAACCGGCGGGCCGGGCCGGTCATGGCGTTGAGGTCGGGGTCGGAGTCGGCGGTGTCCTTCTCAGGGACGTCGCGGGCGAAGTCCCGCTCGTACAGGGTCTTCACCAGCTCCGCCGCCATGGCGCGCTGGGGCGGACCGAAGCCCTCGCAGATGTCGCCCAGCGTGTGGCGTCCGGCGAGGTGCGGGACGAGGAGGGAGGCGAAGCGGTAGGCGGTGCGGCCCGTGAGGTGGAAGCCGCCGTCCGCGTTGTGGAACAGCACGCCGCCGGGGGTCTCGGTGAACAGCACGTCCCGGCGTATGCGGGGCCGGGTCGCTGCGAGTGCGTCGAACGTGGTGTCGGCCATGGGGGGTCACGCTCTCTCTGTGGTCTCGGGGCGTGGGCCGCCTTCTGCGGCGGCTCTGCGGGCGTACGCGCGGAGCAGTTCATGCACTCGGTAGGGGCCGGGTGGGCCTTCTTCCAGGAACCCTGCGTCGACCAGCCGTTCCAGGAGTTCCTCGGCCTCGGCGGCGCCGGTGCCGAGAGCGGTGACGCCGTCCTGGGCCGGGAAGGCGGCCGACGGCAGGGAGCCGGCCCTCACGAAGGCGTCGGCCAGTCGTGGGGTGAGCCGGTCGAGGGCGGCGTCGAGCACTCGGGTGACGGACAGTCGGGGGTCGTCCGCCAGGGAGAGCCGTGCCAGCGGGTCGTCGGCAAGCCAGCCCGCGGCGTCCGCGAGACCGAGCGCGGGGCGGGTCAGCAGCCGGGCCGCGATGATGCGCAGGGCGAGCGGGAAGTACCCGCACAGGGCGGCGAGTCGGCGTGCCGCGGCCTCTTCCGGCTTGACCCGTTCGGCTCCGAGGGCGGCGACGAGCAGTCGGTGCGCGTCCTCCTGATCGAGGGTGGACAGCCGGTGGACACGACCGCCGTGGGTGGCCACCAGGCCGGCGAGTCCCATGCGGCTGGTGATGATCACAGCCCCGCCGGGTGCTGCCGGCAGCAGCGGCCTGACCTGGCCGGCGTCGACGACGTCGTCCAGGACCAGAAGAACGGGAGCGCCGCCTTCCCGGCCCCGCAAGGCCGTCGCCACCGCGGCGGCGGCCTCGGCGGCGTCGCGCGGCTCCCCGCCGGGGTGCACCATCGGCACGTGCAACCGCCCGCCGGAGAACGTGTCCCGTACCTGATGGGCGACGTGGTGGGCGAGTGCGGACTTCCCTATGCCCGGGGCGCCCGAGAGCAGGATGGTCACAGCCTCGTCGCGGGCTTCGGTCAGCTGGGCCACCATGGCGGCGGCCTCGGCCGCTCGGCCGGTGAAGGACGGCACGGGGGGCACCGGAACCACCGGAGGCGGCGGGTCGCCACCGTCCTCGACCGGAGATCGGCGGACGGCCGCGGTGCCGATCGCGGCAACTGCCCGCACGCCGTCGGCCGACGGCCCCAGGTCGTCGCCGCGGAGGATGGCCAACTCGAGCCGTCGTAGCCCCGGCGAGGGGTCGACACCCAGTTCCTCGAGCAGATGTCGCTTGACCCGCCGGTATTCGGTCAGCGCCTCGCTCTGCCGCCCGCTGCGGTACAGCGCCTCTATCAACTGCTCGTGGAACCGCTCGTTGCCGGGGTGGGCACGTGTCTCGCTCCACAACGCCACCAGCGCCTCCCCGCAGCGACCGAGTGACAGTTCGAGGTCGCAGACGCGCTGCACGGTGCGCAGCCGCTCCTCGATCAGCCGTGGAGCCTCGTCCCGGTGCAGCACTTCAGAGCGGACGTTGGCCAGCAGCGAGCCCTGCCACAGCGCCAGCGCGTCCTTGAGCGCGCGTAACTCCATCTCCGGGGTATGGGCGAGACGGGCTGCATGGCGTACCCCGTCCCGGAACCCGATCACGTCGAGGCTCCGCGGTCCCGCGCTGATCCGGTAGCCGCCGGGGACCGCCTCGATCGGGGTGTCCACCACCCCGTGCTTGACGAAGAGCCGCCGCAGGCGCAGGACGCAGGTCTGCAGGGCGGCTTTCGCCGCAGCTGGTTGTTCCTCACCCCAGATGGCTCGTTGCAGGTACTCGGCGGACACCACGCCGTTGGCGTGCAACAGCAGAGCGGCGAGCAGATTCGTCGGTTTGGAGGGCTGGAGTACGACGGTTTCCGTGCCGTCAGTGATGCTCAGCGGCCCCAGTAGCTCGAATCGCATCGCCGCGGCCTAGTCCCCACCGTGGAGCAGCTTGCACGGACCGACCGGTGCGGCGGTCGGCTGCTGCTGCTGCCCGACCGTGGCTCGGTGGAAGGGCGCTTGGACCGTCCGCACGGGGAACGGCCCCGCCACGGTCTCGCCGGGCCAGGTGCACCTGCCGCCGGCCCGGGTGGGCGCGGTCGCCACCCCAGCTGTACCGGTGCCGATCGTCAGCATGCCGAGTGCACAGGCCTGGGCGGCACCGGCGCATGTCCGCTCCGCCGACGTCATCGTCGTTCCCGCCATGCTTCGCCCCCCAGATCGCTCCGCTGCGGTCGTCTTCGCGGTGCGTATCACGATGCCAACGACATCTCCGCGGCAGCACGGTCGTCCCCCGGCCGTACTGCCGTAGCGGCGTGCCCGGTGCCAGGTGGTGGTCACCACGGCGGAGCGCGCTCATCATTCGCGCCGCCCATTGCCATTGTCAAGATTCTTTTCAAGAGCGGAATTTGATGAGGCGTCAGGTTCTTCGAGGGTCTCATCCCAACCGCACATGATCGATTGATTCCTGCTGGCCAGGCATGGTTTGACTCGGAGCGAGGAAAGGATTCCGGCGTATTCCCCGCTCGATGGTCGAGGGCTGGGTGTGCAATGGCACCGGTGCGGGAAATACCGGAGGAACGGGGGCGTCTGCCCGGGTGAGGGCGGGGGCCGAACGAGGAAGCCGTGCCACCGGCCTAGATGCTGCACAGCTTGCGGGACACGGCAGGTCATCGACGTGGTCTCGCCAGATCCGACGCACCGACGACTGCGACAGGCCCACCTCTTGCACCATGGACCGTGTCGACCAGTGTGTTGCGGGTGGTGCCGTTCCACGGCCCATCTGATCAGCCGTTTGTGAACAGTCTGGAACGAGCCGAGTCCGTCCGGCAGGCCCGCGATGGCCTCCGGGGTTCGGCGGTCAGCGGCCCAGCGCACGACCGGGAACCGGATCGGCCGGTGTCAGCGGTTCGATCAGGTCCCACAAGTCCTCAAACCCTGGGGCAGCGGAAACAGGAAGAACCCCAGCTCACACGCTCTGGCTTCCCCGCCCGGCTCACTCACCCACCTCTCGACACACCAGGCCAGCCGTCACTCCGTACACCAACAAGCCCCCTCCGAGCGTCACATTCGGCGCCCGGTGCCCGGCCACTGCTCAAGCAGGGCTGATCAGGTACTTTCCGCCCAGCAGGGGTGGCAAGCCCGCCGGCTCGTGGCAGTCCTTGAGGCGTAGACGCCGGCGGCACGGCCCCCGGGGGCGAGACCCAGAGGCGGGACGCCCTTGGGTGCCGGGCCCGGGGCGGGGTGCACACAAGAGAGGGACGAGTCATGTGCACGCGGATTCTGTGGAACACGAACGACCACGCCGTCCTCGCCGGCCGCACGATGGACTGGCCGGAGTCGACCGAGCCGGTCCTGACCGTCTTTCCCCAGGGGCTGAAGCACGACGGCGGCAAACTGGCCGACGCCATCGTGGTCGCCGACAACCCCCTGCTGTGGACGAGCAGATACGGCAGCCTCGTGACGACCGTCTACGGCGCGGGAACGGCCGACGGCATCAACGAAGCCGGCCTGGCGGCGCACATGCTCTATCTGGACGACAGCGACCCCGGCCCCCGCGACCCGGACCGGCCCGGTCTCCAGATCGCCCTGTGGATCCAGTACCTGCTGGACAGTGCCGCCAGCGTCGGCGAAGCCCTGGCCCTGGCCGACAGCTTCCAGCTGGTGCCGATCGAGATGCGGGGCTTCACGGCCACGGTCCATGTGGCGTTGGAGGACAGATCCGGAGACTCGGCGATCATCGAGTACCTCGCGGGTGAACGGCAGGTGCATCACAGCCGCGACTACACGATCATGACGAACGAGCCCGCCTACGACGAGCAACTGCGTCTGCTGGAGAAGCAGGTGAGCACCCTGAGGAGGCTCGGCCACGACGGGCCCGACAGCGAAATCCCCCTGCCGGGAAACGTCAACGCGATCGACCGCTTCCAGCGCGCCGCCTACTTCACCTCGCTGCTGCCCCGACCAGCCGACGAACAGCAGGCGGTCGCCGCCATCCTGGCCGTCACCCGCAACGCCTCCGTCCCCTTCGGCGCCCCCTACGGGTCGGGGCGGTTCGCGACGTACAACACCGAGTACCGCACCGTCTGCGACCTCACCGGCAGGCGGTACTTCCTCGAACTGGCCACCAGTCCCAACCTGCTGTGGGCGGAACTCGACCGCTTCGACCTGTCCCCCGGCGCCCCCGTCATGACACTGAACCCTGATGGTCTCCTGCTCGCAGGCGATGTCTCGGGTGCGTTCGCACCGTCTCCCGCGCCGTTCTGAGAACCTCTCGCGGCCGCACCGTCGCCTGGACCACTGGTGCCGGGTGTGGACCAGGCGAACCCTCGTCATCGGCGGCACGGCATGGGCTGGCAGGGAACTGCTCGCGGCAGGCGGTGGAACGCGGCCGGTCAATGGCCTGCAAGCCGTGTGGCAGCGGTACCCGGTGCGCTCACGGCCCGAGGATCCCTGGCGGCCGCGCGGTCCCACTCGGCCTGGTCGCGCAGCCAGATCGGTGACGCCGGGTGACCACGCGACGGCGGCCCCGGCCCCGCACGTTCCCGCCGGCCAGGGCGGTTCACGCGGCTCGAGCCCGTCGTCGTGGCGAGCCAGGCAGCACCGCCGACGCCCGAAGCCGGTACACGCCGACGAACACACCAAGGACGTCATCCGCGGATGCCCGTGCACCTCTACACCGGCCCACTTCATCAGCACCCGGCCGCTCATCTGAACCACGAGTGCCCGGCTCCAGGGGACCGGGCAGACGGCAGCCGGAGACGGCTACCGGCAGGCCGAGGGCGGATGGCCCGGCCCCAGCACCGACAGCACCGAACCGACGTCTGCCGACGCCGGAAAACGGCAGGCAAGGCGAGCGGTTCGAAACGCGTACGGCCGACTCAGCGCCTTACCATCGACCCATGCTCACGCGTGCCGCAGAGTCGTCGTTGTCCCTCTGGTCCCGGGATTCCGTGTTGTCCATCGGATCGGTCGGGTCAGTACTCTCGGTCGGATCAGCCGGATCCGTGCTGTCACTCGGATCGGTCGGCAGCACTCTGTCGATCGGCTCGATCGGCTCTGCCCTTTCCGTCATCTCTGCCGGCTCCTGGCTCAGTATCGGTTCCGTACTGTCCGCCCAGTCACGTTGGTCCGTACTGTCCTGGCGGTCCAACCGCGGCCTCCTGGCCGCCGGGGTGGCGGCAGCGGTCACCCGCGTCCTGCTGGACAACCAACACCTCCAAAGCACTGCTGGCTGAAGAACCACCCCCAGCAGGCCCCGCGATTCGTCGACTGCTGAGGCGGAACGCACCGCCCCACCACCCGGGCAGTGATGAGCTCACTGCGACACACCTCGGTCCGAACTGCCGGGACGCCGCACCGGACGAGGAAGTCCTCTTCCGCCACCTCCGCCTGATGCGCACCGGGATCAGCATCGTGTGGGCGGTCCTGCTGCCCGTTGGCCAGGAAGAAGCCCTCGCTCCAGCCGTCGGCTCCCGGCGGTGTGCGATGCCAAGGTCATCGACCGCATTGTGGGCATCCGCCAGCTGGGCGCCACACCGGTGCCGGTCGCCACGGCCGGCCCGCGGGATGCCACCCCCGGCCGCCCGCCCGACCACACCCGCGCCGGCGCCGGCTCCCGACCCGGCCGGGGCTCCGGAGGGATCCGCGCCCAGCCCCGCCCTCCTCAGTCTCCTGTCCCTCGCCGAGGACTCCTCCGACTTGGAGGCGCTCAGCCTCTACCTCGCCGACCGCGACCCGGCGGTCCGGACGGCCGCCGTAGCGGCCCTCGGCGAGACCGTGCCGACTGGAGCCAGGCCCTCGCCGGCCGAGCGGCTTCGGGAACACCGCCCCCAGGTCCGGGCCGGGTTCGGGGCCGGTCTGCGGGAGGCGCTCGGCGTCGCCGACCCGGCGGCCGTCCGGGCCGCCGTGCTCGACGTGCTGCGCGCCCTGCGGCTGGGCGACACCGGGGTGTACGCCACCGCGCTCGCCGACACCGACACCGACACCGACACCGAGGTACGCGTCACCGCGGGCGTGGGACTCGGCCTCGGTTGGGCCCTCATCAATGGCGCGACACAGTCTTGTGTGCCGGGCTCCCGCGACGTCCTGGCGCGGCACAAGTACCCGACTCTGATCCCGGAGCGTCGGGGGATGGTGGTCGGCTCAAGGCGATAGACAGGAGACGGACGACCGGCACTGAACCATAGGTCGGCGGGCCGGCACAGGCTCGGCCCGGGCGGTGCGACATGTGAGGTGTTCCATGCCGGTGGGTGAAGGTGAGTCATACACGTCCGCCAGGTACGACGGCTTACGCGGCGGCGTCGGGAGAGCCCAATGGAACGTGATCAACCGCAACCTGCGAACATCGTTGACCTGCATCAGTTCCTGGACGACCAGCTCGACCAGATCTCCGCGCAGCTCCGGGGGCTGGCCCGGACCAGGGATCGGTTGCAGGCGCTGCTGGATGCGGTCATGGCGGTCAGCCGGGAATTGGAGCTGCCAGTGGTGCTGGACCGGATCGTCAGGGCTGCCATGGACCTGGTCCAGGCTCGCTATGGCGCGATGGGCGTCCTCGACGAGCAGGGCGAGGGCCTGGCGCACTTCATCCCGGTGGGGCTGACCGAGCAGGAGCGGGCTGACCTGGGCGGTGTCGAGTTTCCTCGCGGCAGGGGTCTGCTCGGAGCCCTGATTCACCGCCCCGAACCGCTCCGGGTCGAGGAGATTTCCTCGCATGCGCAATCCGCAGGGTTCCCGCCCGGTCACCCGCCGATGCGCAGCCTGCTCGGGGTGGCGATCAGTGTCCGGGGCAAGGTCTATGGGGACCTGTACCTTGCCGACCGGCGCGACGGGGAACCCTTCGACGAGTACGACGAGGACGTCGTCGTTGCACTGGCCGCGGCCGCCGGAGTGGCCATCGAGAATGCGCGTCTGTTCGGGCATGTCCGGGCACGCAGTGAGCAGTTCCAGCGTTTGCTGCTGCCGACACTGTCCGACCTGCGACCGTACGAGGGCGCCGCCGTCTACCGCCCGGCGACCGCCCCAGCCCGGGTCGGCGGTGACTGGTACGACGCCTTTCTGCTCCCGGACGGGGCGTGTGCTGCCGTCATCGGGGACGTGGGAGGCCACGACCTGAAAGCTGCGGCGGCCATGGCTCAGACCCGCAACATGCTGCGCGCCCTGCTCTACGATCGCCGCACCCCGCCCAGCGCAGTCCTCACACAGCTGGATCACACTCTGCAGGCCATCACCAACAACCCCGTCACCACCGCCTGCCTGGCCCGCATCGAACCCGCAGGGTCTGCCTGGACCTTGCACTGGAGCACCGCAGGCCACCTCCCGCCCCTGCTCATCGCCCCCGGCCAGCTGCCGAAGTATCTGTTCGCCGATCCTGGGATCCCCCTGGGAGTGGACGCCGACCAGCCCCGCCCTGACCACACCCACCCGCTTCCCGCCGGCTTCACCGTGGTCTTCTTCACCGACGGACTGATCGAGCACCCCCGGCACCCGATCGACAACAGCCTCGACGCCCTCGCCCAAACCGCGGCCAGCCACAGCGACCTGTCCCTGAACGACCTTTGCCAGACTCTTGTCGACCACCACCCGAGCGACGGCCACGACGACATGGCCATCCTCGCCCTGCGTACGCCCCCGTCGACTTAGCCCTTCGCCGATGCCGGCCCACCGCGTGCCCCTTCATGGGCTGTACCCGAAGATCCTGACGGACCGTCCCTTGGTGCGGCCGACCGTGCCGAGGGGCACCGCCTGACCACCGCCAGCCGCCGGCCGCCATTCGGCGCTCGGCGGGTGCGTGGACCTCGTGGCCCCAGGCGCCATGCCTGACGCGGATCGTTCGCCAGTGCCTGCCCCCGCCTCGAGCCGTGCAGATCCCGCGTTGATGGCACAAGGTCCCTTGAGGGCTGCTGACTGATGCGACCTGTACCTTCCTCCGGTTCCGCTTCGGGCCTTCCCGCGATGACTTGCGTGGTGCCCATGCTCCGAATGGCTGTCCCGGTCGGGCCTTGGTGTCCACAAATGGTCGTTGACAAGAGCCGTGGACCGCCTGCTGTCCGACTGCAGTGTGGCGCATCGTCATCGAGTTCATGGGGGCCGTCATCCATGGTTCGAAGGCTGTCCGGCTCCCGTCTTCATCTGCGACGACACACCCCACATAGGATAATTGTCTGATTTGCGGTTTTTCATTTGTTTTTATGTGGGAGCCATGGCCCCTGCCTGGCATGGGCCATGACCCGCCGTCACACAGAAGGAGAGCCACGTCGGATGTCTAGATCACTGGGCATGGACGCGGATGTTCCGCGTCCTGCGAAGTCGGCGGCGCTGAGCCGTCATCGGACAGCAGCCGTTCTCGCCGCGGCCGGGCTGGTGACCATGACGGGCACCACGACCGTCGCGAGCATCACCGGCGCCGAAGCGGTCGGACTGACGGCCTCCTCCACCGCACGGGTCGACGTCAAGAAGACCGAAGGGGCCTCGGGCGGCAGCAAGGGCGACGAGGGCAAGGAGAAGTCCACTGCCGGAAAGGGTGACGAGGGCAAGAAGCACGACGCGGACAAGCGGTCCGGCGACCGGTACGGCCACGACGGCGAGCACCACGGCCACAAGAAGCATGACGGAGCCCACGGCGGCGACAAGCGGTACGTGGAGTGCGACCCCAACGACCTGGTCGCAGCCCTCGTCGACCTGAACGAGAACCGCGGCGGGGCTCTCGTGCTCGCGAAGGACTGCACGTACACGCTGACGGCGACACAGGACGACAACGGTCTACCGGAGATCACCCAGCCGATCACCATCCACGGGAACGGCGCCACCATCGCCCGCGCCGCAAACGCCGACCAGTTCCGCATCTTCGAGGTCGGCCCCGGCGGTGACCTGAAGCTCCGCGACCTCACCCTCACCCAAGGCAAGGTCGACGAAGAAGACGGTGGCGCCATCAGCGTCACTCCAGCCGGACGCCTCGACAGCAAACACGTCACCTTCACCGACAACAGCGCTGAAGACGGCGGCGCGATCTCCAACGAGGGCATCGCCGATCTCCACTCCAGCACCCTCAGCAAGAACTTCAGCGAAGTCGGCGGCGCCATCGACAACAGCGAAGGCAAGCTGGGACTCCATGATTCCAAGCTCACCCGCAACACCGCCCCATTGGGTGGTGCCCTCAACAGCAGTGGGGTCACCACACTCAGCAAAACCCTGATCGCACACAACACCGCCACCAACGGCTTCGGCGGCGGCATCCTCACCCTCGGCGGGATCCTCAGCATCGACCGGAGCGCCGTCCTGCACAACACCTCCGCATTCGGCGGCGGCATCATCCCCTTCGGCCAGGCCCTGTACGTCCGGCGCAGCACCATCAACGAGAACACCGCCACTGCACAGGGCGGCGGCGTCTTCCTCCTCGGCGCGGGGGTGATCGAGGACAGCAACGTCAACAGGAACACCGGCGTCGACGGAGGCGGCGGCATCGACAGCTCCGGCTCACTGGCCGTTCGTGGCAGCCACGTCAACGACAACCAGGCGCCCGGCAACGGCGCGACCGGCGGCGGCATTCTCAACGAAGACGACCTGAGCCTCACCAACAGCAAGGTGACCCGCAACATCTCCGACGAACCCGCAGGCGGCGTCCACAGCGACGGCACCGTCACCACCCACGGCAAGGTCCGCATCATCGACAACGTCCCCACCAACTGCCAGGGCGGCGACCCCGTCCCCAACTGCTTCGGCTGACGCACCCACCTGCCCCGACCACCCGCCTCCTGCCCCCGGCCGCTCTCCTGAGGGCAGGAGGCCGGCCGTGCGGGTGGTGCGGTGCGCCCCGCGATAGGAGCAGCTGTGCGCCCGGCCGCAAGCCGCCGACCCTCGTCACGTCTTCAGCTCCGCCGTGGGCGGAAGTGCGACGGGGCGGCGTGGCTTGTGAGTCTGGGCGTTCAAGGGAACGGTCGGGCTATTCCTCTTGCTCCAGGTGTGCCAGGGTGCGGGAGGTTTCATCTGCGGCGTGGCGCGCGTCCCGCAAGGTGCGCTTGGCGTCGCTCACCGCCGTACCGGCTTCCTCCGCGACCGCCGCCGTCTCGGCCTGGGCACGCCGGGCTTCCCGCAGCTCGTGCTCCAGGCGACGCACCCGCTCTGCCGCCCGCCGGGCGTTCTCGTCCGATCCGCGCTGTGCTTCTTGTGCTTCGTCAAGGCCCTGTTCGCGCCTGCGGGCTTCGTTGGCTGCTTCCTGAGCCCTTGTGCGAGCACGCTCAAGCTCGCCTCGACGCTTCTCTTCGTCGCGCCCGCGCTTCTTTCGAGATGGGGCGGGTGCGGCAGGTGCTGGCCGGGGCGACAGGGTCGCCGGGGTGATGATGTCGAAGTCGACAGCGACGTCAGGCACCGTCACAAGCCGTCCCTTCGCCCACTGCTCGGCGACATCCGGGCGGGCGAGAGCGGCCTGGAGGATCTGCTCGACCTCGTGCAGCACCGTGTCGCTCACCGGCTGACCGGCGCGGCGGGCCAGCGCGGCGGCCGAGCGCGCGAGCGTCGTGACGAGTTGGTGCCGCTGCCCGCTCGCCGCCCGCAGCTGTGTCGCATCGAGTGTCCGATGAGCCTCTCGGAACGTCTCCCCCAGCGCCAGGAATCGCGTGGCTTCCTCATGCTGTTCGCGAGCCAGTAGGTTCGCTGCCCATGCTGCGAGCGTCGGCCGACGCATGTCAGCGATCGCTTTCGCGGTCGCGGTGTCCTTCGCCTTGCGTGCCTCGGCGACGTACGCGTCCCGCGCCGCCACGAACTCGGACGGGCGCAGCCTGTAGAGCTCCTCGGCGACCCGCTCGACATCCACGCCTCTCACTGTGCGCTGCCCGAGACCAGTCGATGCGACCCGGGCCGCAGCCACTGGGCCAGATGAAGAGCTCGATCACCCCTACGGCCGGTACCGGGCCCCGAAACGTCGAGGTCTCAGAACCCGGGGCCCGCAGCCAGGTCCGGTCGGCGAACGAACCAACGGCGCCCGCGGCCCGCCTCGTTTCCCATCACATGGGTACAGCACCGGCCGCAAGCTTCTCGGGGACGACCTCATCGCCCATATCCACAAGGGGCGAGCCAGCGGCAGCCCGCCGTTGGCGCCGAGGGCGAGGGCCTGCGAGGTGATGAGCCGCCGGCCCAGCGAGGAGCCGATCTTCACCCCGCCCCTGATCGCCGGTGTTGCCACGTCGAGCACGGGGACGTAGAGGTCGATGTCGGCCTCCACGCTCCAGGTGGCAAGCTCGATGTGGACGCCAAGTCGGACAATCCCTGCCCCAACAAACCCCTCCCGGCGTCAATGGGGGGTCGCAGGTCGAGTGCGCGCCCCGGTCAGGAGGGATCGTCAGAGCGACGAGTTTTCCGCGTAGGCCGGGTATGAAGTGAACATGACGTGCATGTGATCTGAAGCTCCCACGGAGGGCAGCCCCATGAAGAAGACTTCCGCTCGCAGGGTCACCGGCCGGATACTGTCGGCCCTCGGCTGTGTGGTGGTGATGACCGGGGCGGCCTCCGCCGAGCGCTTACCCCGCACGGTCATCGACGCACACACCGGCACCGTCTCCGGCTCCGGTCGGGACGGCCGGTGCGTACTCGTGTACTTCGACCTCGGTGAGACTCTGGTGCACACGGCAGAGGACAAGAGCATCACGTACATGCCGGAAGCGGCCGCTTATCTGCGCGCGCTACGCGCCCGCAGCATACGCATCGGCCTGATCACCAACGTGCCGTCCTCCTGGGGCGCGAGCGACGCGGAACGGGCCGCGGAGCTGAAGCGAGTGATCGACAAGGACTGGAAGGGTTCGCGTCCTTTCAACTGGGCGGACTTCGGGGACAGGATCTTCACCCCGCGCACCGAGGAGGAGCGGAAGCCCGCGCCAGCACTGTGGCAGCGAGCCAAGGGTGCCGCGGGCGGCTGCCGTGTCGTGTACCAGACAGAGGCCGAAGCCGAGATACAGGCGAGCCGTGAGCTCGGGTACGTGTCCTACCAGGTGGGCCGGAATCACTGGCCCACCTATATGCCGGTGCGGCTGATCACCGCGCTCGCCCATGTGCCGCACGCGTCGTCCCCTCTGGAGTAGGCGCGAACGCGCACGTGATGGCCGTCGAGCAATCCTTGGGTGCAGGTGTGAATGAACGGGCCCTGCTGGTGACCCATCTGCTCAGTTCCTGGGAGGCGGCACAACGCCGGCTCTCCGCGCGCACCGGTGATGAATCGACACGGTCCGGCAGGGTCACCGCGGCATTTCGGTACTGCTCAATCCTGAGAAGGGGGATTTGCGGGCAAGGGGTAGCGCACACTGGTGAGCCGTTCCGAAAGCACCCACAATCGGCGGGCGGTGGCGGCGTCCTGGATGGCGCGTTCCCGAGTGCGGAGGACGGGTTCACCTCGGAGCTGGAGCGGCCCGTCGGGCACGACGTAGCTACCTCCGGCCAGGTCGGGGACGGTCGCTGCGTACAGGGAGGTCTTGGCCCCCTCCGGCGTGGGCCGGAAGGCACTGCGCAACAGCAGGCGCATGAGCGTTCCGTGAGCGCGGCCCCGGGTGCTGTTGGCGCCGCCGGTGAGCACGTTGGAGCGAGTGAGTCCCGGGGCGACGGCCATGCTGCGCAACCTCAGCCCGGCGGCGACGGCCCTGCGCTGTAGTTCCGTGGCGAAGTACAGATTCGCCCGTTTCGACTGGATATAGGCGTACACGGTCCGATAGCCGCGCTCAGCGTCGAGGTTGCCCATGTCGAACCGGGCGAATCGCTGGCCTTCACTGCTGACCGTGACCACACGCGGATCCGGAGCGTTCAGCAGGTGGGGCACGAGCAGGCCGGTGAGCGCGAACGTGCCGAGGTGGTTGACGCCGAACTGGGACTCGAAGCCGTCGGCGGTCCGGGAGAACGGCACCATGGCAATGCCGGCGTTGTTGACCAGGAGATCGAGGCGGTCGTGACTCCAGCCCTCGGCGAAGCGGCGGACGGACTGCAGGTCGGCGAGGTCGAGCAGGCGCAGTTCCACGTGAGCGCCGGGGACCTCGGTCCGTAGGCGCTCGATCGCCTCACACCCGCGATCGCGGCTGCGGCACGCCAGGACGACTTGGGCACCGCGGCGGGCGAGTTCGCGAGCGGTGATGTATCCGATGCCGCTGTTGGCGCCGGTGACCATGACCAGACGCCCGGACTGGCTGGGGATGGAGTCCGGCGTCCACGGGTCGCTCAGCGCGGCTTGGGCGGAGGCCTGGGGGACACGGATCATGGGAACCTCAATCGACGGGTGGGGGCTTGTGGACGCAGGGGAGCGCGGCCATATCGCAACTGAAAGTTGCAATGCCTTGATACTGTCGCAGGTGTCACCAATAACGCAACTAGGAGTTGCAATGAAGTCTGTCGAGTCGGCCTCAGGGCGTGGCCCCGCTGTCGGGCGCGGCAACAAGATGCGTGCCGCCGTGCTGGCGGCGACCATCAAGGAGCTCGCGGAGACGGGGTATGCCGCACTGACCGTCGACGCCGTCGCCCAGCGGGCCGGCGTACACAAGACGACGATCTACCGGAACTGGAAAACCTCCGACGGCCTGGTCGCGGACGCACTGGCCTGCCACTTCGCCACCGACATCCCGATCCCCGACACAGGGGCGGTGGAGAGCGACCTGCGCGCACTGGCCCGCTCCCTCGTCGCGACCATGACCACGCAGGCGGGCCGTGCCCTGCTCACCACCGCTCTCTCGGACGCCGAGCGCATGCCCCAGCTCGCCGAGATCAAGCGCGCGCTGTTCGAGGACCGCTTCCGGCGGGCGGAACCCGTTGTCACCCGAGCCGTCGAACGCGGCGAACTGCCCATGGAGACCGACCCCGCCGAACTTCTCAAAGCCCTGGTCGCGCCGATCTACTTCCGCCTCGTGTTCACCGGTGAACCCGTCGACGAAGCGACCGCGGACCAGGCAGTGGACGTCGCGCTGGCCGCCGCGCACGCGCGCGTGCTGCCGACGCCATGACCGGGACCGGGCAGGCAGCGCCGAACCCGTCGTCTCTGTGCCGACGGCTCAGGTAGAGCGCATCACCCTCGCATGAAATCGGTGTCCACCGGACCCATCCTTCCCTTGTGTTCGGCTTGGCGCCGACGCCCTGGGCTCAACCAGTTGCCTCGGCGCTGCTCCGGCCGTCCCCGATGGCGAGTCGAGCGCCTGCCGGGTGCGCTGTCTGCTGCGCCACGGCATTCCCGGCCCCCGCCTGGGGCCCAGCGCTCAGTCTCAGCAGGTGTGACTGAGCGCTTTGGTTAGCCCCTCCGGCCATGTACATGCTCTGGAACGAGCTCGGCGATGAAGCGGGGGACACGGGTTCCAGGTCGGCGTGTTGCGCATCAGAATCGAGGCTCGGGGCGCCGGCATGGTGCCGGGCGCGGTCTCCGCAGGCCCGCGGGTGCCTGTGCTCACCGGCCGAACGCACGCTCGGCCAGATGCCCGAACACCTGGAGCACATGCTTCCTGGAGACAAATAGTCACGCTTCTTGTAATTTGCGGCCTTGGAGAGGCGACACAGCAGCGCCGATTACCGATGGGGCCGTTGCCTTCGGCAGGATGGGCGCCATGACCGAGATCCGCACCCCCCGCCTCCTCCTCCGCCGCTGGCATGACGACGACCTTGCGCCCATGGCGGACATCAACGCGGACCCGCGGGTCATGCACTGGATTGACGACGGCTCGGCGCGCGACCTGGACTACACGGCGGAGGCCATCGAGAGAGCCGAGGAAGAGTGGGACGAGGAGGGCTTCGGACTCTTCGCCGTCGAGTTGCTGGCCTCGGGTGAACTGGTCGGCTTCACGGGTCTGTCCGTGCCCGAGTTCCTGCCGGAGGTGCTGCCCGCCGTGGCGATCAGCTGGCGGCTGGGCTCACAGTTCTGGGGCCAGGGATACGCGTCCGAAGCCGCCCAAGCCACCATGGAGTTCGCACTCCAGGACCGCGGCCTCGACCGGCTGATCAGCATCAACCGGGTGGGTAACGAAGCGTCCGAGAACGTCATCCGCAAGCTGGACATGGTGCCGGAATACGTGAAGCCACACCCGGTGTACGGATATCCGCTGCGCGTGTACAGCATCGATCTCACCCAGTTCCAGGCGTGAACCGGCCGAGCCGTCAGATCACCGGGAGATCACCGACCGCTGCATCACCTCGTCGGTGGCCAGGTTGTGGAGAGCGCTGGTCGTCTCCTGCGGGGTGACAGGCCTGACGACCTGTCGGCCGACCCTGCGGTTCGCCTCGTCCGTCCAGCGGGGACTCGCCCTCAGCAGCGAGACCGGACGCGACGGTGAGCTGGCACAAGACGCTGTAGCCCGTGCGGCCGTCAGAAGATTTTCTTGCCTCCCCAGCCAGCCGTGGCGATCTTGACGGTGGAACGGAACGTGCTCTTGTCGGTGCCGTTGTTGCGTAGCAGCTGCCCTTGCGTGTTCTGGGAGATCAGGTCAGGGCGGCCGTCTCCCGTGATGTCGCCCACGCCCACGAATGCGTTGCGGCCGGTGGCCCACCGATTGCCGAACACGAGGACGCGGGGCTTGAGCGTTCCGGCGGCTGTCCCGTCGTAGCGCCACAGGGAGTCGCTGCGGTCGACCGCGAGGATGTCGCCGATGCCGTCCCCATTGATGTCGCCCGCTCCGAATACGGCACGGTAGGTCTTCCAGTTCTTGCCGATGCGTCCCTTGGCCTCGAGTCCGCCGGTCCCATTGTTCGCGTACAAGTACATGTCGCCGGTGCTTGTCTGGCGGGCTACCAGGTCGGCGCGGCCGTCACCCGTCATGTCGCCTGGTGAGGTCAGAACGTTGAACTGGTTCCAGCCGGTCCCCAGGCGGTGGCTCAGGTCGAACTGCCCGCCCATACCAGGAGAGCAGTGAATCTGCTCCGCGTACAAGTCACCGTTCTTCCGGCGGCTGATGAGGTCGTTACAGCGGTCTCCGGTCAGATCACTGAAGGGTACGAAAAGGTTGAAACCGGCTCCCGAGCCCCAGTACTGGTGATGGGTGCGCAGACTCCCTGTGCCCGTTCCCCAGAAGAAGGACGCACTCGTGTCCGGGTGGATGACCACCAGGTCACCAAAACCGTCCGACGGTCCGGAGAAGTCCCGCCAACCAGGGCGCTCTGCTGCTGTCGCTTGTCCCCCCAGCAGTGATGCGACCACAGCGACCGCAGCTCCTACAGTCACGTGCACACTTGCTCTCATGTCGGATCCCCCTCGTTCTTGTCCGTCAGTCGACAGTCGGACAGCACCCTAGATCAGACTGGGGAGCGGCTTCACGGGCATATTGCCTTGCGATCGGACGCGCGAGATCGTGGAGGGCTGGAGCGGGCGTTGCGTACCCGGGCTGTTCCTTCGAGTACCGAGGCTTGTCTGCGGTTTCCGCTCGCGACACACAGAGCTTCATCAGGAGCGTGGCCGCGCTGCCGGGTGCTTCACGGCGCACCGTGCGCCGGCCGCCCGCGACCTCCCCGGGCGGCCGGCCAGGCAGCCAGCGACTTCTGAAGCACGCCTTAGCGGAAGTCCACCGGCAGCGCCCTCTCGTCGGTCCCCCACCGGGTGTTCGGGCTCGCACCGAGACGGAAGGCGATGCTCCCGCCGTGAGCGACCAGCGAGCCGCTCACCCAGGCCTGGTCGTGGTCCCGGCCGTCGATGGTGACGCCGTTGACGTAGCGGTTCGCTGCTGAGGCTTCGGGGGCGGTCACGATGATCGGCCGGCGACCGTCGCGGTGCAGCACGGCGCGGGGGAACAGTGGCGCGGACAGCAGCATTTCGGCGCGGCCCGGTGTCTGTGGGTACATGCCGAGGGCGGCGAAGACGTACCAGGCGGACAGCGTGCCGAGGTCATCGTTGCCGGGCAGGCCACTCGGGCCCGGCCCGTACACCGTGTTGACGATCTCCCGCACGGTCTCCTGTGTCTTCCACGGCTGGCCGAACGCGTTGTACAACCAGGGAGCGTGGATTCCCGGCTCGTTGGTCGGGTCGTACCTCAGCGGGTCCCCGCCGGCGAGCGACCAGCTGCCGTCCGGCTTGTGGAAGAAGCCGTCGAGGCGCGCCGCCGCGGTCTGGCGTCCGCCCATCGCCGAGGCCAGCCCCGACACGTCCTGGGGCACCATCCATGTGTACGTGGCACTGCTGCCCTGCGCGAAGCCGGTGCCCGTGGCCGGGGTGAAGCCGGGTACCCAGCTGCCGTCGAGGCTGCGCGCCTGGATATATCCCTCACCGGGCGTGGCCGAAGGGTTGAACACGTTCTTCCAGTAGGTCCCGCGCTCGGAGAACCGCTCGTGCAGTTCCTGCCGGCCGAGCAGGCCCGCCCATTGCGCGAGCGCCGAGTCGGCGACGGACGCCTCCAGCGTCTCCGCCGCGCCGCCCCAGCAGTGGCAGACGTCCTGAGCGGCGTAGTGCGAGTCGAGGTACTGCGCCAGATTGGGCCGGACACCGACGCACTGACCGGGGCAGCCGGCGTCGGAGAGCCCGTCGGGATGCGGCACGGTGGCCTGGCGTACGAAGGAGGCGAAGGCGCCCTCGGCGTCGAAGTTCCGCACGCCCATGGCGTAGAAGGTCGCCAGGGTCGCGGCAGAGGGGTCGCCGGTCATCACATGGGTGGCACCGGTGACATGCACCCAGCGGTCCCACACTCCGTCGTTCTGCTGTGCGTAGTGGTACAGGGACTGGGCGAAGTCCCCCGCGAGGCGGGGTTCGAGGAGTGCGAGGAGCTGGATCTGGGCGCGGTACTGGTCCCAGCCGGAGAAGTTGCTGTACTGGGCGCGCTGCCCCTTGGCCAGTCGGTGCTCCCTGCCGTCCATGCCCATGTAGCGGCCGTTCACGTCGTTCATCACATTGGGCTGCATCAGGGCGTGGTACAGGGCTGTGTAGAACGCCGTGCGCTGCTCCGTGGTGCCGCCGCTGATCCGGATACGGCGAAGCTGATCGTCCCAGGTGCGATAGCCGCGTTCGGCCACCGAGGCAACGTTGTCATGATGTCTGACTTCGGCGTTCAGGTTCTCGGCTGCCGCGGTGCCGCTGACGTACGAGATGCCCAGACGCATCCGCACCGTGCGCTTCGCAGCGTCGTTCCCGCTCGTGTCGAACCCGACCCAGCCGCCGGAGCCGCGTCCCGCCCGGTCTGCTCCGGTTGCGTATCCCTCGCCGCCTGACGCCTCGGTGGCGCCGTGCCGGACCTCGGCGTCGCGCCAGGTGCCGGTGTCGCTGAACGCGCGGTCGAAGCGGGCCACGAAGTGCAGCCGGTAGTAGCTCTTGCGGTTGTTGACGCCGCCATTGGCACGCCGCCCGCAGAAGGCTCCGGTCAGCACGGACCCGGTGACCTCGCGCCGCCCGGGGTCGATGCGGATGTCCGCGTCCTCGCTGCCGTTGAGCGAATTGGACGTACGGAACAGCAGCTTGGCGGGGCTGCCCTCGGGGAAGACGAACTCCCCCACTCCGGCCCGCTGGGTGACGGCGAGGTCCGTGGTCACTCCGGAGGCGAGGGTCACCTTGTAGTGGCCGGGGCGGGCTTCTTCCTGGGTGTGAGAGAAGTCGCTGGCATAGATCCGGTCCGCGCTGTCGGCCGAAGGGGAGTCGGTGATCTCCCCGGTGTACGGCATGATCGGGACGTCCCCAGCGGCCCCGGGGTTGCAGCCCGCGCCATTGAGGTGAGTGAGGCTGAAGCCGCGGACCCTGGTGACGTCGTACTGGTATCCGTTGGCGGCTCCGGTGCTGGTCTGGTCGCCCTTGGTGCTGGTAGGGCTCCAGGCGATCATTCCGAACGGCAGGGTGGCGCCCGGCCAGGTGGTGCCGTTGCGTGCTGTCCCGATGAAGGGGTCCACGTACGCGGCGGGATGGCGCACTTCGGCGACGCGAGGGGACGCGGCCGACGCGCTCGTGGCCGAGGCCTGCGAGGTGAGCAGCGAACCGGGTATCAGCGTTCCAACCAGCAACACGGCCGTGAAACGTCGTTGTGAATGGCGCAAGGCGCACTCTCCAGAGGGTGGGGCGAGCCGTCGGAAACCCGGCATCGCAGTGAGCATGTCAACGTGACCTCCTACTGGTCTGCGCTGAACTCGGTACCTGTAATCCCCTCACGCCGAGGTGAACGCCGGGTGGCTTGACCCCTCCGCCGAGCCAGGGCGGGCAGCTGCTTCACCGCCTCCTGGACGAGGACACTGCCGACGAGGCGCGTTGGGGTCCGCCGTCCCGGCCTCTCATGCGGGCAGCCGGGGTATCGACGACACGGAGGCGTTCACAGCGGGCTGGCAAGTCACGGACTTCGCTGACGCCGGACGGCGCTGCCTGACGAGCCTCGTCCAGAGAACGGGGGTCGGCCGTCACGGTGTCCTTCCTCGACAGCGACGTGGATTCGGCCTGGGGAATTGCGTGAACGTACCCCTGGGAACAGCGCGATCGTCCACACGAGCTGGGTATGCAGTGGGCATAGCGATAGGCCGGCATGTTCCTGCAGCTTCATGGGGCGGCCAGATATTGGGTTACCACTCGGCGGCCAAAGTGCAGAATCAGCCACGTTCAGCAGTTCAAGAACCGTAATGGGACGGTCGCTGAGACACTCGTGCGCGTATCGGTCGGGTCGGCCTCGGGGGATGTGGGACTGTGGCGCAGAATCGCAAGGGGTATTACCGAGCAGGGCACTATGTGAAGCCCTCATCGGCGTCGAGCCGGTGGAAGAAGCCGTCCACGGGCGTGATTCTCGTGGTCGGCCTCTTGGCCATCGCAGGGTGGAACACCCTTGTCGGGAACGAATCCGGCCACACGGAGAAAGCCCCTCGGCCCAGCCCGCCGGGAGCTTCGGCCTCGGCCGGCCCTGGTCAGTGACCAGGGCGGCGCCACAGGTTGGAGAGCCGTCGTCGCGGCGTTGTGGGTTTAGCGGTTTCACCGCGGGGCGCCTCAGCGCGCGCCTGCTGCGTCACGGCCGCGGCTTGGTGCAATTGGTGCCAGGAGCCTTTCCATTGACTGATCTGGTCGTCGGGTACGCCGCAGGCAGACAAGTAGGCGGCTGTGGTGGCCCAGGTCGCAGGGAGCGTGTCTCGGTTGACCAGTCTGCTGATGCTTGCCACGGAGATGCGTCCGGCTGAGCGGCGGCTGACCTCCTGCTGGGTCAGGCCGCTGGCCTCCCGCACGGCCGCGAGGTTGGTGAAGAAGCCGGTGACGGTGCGGATCGAGGCGGGGTCGGGCCAGGGGCGACGGTCGGGCTCGGTGCTGGCCGCGGTGGTGACCGGGGCTGCGGGAAGATCTGCGTGGTTGCGGGCGAGCGCCACCTGGGCGCCGCTGTTGCGGTTCCTGGCCTGGGGAACGGGATGTCCCCGCGCTTCCAGGGTCCGGCGCAGGTGTTGGTAGATGGCTTCCAGGTCGAGCAGCGGCGAGCCGCCGGGGATGCCGTGGCGCAGTGTGTCGAGGAGGGCACCGGTGAAGGCCGTGTGGGTGTCGCCGACCGGTGCCAGGGCGGTGCGGGTCTCGGCGGAGGCGGCGAGCAGGAAGGTGCCTTCCACCGCGGCCTGGTCGGCGAGTCCCTGTGAGGCGCTCATCCTGCCCAGGGCGAGGCCGCTGTAGCAGCAGTCGAGGAGGACGATGTGACGCTCCGCGCGCGAGCCCAGGAGGATCCGGCGCAGCCAGTCATAGTTCAGGCAGGTCTCGACCCGGTCGGGTTGTGTGTGCGGCAGGGCGAGCGTGAGCGCGTCGTGAGGGTCGATGAGGCCGTGCCCGGCGTAGTAGACGATCAGGGTGTCGATGGCCTCCTCGGCTGCCTGGCGCAGCGGTTCCATCACGGTGGCCGGCTCAGGCGGGTTTTCGACAACAGTCACGTGCGGGGCGGGCATGCGCAGGGAGAGCGGACCGCTCAGGGTGTCGGCAAGGTCGATCAGGTTGTTCGTGACGGCGGGCAACTGCTCGAGGTGGTCGTAGCGGCTGGTGCCGATCAGCACCGCTCGTGAGGCCCCGGGGTCGGGCAGGACACTCACGAGTCCCGGTCCTCGTCCGGAGGAGCGTCCAGCGCTCTGGTCGCCCGCTCAATGTCCTCAGGCGTGCAATCGGTGAGGACGATGACCGTCTCTCCGCGCCGGATCTCCACCCGCGGCCGCTGCGGCCGGGTCTGCCGCCACGCCACCAGTGCCAGCACGAACGACGCCGCACTCCACCCGTTCCCCGTCACCAGCTGCAGCATGTCCAGTGCGGTGCCCATCTCCCCCGGCTGCGGCGTATTCCCGCGCAGCTCGGTCACAGCGGACCTGCGCACATCAGGGTCTGACCGCAACCAGGCCTGCAACGACCGCAGATCCCCCGCACCCGATTCCAAGTGCACCTCTAACCGCACGCAGGCCTCCTCATCTACGAGCAGGGCCGCCACCGTTGACGACCGCCGAGGGCCATCGTCCCCCAACAAAGCAGCACTTCGCGGCACACTTCGCGAGGTTGCCCTCGGTACTGCGCGCCCCTTCGGGAGCCCTGCTGCGCCCTGCACCGTCGCGCGGCGCATCAACCGCTTGAAGCAGTGCTGAGGTATCGCCACCCCCTATGAGAAGACCGCGACCATCTACCTGGCCGGACTCCACGTCGCGGGCAACCTCTTTGGGGCCGCGAGGTACACGACTCAGGAGCAGGAACGCACGGCATCGTCCCAGGCGCGGGGACTGCGGTAGTGGTTCTTGTGCCCTGCGGCGAGCACATGGCGCAATTGCGCGAGGTGCTGAGTGTCGGCCGGGAGGTTGAGCTGGTCGAGGAGGGCCAGTGCGGCGGCCGGTTCCAGGTCGCCGTAGACGTCGTGGTAGCCGGCCCGGAGGCCCTTGAAGAGGGCTGAGTGCAGGGCGGGGAGCTGCACGGCGGTGCGGTACGTCGGCTCCTTCACCGGCCAGGGCACCGGACCCGAACAGTCCAGAACCCGACGGGCTCGGCGGAGCAGGGCTTCCGATCGCTCGGCCACCACTCGGTCCATGTCGTTGCCGAGCACTTCGGCGAAGGCCGTCGCGGAAGTGGTGTGGTCCTCGAACCAGTCCACCCACAGCGAGTAGGTGACGGCTTCGACGTCCCGGTCCGCCTCAAGGCGCCGGCGGTAGCCGTCCCACAGCACGTCATCCGGCATGGCGCCCTCCGCACGCCTGTTCGCGAACCCGATCTCGCACGTCACCCAGTAGTCGTCGAGGAGGTCCAGCAACCCGAAAGCCAGCTGGGCCTGGTCAGCTGCCTCCAGATCCTCGGAGAACACATCGCCGGCCCAGGCATGCGCGACTTGGTTGGCTGTGAGCAGCACGTCCGGCGCCTCGGCGCTCACCCACCCGTCGCGCACTTGGCTTACGCCCTGGTCAGCCAGCCAACGCCGCGCCGCCTCCATCGCCTGCATCTCCATTCGGGAAGTATGGCAAGCCGCGCAGGATCCGATCGAAACGGCCTCGGCTGGCCAGGGCAGGCTCAGCTCGCTGGCCGTGTTGGGGATGCGGGTGGAGACCAGCTCGCTCAAGGCGATTCCTTCGTGCTCGGCTTGATGGCGAAGGGGCGGGTGCCGGTCAGCTCGTCATAGACCGACGACGGGCGGCGGCGGACCTCGACCCGGGTGACCGCGGCCCGTTTCAGCAGGCCGCCAGCGGCCCGGTCCACCGGGGCGGGGGCTGCGGGGCTGCGGGGCTGCCACCTCGCCCCGGACGGCACTGGGCCGAGCGCGGGGATGGAGAACACCCCGGGAAGCGCCGGCCGGCACTGGTCGACCGTCATCGGCCGGTCCTGGCGCTCATCGGCTGCTCGCGAGTCGTCCGCCGTGTGCTCGCCAAGCTCTCGACGCCACCCGCTGGACACACCACTTCAGTGCCTTCGCCGCAGTCCGGCGTCAGCAGTGAGGCTCGGTGCTCATCTCATCCAGCGTCCGGCGCATCGATAATTTTGCCGCTCTCGTCGAGCGTGTGCGTGCGCCAGTAGACGTCCCACTCGTCGTCGACCTTCTGCGGCACCTTGCCCTGCGGGTAGCGTGCATAGCCCTTCGGAGGCTGCTCGCCGTCCGGGACACACGCGGAACCGGTGCCTCCCACGGTCATGACCGGGTACTCGCCATCACTGCAGATATCGTCCTGGATGGAGCAGCCGGCGAGCGCGACCGCCGCCACCACGGCCGTGCAAGCGGCAGCCGCGGCAATCCGTCCCCTGCGGCGTTCGGAGGCCCCGGCAAGCTGGCTGATGCTGCTACGGGATACGAGCATGTCACTCTCCTGTCATCGGTCTGCGCACCACTGTGGTCGACGTAGATCGTCACGCCTTGAGTACACCTACTCAGAAACGCAGCGCGCTTACTCAGCGGACCGCGTCTCGTTGGAGGGACGCGAGGACCGCTCTGGTACCCGGCCCGCGCGCAGGTGAGAATGCCGCCATGACGGATACCTCAGCGACTCCGGCAGCCCACGACGCCGTCCCCGCCGTCCGCGTCGAGCGGGATGGGCCCGTGACGACGGTGGTGCTGTCCCGCCCGGCCGCCCGAAACGCCGTGGACGGACCGACGGCCCGGCAACTGGCTGACGCCTTCCGGGCGTTCGATGCCGATGAGGACAGTGCGGTCGCGGTGCTCTGGGGCGAGGGCGGGACGTTCTGCGCGGGTGCCGACCTCAAGGCCGTCGGCACCGAACGCGGGAACCGGGTGGATCCCGACGGCGACGGGCCCATGGGGCCGACACGGCTGCGCCTGAGCAAGCCGGTCATCGCGGCCGTGGCGGGTCATGCCGTGGCGGGTGGGCTGGAGCTGGCCCTGTGGTGCGATCTGCGCGTGGTCGAGGAGGACGCAGTCCTCGGGGTGTTCTGCCGCCGGTGGGGTGTGCCGCTGATCGACGGCGGTACGGTCCGTCTGCCGCGGCTGATCGGCGAGAGCCGCGCGATGGACCTGATCCTGACCGGCCGAGCGGTCACAGCCGCCGAGGCGTACACGATCGGCCTCGCGAACCGACTTGTCCCACCAGGGAAAGCACGAGAAGCGGCCGAGGAGCTCGCCCGGCAGATCTCTGCGTTCCCCCAGCTGTGCCTGCGCCACGACCGTCTGTCCGTACGGGAGCAGCACGGGCTGTCCGAGGCCGAGGCGCTGTCGGCCGAGCTCCGGCACGGTCTGGTGCCGCTGTCAGCGGGTGAGACCCTCTCCGGTGCCGCGCGCTTCGCATCCGGGGCAGGGCGGCACGGCTCGTTCGCCGATTGAGCTGAGCTGAGCCGATGACGACGCAGGCGCCGCCGGAAGCATCATCGTGGCGCTCGCGGCCAGGTGCCACGGCGGGAGGCGGGGGCTGCGGCCCGTGTTCGCCGACACCGGGACGGCCTCCTTGATGCCGCGTTTGCGAAGGTTCTCCCAGTTACGGTGGGAGTGGTACACCTTGTGGGGCCGCACCCGGTCAGGCCTGCTGCGAGTCCGCCCGTGTCCAAGCCGGCGCAACTGGACCGTCCCCAGGGCCGCTCGAACTGCGGGAAATCGCCCATCTGCCCGGCCGGCTGCCGTGCGAGGCCCTGACCAGCGACGGACAGTCGGGCAACGGAAAGGAATCGATGCGCGTCCGCCCCTCTACAATCCCGGAAACCCAACGGTAACCTCCCCCGTGCCGGGCCTCGCACCTGTCCGGCTGGTGAGAGCGAAGGGGCCCTCATGACGACGGACACGGACGCGGCCCGCGAGCGGTGGCAGCACGCGTGGAGCCACCGTGAGCAGTTGCTGAAGGTGGCGCGCCGAAGGTCGATGAGCCCGGAGGACGCCGAGGACGCCGTGCACGAGGCGATGCTCCGCGCCGCCGAGAATCCCCATCTGGACGACGAGCGGCTGGGCGCCTGGCTGACCACGGTGACCACGCGGTTGTGTGTGGACCGCTACAGGCAGGTGCACCGTGAGACCGAGGTGCGCAGCAGTCCCACACTGCTCGCGCCGGTCCCGGTGCCGGTGGAGGAGGCTGTCTGCGACCGCGCTGAGGCGAAGTGGCTGGCAGTGCGGAGCGAGGAGCTGCCTGCCCGCCAGGCCGAGGCGCTGTGGTTGAAGTCGGAGGACCTCGACGTCAGCCAGGTCGCGCTGAGGATGGGCCTGAGCTACCGGACGGTCGAGTCCCTCCTGGCTCGGGCCCGCCGGACACTGCGTAATTCGCTGGCGGCCACGCTGGGCGTGGCGCTGTGGGTGATCGGGCGGGGCCGTCAGAGCGGGAACGCCCAGGCAGTGGCAGTGTCCTCGATGGCGGCGACCCTGGCGGTGGCAGGTCTGATCCTGCCCTACGCCCATGACGCGAAAGGCCCCTCCTCGCGGCCCCCCGCCCCCTCGGTCTCACCATCCTCGAAGACGATGCCCGGTGCGCGCCCCACCACGTCCGCCCCTGCCGAGGGCGGGGATGCCGCGCAGCCGGCCGCCACCAGCCGGCCGGGGCGGTCCGCGGACGCCGGTGCCCTCGTACCCCCGCTGCCTCAGCTGCCCTCGGTGCCCCTGACCGCGCCCGCCGTCCCGGACGTCCCCGAGGTGACGGCGGTGACGGCGGTGCCGGAGGTGCCGGAGGTACCCCTGCCGGACCTGCCCGAGGCACCGGACCCGGGCGACACAACCGAGGTGTCCGGACCAAGCACCTCCGGGCTGCACGCGCCCGTACCGCTGCAAGCGCTCCGCAGCCGCTGAACCCGGTGCGCAGGCGGTCCCCGCGCCCGGCGCCGCCCGGGACCGCGTGCCGGCTGTGTGCTCGGCGCACCCCGATTCCGGGGGCACGAAAAAAAATTCCACCCACCAGCGACGGACGGGCCCGCCCTCCCCGTAGAGCAGATGTCGGAGCTCCACGGCTGAAGGGTGAACCGGATGGGTGTCGAGATCTGTGTGGAAGGACTGACCAAGTCCTTCGGCCACCAGGTCATCTGGCAGGACGTTTCGCTGACGCTGCCCGCCGGGGAGATCTCGGTCATGCTCGGCCCCTCGGGCACGGGCAAGTCGGTGTTCCTCAAGACCCTGGTCGGGCTGCTGAAGCCGGACCGCGGCTCCATCCGGATCGCTGACACGGACGTCACCGGTCTGCGCGAGCACGACCTGTACGAGATTCGGAAGCTGTTCGGCGTCCTCTTCCAGGACGGCGCGCTGTTCGGGTCGATGAACCTGTACGACAACATCGCCTTCCCATTGCGGGAGCACACCCGTAAGCCGGAGAGCGAGATCCGGCGGATCGTCCTCGAGAAGATGGACATGGTCGGACTCATCGGCGCGGAGGAGAAGCTGCCCGGCGAGATATCCGGCGGTATGCGCAAACGGGCCGGGCTGGCACGCGCCCTGGTGCTCGACCCGGAGATCATTCTCTTCGACGAGCCGGATTCCGGGCTCGACCCGGTCCGGGTGGCCTATCTCAACCAGCTGATCGTCGATCTCAACGCGCAGATCGACGCAACGTTTCTGATCGTCACCCATGACATCGCGTCGGCGCGGCAGGTGCCGGACAACATCGGGCTGCTGTTCCGCCGGGAGCTGGTGATGTTCGGCCCCCGCGAACAGCTGCTGACCAGCGACGAACCGGTCGTACGGCAGTTCCTGAACGGCCGTATGCAGGGGCCCATCGGCATGGCGGAGGAGAAGGACGCCGCCCAGGTCGAACAGGAGCTGGCACAGCTCGGCGCGGGAGCCGACCCGGCGCCACCCGGCCTGCCCGAGCTGACTCCGCGGCTGCTGCCCAGTGCGGGGATAGACCGGCCGCCGCGCTGGGAGACGATCGCCGACCGGGAGTCGCTGCGGCAGGTGCGGGCCGCGGTCCGCGGAAGGACGGCGGACGCATGAGCCTCAATCCGGTCGGAGCGCTGCGGCAATCGGGCAACCTGTTCGCGATGGCCCTGGACGTCCTGCGGACACTCCCCCGGCGCCCGTTCCAGGTGCGGGAGTTCATCCAGCAGGCCTGGTTCATCGCGAGTGTGACGATCCTGCCCACCGCTCTGGTCTCGATCCCCTTCGGGGCGGTCATCGCCCTCCAGATCGGCAGCCTGACCCGGCAGCTGGGCGCGCAGTCGTTCTCGGGCGCGGCCTCGGTGCTCGCGGTGCTGCGGGAGGCCTCGCCGATCGTCACGGCGCTGCTGATCGCCGGGGCGGGCGGCACCGCAATCTGCGCGGACCTCGGGGCCCGCAAGATCCGTGAGGAGATCGACGCGATGCAGGTGCTGGGCATCGATCCGATCCACCGGCTGGTCGTCCCGCGGGTCCTGGCCTCGATGGTGGTGGCGGTGCTCCTCAACGGTCTCGTGTCGGTCGTGGGAGTGGCCGGCGGCTACTTCTTCAACGTCATCCTGCAGAACGGCACGCCCGGCGCTTATCTGGCCTCGTTCACCACCCTCGCCCAGCTGTCCGATCTCTGGGCGGCCGAGCTGAAGGCCCTGGTGTTCGGGGCCATCGCCGCCGTCGTCGCGTCGTACAAGGGGCTGACCGCCGAGGGTGGGCCGAAGGGCGTGGGCGACGCGGTGAACCAGTCGGTGGTGATCACCTTCATGTTGCTGTTCGTGACGAATTTCGTGATGACCGCCGTGTACTTCCAAGTCGTTCCGCAGAGGGGCTGACCCATGGCTCTGGTGAACCGTTTCGTGGGGCGGCCGCTCCGTTCCCTCGAGGAGCTGGGATCCCAGCTGTCCTTCTACGGGCGCTCGCTGGCCTGGACCGGCCGCACGCTGCGCCGCTACAAGAAGGAGGTCCTGCGGCTGCTGGCCGAGGTGAGCTTCGGCCGCGGCGCTCTGGCCGTCGTCGGCGGGACCGTGGGCGTGATCGCCTTCCTGTCGTTCTTCACCGGTACGGAGGTCGGCCTCCAGGGCTATACGGCGCTCAACCAGCTGGGCACCTCCAACTTCGTGGCGTTCCTGTCCGCGTACTTCAACACCCGTGAGATCGCGCCGCTGGTGGCCGGGCTGGCGCTGTCCGCGACGGTCGGGGCGGGATTCACCGCCCAGCTGGGCGCGATGCGGATCAGCGAGGAGACGGACGCCCTGGAGGTGATGGGCGTTCCCTCGCTGCCGTTCCTGGTGACCACCCGGATGATCGCCGGTTTCGTCGCCGTGATCCCGCTGTACGTGGTGGGGCTGCTGTCCTCGTACTTCGCCGCCCGGACGATCACCACCAGCTACTACGGGCAGTCCGCGGGCACGTACGACCACTACTTCCAGCAGTATCTGCCGCCGGTCGACGTGCTGTGGTCGTTCGGGAAGGTGATCGTCTTCGCGATCGTGATCATCCTGGTGCACTGCTATTACGGCTACTACGCGAGCGGCGGACCGGCCGGCGTGGGGGTCGCGGTCGGCCGGGCGGTGCGTACCTCCATCGTCGCCATCAACGTCCTGGACTTCTTCCTCAGCCTGGCGATCTGGGGCGCCAACACGACCGTGCGGATTGCGGGGTAGGGCCGGTGCGGATCGTGAGACTGAGGGTGTACGGCATCGTCTTCATCGCCGTCATCGCGCTGCTGCTGTCGCTGTCCGTCGCCGTCTACCAACAGGCGTTCGTCTCCGTCGTGCGCATCACGCTGGAGGCGGGCACGCTGGGCAACCAGTTGGAGCCCCGGGCCGACGTCAAGCTGCGCGGGCTGCTGGTCGGCGAGGTCCGGGAGGTCCGGGCCGACGGTGAGAAGGCGACGCTCGACATCGCGCTCAGGCCCGAACACGTCGCCCGGATCCCGTCCGACGTGCGGGCGAGGCTGCTGCCCAAGACGCTGTTCGGCGAGAAGTACGTCGACCTCGTGGCCTCCAGGGAGTCCTCGGCCCGGCACATCCGCGCCGGGGACGTCATCACCCAGGACCGCACCAGGGTCGGCATCGAGCTGCAGCAGCTGATGAACGACCTGCTGCCGCTGCTGCGCACGGTGCGGCCCGCCGAGCTCAACGCCACGCTCTCGGCATTCGCCACGGCGCTCGACGGCCGCGGCGACCGCGTCGGCGACAACCTCATCCGCCTGGAGGGCTATCTGCGCCGGATCAACCCCCATATGCCTTCGATCAAGGAGGACATCTCGCGGTTCGCCGATGTGGTCGAGCTGTACGGGGACGCCGCGCCCGATCTGATGAGGATCCTGCGGAACACGGTCACCACGAGCCGCACGATCGTCGAGAAGCGGGACCAGCTGGCCGAGCTGTTCACCTCCACGGCGACCGTCGCCAGGACCGCGGACGAGGTGCTCGACGAGAACGCCGGGAGGCTCATCACGCTGGGCCGGGTCTCCCGTCCCACGCTGGCGCTGTTCGCCCGCTACGCGCCGGAGTACCCCTGTCTCCTCAAAGGCCTGGTGAGGCAGGAGGCCGCGTCGGAACAGGCCTTCAGAGGCGGAGAAATGCGCATCACTCTCGAAGTCGTCCGGCCCCGGCCGGCGTACCGGCCCGGCGAGGAACCGCGCTATGCGGAGCGTTCAGGGCCCGACTGCCGTGGGATGCCCCATCCGCGGGTCCCGGCACCTGCCACCAAGCTCGACGACGGTACGTCGGGCGCGCCCCGGGTGTCCGCCACCGAGTCGGAGCAGCGTGCCGTGGGTTCACTCGTGTCACCCGTCATGGGTGTGCCGGCCGATGAGGTGCCCGCGGTGGCGACGCTGCTGTTCGGGCCGATGGCCCGGGGAACGGCGGTGAGTGTCGCATGACGTCCGCAGGAGCCAAGGGCGCGGGGCAGACCGCGTCGCCGCTGCTCAAGTTCAGTCTGTTCGCCGTGGTAACGGTGCTCGCGACGACGCTGCTCGCGGCCACGATCGTCACCGTCTCCTTCACTCCCGAGCACACGTACCGCGCCGTGTTCAGTGATGTCACCAGTCTGGAGAAGGGCGACGACATCAGGGTGGCCGGTGTACGCGTGGGTGAGGTGGAGGACATCAGCATCAAGGACCGCACTCTCGCCGAGGTCACCTTCTCCGTCGCCCAGGACCGTCCGTTGCTCTCCAGCACGGGCGCCGTCATTCGTTACCGCAATCTGGTGGGGCAGCGGTACATCGCGCTGTCGGAGGGCTCCGGCGACTCCACCAGGCTGCCGCCGGGTGGACGGATCCCACTGTCCCGGACCCAGCCCGCGCTCGATCTGAACGCGTTGCTGAACGGATTCAAGCCGCTCTTCGCCGCGCTGAGTCCGAAGGACGTGAACCAGCTCGCCACAGAGATCATCAAGACGCTCCAGGGCGAGGGCGGAACGGTGAACAGCCTGCTCGCGCACACGGCTTCGCTCACCACCACGCTCGCGGACCGCGACAGACTGATCGGCTCGGTGATCGACAACCTCAACACGGTTCTCGGAACCCTGGACAAGCGCAGTGCCCGATTCTCCGGACTGGTCAAGCAGTTGCAGCGGCTGGTCTCCGGGCTTTCGGCCGACCGCAAGCCCATCGGTGACTCACTCGTGAGCATCGGCGAGCTGACGGAGGCCACATCCGGCCTGCTGGAGGACGCCCGGCCGCCGTTGCGCGACGACATCGCCGAGCTGACCGATCTCACCGGAACGCTGAACAAGAACGAGAAGACGGTGGAGGGCGTGCTGAAGCGGCTGCCGAACAAGCTCAACAAGCTGACGGGGACGGCCTCGTACGGCTCCTGGTTCAACTTCTACCTCTGCGACTTCGACGGCCGGATCGTGCTGCCGAAGACCCGGGAGGTCCTCACCCCCGAGCTCCACGTCGCCCGAGCGAGGTGCACATGATGGTGCCGTTCCGCGAGCGCAACCCCGTGGTGATCGGGGCGTGCGGCCTCACCGTGCTGGGGCTGCTCGCCGTCGCCGCGTTCAAGGCGGACAGCCTGCCGCTCATCGGCGACGGGGAGGACTACAGTGCGGCGTTCTCGGAAGCGGGCGGTCTCAAGCCCGGCGACGAGGTCCGCATCGCCGGGGTGAAGGTCGGCAAGGTCGACGAGGTGGAGCTGGACGGAGACCATGTCAGGGTGGCCTTCCGGGTCAAGGGTGACCCCGGGTTCGGCACCAGGACGGGCGCCGCCATCCGCGTCAAGACGATCCTGGGGGCCAAGTACCTCGCACTCGAGCCGAAGGGTTCCGGGCAGTTGGAGCCGGGCAGCGAGATCCCGCTGAACCGGACGACCCCCGCGTACGACGTCGTGGCGGCCTTCAGCGATCTGACGACGACGACGGAGAAGGTCGACACAGAGCGGCTGGCGACTGCCCTGGAGACCATCTCCCTCACCTTCGAGGACTCCCCCGCCGAGGTGCGGGCGTCCATCAAGGGCCTGTCGAAGATCTCGCGTACGGTCGCCTCCCGCGACGAGGCGCTCCGTGAACTCCTCAGCCACGCCAACGGGATCAGTGGTGTGCTGGCCAAGCGTTCGGGTGAGTTCTCCACGCTGGTCAAGGACGGAGACGCGCTGTTCAAGGAGATCTCCGGGCGAAGGGCGGCGATCCACACACTGCTCAAGAGCTCGGCTGCCCTCGGCGTCCAGCTGTCCGGCCTGGTCGAGGACAACCGCAGGGAGATCGGACCGGCGCTCGCGGGCCTGAACTCGGTGGTCACGATGCTCGAACGCAATCAGACCAGTCTCGACCGCAGCGTCAAGCTGCTCGCGCCGTATGTGCGGGTCTTCACCAACACCCTCGGCAACGGCCGCTGGTTCGACAGCTACATCCAGAACATGGTCGCCACTCCGGTGGTTCCGCGGTCGGGAGGTTCCTCATGAGCGCGCGTCTGCTACGCATGCGTCTGCCTCGTACGCGCCTGTCTCGTATGCGCATGCCGAGCTCGGGGGCGCTGCGCAGGCGCCTGCTGCGCCGGGCGGCGCTGGTCACCGCGCTGGCGGTCGTCGCCGCGCTCGTCGTCGTCATGTGGCCGAAGCCGGACCCGGTCCGGGTCACGGCGTACTTCGCGCGCACGGTCGGTATCTATCCCGGTTCCGACGTGCGGGTGCTGGGCGTACGGATCGGTGAGGTGAAGGCGATCACTCCGGAAGGCGGCCGGGTACGGGTGGAGCTGGAGTACGAGGCCGGGCGGAAGGTCCCCGCCGACGCCAAGGCGGCGATCATCAACTCCTCGGTGGTCAGCGACCGTTACGTCCAGCTGCTGCCGGTGTACCGGTCCGGACCGGCGATGAGCAGCGGCGATGTCATCACGGAACAGCACACGGCCGTACCCGTCGAGCTGGACCGGATCTTCGACAGTCTGCACACGACGGCCGAGGCGCTGGGCCCGCGGGGAGCCAACAAGGACGGTTCGCTGTCCCGGCTGCTCGGCGTGAGCGCGGACAACCTCGAGGGGCAGGGCGAGAACCTGCACCGGACCGTCGAGGATCTCTCGCTGGCCGTGACCACCCTGTCCGACGGCAGGCAGGACCTGTTCGGCACGGTGCGCAATCTCCAGGTCTTCACAGCCGCGCTGGGCGCCGACGACAAGAACGTCCGGTCGTTCAACGACAGCCTGGCCGACGTGGCCGGCCAGCTCGCCGGGGAGCGCGAGGACCTCGCGGCCGCGTTGCGGCACCTGGGCGTGGCGCTCGCCGATGTCTCCGACTTCGTGAGGAAGAACAAGAATTCGCTGACGTCGAATGTGCAGGGCCTCAGCAAGGTCACCAAGGTACTGGTCACCCAGCGAGCCGCGCTGGCCGAGCTGCTGGAGGTGGCGCCTGCAGGGCTCTCGAATCTGCAGAACGCCTACAACCCGGCCTCCGGAACGCTCGACACCCGCAACAACCCGGACCACCCGCAGGATCCGGCCGCGCTGCTGTGCTCGGTGCTCGGAACGACCGGGGACGGCAATGCGGCGGACTGCCGGGACCTGGAGAAGCTGTTCGACTCCTTGCCGGAGCTCGGACCGGGCGGCACCCGGCCGGTGTCCGGCTCCGGCTCGGTCGACCGGACCCTTGGCGGAATCCTGGAGGCCGGCGCATGAGCGTGGAGCACCGGAGACTGCTCCGTACGAGTGCGGCCGTGTGGGCGGCGGCAGGCTCGCTGCTGCTGTCGGGCTGCGACTTCAACGGTCTGTACGACGTCGAGCTGCCCGGCGGAGCGGCCACCGGCGGCGACGCCTACCGGGTCACCGTCGAGTTCAAGGACGTTCTCGACCTCGTGCCGCAGTCCGCGGTGAAGGTCAACGACGTCACCGTGGGCTCGGTCGAGAAAGTGGAGCTGAACGGCTGGCACGCCCGGGTCGGTCTGCGCATCTCGAAGTCGGTGAAGCTGCCCGGCAACGCGGTCGCCGAGTTGCGGCAGAGCAGCATGCTCGGCGAGAAGTACGTGGCGCTGTCGGCACCCGTGGACGCGGCGTCCGTCGGCAGGCTCGGCGACGGCGCCCGGATCCCGCTGTCCCGCAGCGGGCGCAATCCCGAGATCGAAGAGGTGCTGTCCGCGCTGTCCGCCCTGCTCAACGGGGGTGGGGTGACGCAGCTCAAGACGATCACCACGGAGCTCAACAAGGCCTTGGAGGGGCGGGAGAACCGGGTCAAGTCCCTGCTGACGGAGTTGAACACCTTCGTCGGCGGGCTCGACGCACAACGCAAGGAGATCGTCCGCGCGCTCAACGGCCTCGACCGGCTGGCCAAGCGGCTCGGGCAGGAGAAGGAGACGATCGCCCGGGCCGTCGACACCGTCCCGCCCGCGCTCAAGGTGCTGGCCGACCAGCGGATCAAGCTGACGTCGATGCTCACGTCCCTGTCGAAGCTCAGCAAGACCGGCACGAAGGTGGTCAATGCGTCGCACGACGACATGGTGGCCAATCTGCACAGTCTGCGGCCGATCCTGGAACAGCTGAACAAGGCGGGCAGTGATCTGCCCAACGCGCTGGAACTCATGACGACGTATCCGTTCCCGCGCAACGCGACGGACTCCATCAAGGGCGACTACGTCAATCTCAGGATCACCGCCGATCTCGATCTGGCGGGTATCTACGGCAATCTCGGCGAAAAGCCCAGGAAGCCGGGCGGCCCGAAGAAGCCGGGTGTTCCTGACATTCCCGTTCCCGAGGTCCCCGGTGTGCCCGGGGTACCCGGAGTCCCCCGGCCGACTTCACTGCCGTCGCCGGACGCGCCCGGCACTGCCCCGCCGCCCCCGGACGGCGCCCCGTTGTGTCCGCCGCTCTGTACCGGCAGTCAGGTGTCGTACGGCACCCGGAGCGAGGGCCACTTCCCGCCCGGGGTCGATCCCGCCCTGGCGGAACTGATGCTGAAGGGGATGCAGCCGTGATCACACGAACGGTCAAGATCCAGTTGCTCGCCTTCGCCACGGTCACCGCTGTCGGCGTGTCGTATGTCGGCGCCCGCTACACCGGGCTGACCGACGCCCTCCTCGACCGCGGGTACACCGTGCGGGCCGACTTCGCCGATTCGGGAGGCGTCTTCCCCGGCGCCGAGGTGACCTACCGCGGTGTGCCCGTGGGCCGCGTCGGGGAGCTGCGGCTCACCGGCCGGGACGGGGTCTCGATAGCGCTGGACATCGAGGACGGGCCGGACATCCCGGCGGACACCGTGGCCGTCGTCGCGAACCGTTCGGCGGTCGGTGAGCAGTACGTCGATCTGCAGCCGCGGGGCCCGGGCGGCCCCTACCTGCGCGACGGCAGTACCATCGCCCGCCGCGCCACCAGGGTGCCGATGCCCACCACGGACCTCGTGCTCAGTCTGGACCGGTTGGTGAACTCCGTTGGCAAGGACGACCTGCGCATCACGGTGGACGAACTGGGCAAGGCGTTCGCCGGCACGGGCCCTGAGCTGAGTCGGCTGGTGGACTCGGGCAACGCCCTGGTCGAGTCGGCTTCCCGTTCCCTGCCGCAGACGGTCTCGCTGATCGAGGACTCACGGAGGGTCCTGAAGACACAGGCCGACAAGGGATCTGCCATCAAGTCCTTCTCCCGCGACCTCGCGGCGCTCTCCGCCGAGTTGAAGTCGAGCGACGGCGACATCCGCAAGCTCATCGGCTCCGGTACGCCGGCGGCGCAGGAGGTGAACTCACTACTGACGGCGAACCGGCCCCATCTGCCGGTGCTGCTGGGCAATCTGATCAGCGGCGGCCAGATCACGGTGGCGCGGCTGCCCGGGATGGAGCAGGCCCTGGTCACCTTCCCCGTGGTGGTGGCGGGCAGCTACACCGTGGTCCCGGGCGACGGCACCACCCACTTCGGACTGGTGGTCAACGCGGACGAGCCGCCGCCGTGCCGGCAGGGATACGGGACCCAGCGGCGCGACCCGTCGGACACGAGCGAGCGGCCCGCGAACACCGGAGCACACTGCTCGGCCCCGCGCGGCGGCCCCACCTCGGTGCGCGGCGCGCAGAACGCCCCCGGCTCATCGGGGCGCAAGGGTTCCGGCACGGACGGAGCCGCCCATGTCACCCCGTACGACCCCGAGACGGGCATGGCCGCGGGTCCGGACGGAACGCCTGTCGAGATCGGCTCGACCGGCGGTGAACAGAGCGTATTCGGAAAGGACTCGTGGCAATGGCTGCTCGTCGGACCGATGGCATGACAGGAAGCCTCGCGGGGCGCGTGGCGCGGCTGCTTCGCCGGCTGTGGTCGAGGACGGCGGAGGCCGCCGGCCGTGGCAGGGCGATGCCCGTGTCGCTGTCGGCGGCGACCGTCGTCACGACGGTCCTCGCTGTCTGGCTGGGCTTTCAGGTGCAAGAACAGCGAGCGCAGGAACAGCGGCGCCAGGGCATCCTGGCAGCGGCGCGCCAATCGGCGCTGAACTTCACCTCGCTCGATTACCGGCACTACAAGAAGGACAGCGAGAACGTGCTGAAGGGCGCCACCGGCGACTTCAAGAAGGAGTTCGCCGCGCAGACGGGCGAGCTGACGAAGCTGGTCGCGGCGAACAGATCGGTCTCCCAGGGGCAGGTGCTCGAAGCCGGCATCACCCGGGCCGACGAGAAGTCCGCCCGCGTGCTGGTGGTCGCCGACAGCAAGGTGACCAATACGGCTGCCCCGGAGGGCCAGGCCCGCACCTACCGGCTGCAACTCGACCTCGTGCTCGAAGGCGGTCGATGGCTGACGTCCGACGTCGAGTTCGTCGGCTGACGGGCGCCCGGAGCCCGTCCAAGGCGGGGCCGCGACGACAGACACTTCCGATGCCGACCGCGCCCCTGTACCCCCGCACCCCCGCACCACCAGTGAGGAGAAAGCCCATGCCGAACCCGATCACCCGAGGCCGTGGCGTCGGCTCCCCCGCTCGCCGCTCGATGACCGCGGCCGTCCGAGCGGCGGCCAAGCGCACCGCGCGCGGCGACACCATCGCCCCGGGAGTACCCGAGGACCGGCCCACCGGACGGTCCTCGCGCGGATCGGTCTCCGGACGCACCTTGCGTACGAAGGAGCCGGAAACCGAGCCCGTCGAACCGGACTGGGAGGCACCGGACTGGGAGGAGTCCGATCGGTATGTTCCCGGCGCGGAGACGGCGCAGGAGCCGGAGCAGGACTCCGCGGAGCCGGACGCCGAAGGCACCGCCGGGGCATCGGGCACGGGATGGCGCAGGCTGGTGATGGCCCTGCTCGCCGTGCTGTCGGCGGCCTCCCTGGTCGGGGCCGTCGTACTCGCCCAGGACTACTCGGACGGCCGGCGGGCGGAGCAGGCGCGGCAGCAGGCACTCGCGGCCGCGCGGACGGCGGCTCCTGTCGTCCTGTCGTACGACTACCGGCATCTGGACCGCGACTTCGCCGCCGCGCGCGGACATCTGACCGGATCCTTCCATGACGAGTACCGCAGGACGACCAAGGCGGTGGTGGCACCGACCGCGAAGAAGTACCAGGGAGTGGTCAAGGCGACAGTGGCCTCCCCACCACAGGGCGGCGGCTCCGCGGCATCGGTGGTGTCGGCCTCGCCCGACAAGGCGATCGTGCTGCTTTTCGTCAACCAGGTGACGCGGAGCAGCCAGGTCGAGGGGCCCCGCGTCGACCTGAACCGGGTGCGGATGACGCTCACTCTGACCTCTGACGGCTGGAAGGTGGCAGCGGTCGACGCGTTGTAATCCGCCGCGGGGCGTGCCCTGGCGCCTTCCGGGACAGGACTGGACGGGAAGGCCGGAAACGGCCTTCCCGTCCAGTTCGGCAGGCGCCCACTCCGCAAAGCGCGGGCGTTCTCTCCTCCAACTCCTCGATGACAGGCGCCTCACCCAGCGCCGGAATCGTTCTCGCCCGGCTTCCCTTACAGCCCCAGTGGCCCGGCTTCGGTGATGCTGGCCCAGTCGTTCTCGGGATTCGCCCAGAACGAGACCCTGAGGTAGCGGGCGTCGATGGACCCGGTGGTGAAGAGCACTGTTTCGGGTGCCGTGGTCGTCCCTGAGCTGCGGCCTTCCCACACCTTCGCGTACGAGACGCCGTCCTGCGAGGCATGAATGGTGTAGTCATTCCACCGCAGGTCACCGCGGTGCCAGGCCACTGTCGCGCCGCACAGCTGGCGCAGCGCACCGGTGTCGAGGATCAGTGCGGCGCCGAATCCCTGGCCGGACCAGCGGGTCGTCGGATTGCCGTCGATGGCGTTGGCGGGCGGGTTCGTCGGCTCGTACGTCGTGGCGGACGCGGATGGCACCGGCACGGCTCGCGTACAGGCCCGCTCGGGCGCAACGTCCCGGTAAGCGGCGCGCTCGTCACCCAGGCGCAGAGCGTCGTGGTACATCACTCGCTGAGTGGTGCTGGAGGGGGCTCCGGTGTTCCAGTCCCACTTGTAGATCCCGAGCTTGAAGTAGGGCGATCGTGGGCCCCCGCCGTGGGTGGCTCCGGTGCGGTGCACAACGCGTTCGCCGTTCTTCCACACCTGCAGCATGCCGGTACTGTCGGTACGCCAGGTCACGTGGAAGACCCAGTCGGCCCAGACCCCCGTGGAGTAGGGACCCAGATCGATGAACTCGCCGCGGAAGTCGATCTTCCAGCGCCCTTCATCGGTCAGAAGTGCCAGGGGTGGTGAGCCACCCGGGCAGCCGACGTCGCACTGGTGCCACTGGCTCACGATCTCGGCCGAGGTGTCGTAGGCCCATGTCGACGCGAGGTTGATGCTGAAGCCGTACCACCGCTCAGCGCCGGCGGGTTGCTCGTCACGCTGCGAAATCTCCGCGCGCTTGCTGCCGGAGACGACCGGATCGGATTTCCTCAGCTCGAATCGGGCTGCGTAGGAACCGTCGCGTGTGGGGCTGGTGACGTTCGTGGCACCGTACGACGTCGCCCACTGCTTGTTCAGGTTGGGCGGCGCTGCGGCGGGAAGGGTGCGGTCAGCCGACTGCTCCCAGTCGAGCGTGCGCTGCACACCAGCGGGATCAGCACCGGCGCTCTGTGAGGGGGCTATCACCACGCCCAGCGCCAAAAGCGCAACGGCGGCGACCAAGGCTCTGGCCCTTTTCCGCACTGCTGTCATGTCGACTCCTTTGTCGCTCGCTTGAGGAGTGGGCAGGAGCAAGCCGGCGATCGGCTCGCTCCTGCCTCTGCTCCGGGGGACGGCCGGCCCGCCTCTGTGCCCGTACGGCTGAGCCGGCTCAGAGACGTCCTAGCTGGCGGTGACGGACAACGGCGCCTGCGCGTTGTTCCTGACGTTGATCGGGACCCCACCCCACCACCGGCTCACGCACAGCGTCCGTCCTGCCTGGACGGGGATGTACTCGGGCGGCGCGTTGAGCCTGGTCTGTACGCGCGCCTCGCCGTACTGCGTGCCCAGGTTCTTCACGCAGAGACGAGTCGCTCCGAAGAACCAAGTGGGAAAGTCGGCGTTGCTGCCGTAGTAGGGCAGGTGAGCCGGCCCGGCGGTGGCGCGCAACGGCGCCAGGGCCTTGGTGTTGGCGGCCTGTTCGGCAGCAGCGGCAGTGGGGTGCGGGGACGCCTGGGCCGAGCCGGCGACGCCGACGCCCATGCCTCCCGCCATGGTGAAGGCAATGAGCAGGGCACTGGCGTGACGCCGGATCGATCGCTTCGTCATGTCGACTCCATTTCACGGGTCTGAGTGGTCATCTTCCGAAGCCCGGCGAGCGTTCTGCGCGAGTTGGCGCTTGCCCCGCGGTAGTGACCGTCCCTCGTCGGGTTGTTGCCTTCCTTGCTGGTCTCCCAGGTATCGGAGGACTCCTCGCCGCCTCCTCTGTCGTCCCTGTTTTGAGTCGCGGAGTGGGGTGGTCACGACACATAGTTGTGCACCGAGTTGGACTCAAGAACGAGTTCACGGGCAAACCGCGCCGGCTCTTTGACACGTAACCGACGCGGGCGTGACCGACTGAGGGTGCAGGCGGCGGAATAGGCTCCGACGGCCGTTGAAACGAATGTTCGGTGGACTTGAGTACACGGGAATAACCAAAGCGATCATGGCGCAGTACACCAGCCGGCCGGCGCCGCTCCTGCGGCAGCTCTGCTGAAGTAACGATTGCGCTTGCCTTCGTTGATCTGGGCCATGCGCCCTTACCCTTTCTCGACGATCCGCACAAAGGAGCTGGTGCGTTTCAACGATGCGGGGACTGGGCGAATTACGGACCAGGGGATTCCCTAGTGTCCCTGCGGGAGTGGCTCTGGAGCGGCCACAATCGTGAGCGGCACCCGTCCATCGGCACTGCTTCGACATCGTTTCTCGGGGGGATGCTGCGATGCTTGGACATGAGCGGCACACACTGCTTTCGCGTGCGGAGGAGCAGGACCGTCTGCGGCTGCTCCTAGCCGCCGCCCGGCAAGGCCGAAGTGGGGTTCTCGTGCTGTGTGGCGAGCCGGGGATCGGGAAGACCGCATTGCTCGAAGGAGCAGTGGCGGAGGCCGCAGAGATGACGGTTCTGCGGGCCACAGGCATCGAGATGGAAGCCGAACTTGCATTCGCCGGCCTCGGCGAACTCATCTGGCCTGTGAAGTGCCTGGTCGACCGACTGCCGGCGGTTCAGGCGCGCGCTTTGCGCACCGCCCTGTCGCTGGAGGAGGGGGAAGCCCCAGAGCGGCCGACTTTGGGGGCGGCCACGTTGACACTGCTCACGGAAGCCGCAGCGACAGCACCTGTCGTGGTCGCCGTGGACGACGCGCACTGGATGGACGAGGCAAGCGCGCATGCGTTGCTCTTCGCTCTGCGGCGTTTGCAGGCCGAGGGCGTGGCCGTGCTGGTCACGGCTCGGGATGGCGAGCGTTGCCTGTTCACCGAAGCCGGTCTGCCATCGTTGGCGCTTGCTCGCCTCGAGCCCGCGGCCGCAGCCGTGCTGGTGCAGCGGGTGGCTGACGTTCCTTCCGGCAGCGAGCCGTTCAATCGGCTGTACCGGCAGACCGCCGGCAACCCCCTGGCTCTGCTGGAGGCGGCGTCAGCCCTCCATGCCGATGGGGTCGTGCAACTGCCGGAGACTCCTCTGCCTGTGGGTCCGCGGCTGACCGCCGCATACTCCGCCCGCTTGGCAGCCCTACCGGAGGCCAGTCGCCGTGCGGCGACGGTTGCAGCCGCCGGCTACACCGAGGAGGCGGCTGTCTTGGTGGAAGCGCTTCATGCCCTGGCCTTGGACAACGGGGTCCTCCAGGCACTCGAGGCTGCGAAGGTTGTCCACCTGTCAGGCGGCAAGGTGCGGTTTGCCCATCCCCTGCTGCGCTCTGCCGCGTACCACATCGCGACGCCCGAGCTGCGACGAGAGGCCCACAGGGCCTTGGCCGGGGCGCTCGACGGCCGGGAGGGCCTGGTGGACCGCGATCAACGCAGTTGGCACCTTGCCGCTGCGGCGACCGCCCCAGATTCAATCGCGGCATGCGCCCTCGCGGAGACGGCCACGCGTGCCCGTGCGCGTGGTGCGCTGCCCGCCGCGCTCCGCGCTTACGAGCGTGCCGCCGATCTTGCGCCTTCCCCGGTGGAGCAGGGCCGCTACTTGTTGGCCGCCGCCGAGGCGGCCCAACTGGCCGGCCTGGGGGATCAAGCGTTGGTACTGGCTGAGGCGGCGACCAACACGACTGAAGACTCGGCGGTGCGGGCCGGGGCGACGGGGCTGCGCAGTCAGGTACTGCTCGTCCGCCAGCCGCCTCGCCGCGTCCACGACCGATTAGTGGACACGGCAGTCGGGCTGGAAGCGGCACAGGCGGTGCCCCTGCTGATTGCCGCCGCCGGGGCAGCCTGCATGGGTGGGGCGATCCTTCAGGCCCACGCGACTGCCAACCGGGCCATTGCCCTGACCCGCGGTGGCGAAGCCGCGGCCTTCCACGATTCCGCGTCGCTGATGCAGGCCCACACCATGTTGCTCGCCGGTGAGCGCAGCGAGGCAGCCGCCGTGTTCACTTCTTGCGAGAAGTTCCTCACCACAACCGACCCACTCTCCATCGGCGTCGAGGTGACGAGCTTCTCCGCGATGGATCTCATGTGGCTTGAGCGCTTTCCGGCGGCGCGTACGCTGCTGGAACGGGCGGTAGGGCGCGCGCGCAAGATTGGCGCCTCTGAGCGGCTTGCCCCGTACCTGACTGTTCTGGCCGAAACACAACTGCGCACCGGGTACTGGGACGAGGCCTACGCTCTGGCCAGTGAAGGAGCCAGCCTCGCCGCCGAGACCGGACAGCCGGTCTTGCAGGCCTATGCGATTTCCACGATGGCCCGGATAGACGCCGCCCGAGGACGAACCACTCAGTGCGCCGAGCACGCTCGACGGTTCCACGAACTCCTTGACGGCCGGGGTACGGAGCTCGTCAGCCCCTACATGGAGACCGCACTGGGTCTGCTCGACCTGGGCACCGGCAAGGACTCCGAAGCCTCTGCCCGCCTCAGTGACCTTCAGCAGCGGCTCAGGGATTTGGGGCTTGTCGAACCGATGGTGCTACAGCACCAACCGGACCTCATCGAAGCCACCGTGGCCGCCGGTGACCGCTCCGCTGCCCGGGCAGCTCTGTCCGAACTCCAGGACCAGGTCCGGCAGGCGCCCTCCACGTGGGGGCATGCTGTGAGTTCACGATGCCGAGGGCTTGTCGAGGGCAGCCAAGATGCCTTCGAGGAGGCTCTACGACACCACGAGCGCCTGCCGGATCCCTTCGCCAAGGCCCGTACCGAGCTCGCCTACGGGCGATTCCTTCGCAGGGCAAAGAAGCGACGTGCCGCCCGTCGCCCTCTCATCGCCGCCCGTCAAGTGTTCGAGCGGCTCCGCGCCGAGCCCTGGGCCGCGCTCTCCGCGAGAGAGCTCCGAGCAGCTGGCTTCGGGACGCCTGCCCATCGCGGTCATTCACCCGTCGCGCTGACCGAACAGGAGCTGCAGGTGGCGCTGCTCGTCGCCAAAGGTCATACCAACCCGGAAGCGGCCGCAGCACTGTTCCTGTCAGTCAAGACAGTCGAGTACCACCTCACGCATATCTACGAAAAGCTAGCCATACGATCCCGAACCGAACTCGCCAGCCACCTAGCCGTCAGCCCCGACGCCTTGCATGACTGAGAAGCCGTTGCCATACCGATCACGGAGTCTGTCGATCGAACGGGAGTCTCGATCGGGTGATCGCGGGCCCTGCCCGGCATGAGAGCAGGGCCTGGCGGCATACGGGGAAAATCCAGGGGATCGGACGGCCGCGCGCTGCTACGGTCGGGCGCCATGAGCTGGCTTCCCGATGACTTCGTCCACCCCGTCCTGGTACCGCTGCCGGGCGGTGGCCATCACCTGCGGCCGATCCGGGAGGCGGACACCCCGCTCGACTATCCGGCTGTGATGGGTTCGCGCGAGCGGCTGTGGACCATCTTCGGCCCGGCCTGGGGCTGGCCCGCGGCCACCATGACCTACGAGGCCGACCAGGCCGACCTGTTGCGGCACGAGAAGGAGATCGCCGCACACCAGTCCTTCAACTACGCGCTGTTCGACGCGGCGGAGACAGCTCTGCTCGGCTGTGTCTACATCGACCCACCGGAGAGGGCCGGCGCGGACGGCGAGATCTCCTGGTGGGTGGTGGACGAGCTGGTGGGTAGCAAGGTGGAGCAGGCCCTCGACGCGCTGGTGCCGCAGTGGATCGCCGCCGACTGGCCGTTCGAGCAGCCGCGCTTCCTCGGCCGCGAGATCTCCTGGTCGGACTGGCTCGCGCTGCCGGAGCATCCCGACACGTAAGTGTTGTGCCCGTACCGATCTCGAAGGCTGTCGATCGAACCGGAGTCTCGATCGGGTCACTGCGGCGGTTTCTGCGCGTGAAAGCAGGTCCTCCAGGTGGCTCGGGGGTGCGATCCCCTTCCGAGTGGTTCGCGGAGGCTCTGTTGTCATCACGCGAGGCCAGCCAGGTACCGCAGAGTTGTAGGGCACGACTTTCCTTGATCGCTTCGCAGCACGCACTCTGTGATGGCCACAATCGGGCGCCAAGAGCGGGTTCGCCCCGGCGGCCAGACACTTCGAGCCGTGGGCACAGGGGCGGGGCGCCCGGGTAAAATCGCACGGGCGTCCGACTGCTGCTGGCTCAGTCCGCGTCACTCGGGAGCGATACAAGTGGGCGGCAGGCCAATCCGCGGACGTCCCAGGACCAGTGGAGGGCGACGGGGATGAGTCGAAACAGCGTGCTGCGGCGTTGGCCGCTGGTGGGGCGCGAGCCCCAGCTCAAAGACTTCGACGACGTCCTGCACGATCCCCGCAGTTCCGGGTTCCTGATCTTCGGGCCGGCCGGGGTGGGTAAATCCCGGCTGGCGGAGGAGTGCCTGAACCGAGCGATCGGGGCCGGGCACCGCCCGGGCAGGGCGGTTGCCACCGCAGCCGCTGCGTCGGTTCCCCTGGGAGCGTTGGCCCATCTGCTGCCCGACGGCGTGGACCTGTCCGACCCGGTGTCAGGGTTCGCCACCGTGGCCAGACTGCTGTCGCATCCGGGCTCGCGGTCCCGCATGGTGTTCCTCGTTGACGACATCCACCTGCTGGATGCGACCTCGGCCATGCTGCTGCGGCAGCTGATGGACGCCGGGGTGGTCTTCCTACTGGGAACCGTGCGGTCGGGGGACGGCGAGGGCGCGGTGGCAGTGGACGCGCTGGGGCACGGGGACGCGGTCCACCAAGTGGACCTCGCGGCTTTCGGACGACGACAGGTCGAGACGCTCCTGGAACAGGTCCTGGAGGGGCCCGTCGGAAGAAGCGCGGTCAGTCAGCTGCTGACCACCAGCGGCGGGAACCCCCTCTACCTGCGCGAGCTGGTGGCGGGGGCGGTGGCCGCGGGGACGCTCACGAGCGACGGCGAGATCTGGGAGATGACCGCGGACCGGCTCGAGGGCACGCGGCGCCTCAGCGATCTGATCCGGTCCCGGCTCTCCGTCGCCCCGTCCGCGGGCCGGCAGGTGCTGGATGTCCTGTCGCTGTGCGAGCCGCTGTCCCTGGGCCATCTGGAATCGGACGCCGCCGAGCCCTGGATGATCGACCAGCTGGAGCAGGCGGGACTGATCGTCGTCACCCAGGAGGAACGACGCACCGCGGTCCGGCTGGCCCACCCCCTCTACGGCGAGGTACTGCGCGCCGACATGACGGCCCAGCGTCGCCGGGACACTCTGCTGCGGCAGGTCCGTCTGCTGGAGAAGAGCGGGGCCCGTCGCCGAGAGGACGCGATCCATCTCGCCACCTACAACCTCGCGGCCACCGGCACGGCCGACCCCGCTCTGCTGGTCCGCGCGGCAGGTCTCGCCGGACATGCCCGTGAGTACCCGCGCGCGCTCGGTCTCCTCCGGGCGATCCCCCAGGAGCACCGCAGCTTCCAGATCCGGCTGCTGCTTGGGAAGACGCTGCACGATGCGGGTGACTTCCAGGCGGCCGAAGACGTCCTGGCCGAGGCAGATGCCATGGCCGTCGGCGACCAGGAAGTCCTGTCCGCAGTGCTGGTGCGGTCGCAGAACCTCATGTGGGGAATCGGGGCAACCTACGAAAGAATTCTCGACGTCATCGAGGCCGCCCGCTGCCGGGTCACCGACCCGTTCGGTCTCCGCGCGCTGCTCGCCGCCAACGCGTTCACCGTGGGCGAGGTCAAACACAGCCTCGCCCTGTACGCAGACCTCACGGCCGACGCCGGGCAGTCACCGGACGCCTCGACATGGCTGTGGGCCGCCATGGGCAAGTCCATGGCTCTCTCGCTCACGGGCCACGGCGAGGAGGCCGAGGACTGGGTCCGCCGCGCCATCGCCTTCAGTGCGGCCGACACCGACCGGGACGAGCACACCCCGGCCGCGCACGAGGCGGGGCAGCCCGCCGTTCTTGCCCTGGCCCTGGCGGAGAGCGGCCGTCTGGCCGAGGCCCAGGCAGTGGGAGAGCAGGCGTTCGCGGGCCTTTCGAACAGGAGCGTGACCACGGACCGCCGGATGCTGGCCTTCAATCTGGCTCGTGGTGCATGGCTTGCCGGACACCCGGCCCAGGCTCGGCGGTGGTGCGCGGAAGTCGCCCGAGCGTCGCGCCCACACGTCGCGATCATCCTGTCGATGGCACTGGCGGGTCTGACGGCCGCCGCTGCTGTCCAGGGCGATCTCGAAGCCGCGGAAGCGGCTCGGGCCGAACGCGCCCTGCTTCCCACCTCAGGGCACTTCCCCGAAGAGGACCTCGGCGAGGCCTGGTTGCATGTCGCCCGCGGAGAGCTGACCCGCGCCCGAACTGTCCTGGCAGAGGCCGCCCAGGCGGCATTCGACCGCGGGCACACCGCGTCCGAAGCCATCCTCCTGACCGATCTCGTCCGCCTCGGAGGAGCCCGCGAGGCCGCCGCGCGGCTGGCGGAGATCGCGTCCGAGTGCACCGGACGCTTCCACCGGGCCCGCGCCGACCTGGCCGCCGCATGGGCCACAAACGACCCCGAGGGCCTGCTCTCCGTCGCAGACGCCCTGGAGACCATAGGAGCGGACCTACTGGCGGCCGAGGCGGCGAGCACCGCCGCCGCACTTCTGAAAGAGGCCGGGCAGACCCGCCGGGCCAGCGCCGCAGCCGTCCGCGCCGAGGCCCTCGAAGCCCGCTGCGAGGGAGCCAGGACCCCCGCGCTCATGGCTCGCCAGGACGTCGTACGGCTCACCGGAAGAGAACACGAGATCGCACTGCTCGCCGCCCGGGGAATGTTCAGCAAGGACATCGCCACGGAACTGACCCTCTCCGTCCGCACCGTCGACAACCACCTGCAACGCGTCTACGCCAAGCTCGGCCTCACCACCCGCCGGGAACTGGCCGACCGGCTCCTCCCGTGAACCACGTCCGGCTGAACCCTCTCCCGCGCGAAAGACCGGGCTTGGGTCGTGGCTGCGATGGTCTGCTGCGGCACAAACGAGGGACGGCCGCTCAAGCACAGCCGGAACCAGCGGACTCACTGGCACCGCCCTGTCGCTGCTTCCGCACAGGCAGCTCGGGGCCGCTTCCTCGCCGCCCCGGTAATGCGGCGGCACCGGCACGGGCTGGGGTACTCGCGGGGTTGCCATGGAGGCCGTCACCCCGGGCCTCATGCGGCCCGCTGCGTGACCGTTGCCGCTGCTGGACCTCGTCGACATGACGCCCGGGCCGCCGACGAGCAGGCGTGGGTCACGCGGCGGCCGCAGTCGCCCGACCGGTGCCGGGCAGCAGTGGGCGGACGTTGCACCGAGCCGTCGAGTGAGTCGCCGTCGGCTACAGCTCCGACGGAAGACCCTGGGACCGAGTGCCGCACCTCGGCGCCAGCTGCCACTGCAGTGAGTCCGCGCGGACGGCTCCCGTATGTCTCGTCGGCGGAGGCGTCGGCAGACACAGACGTTCTCGGAGGCCTCCTGCCTCCGTACGCATCCGGGGCGGCCGTCAGGGCACCCGGGCGGTGAGGAGAGGCTGAAAGAAGCCACTTTCCTCGGGCGTCATCCAGGTGACCTCGTCAAATCCCGCGTCAGCCGCGCCGCTGATCAACTGATCCTGAGTCATTGCCCAGTACGTGGTGCGACGTACCTTGACGCGCCAATCACCGTTGTCGGGAATCACCTGGAAATGCTCCAGGTCGTAGCGCTCTCCGTCCTCGTGCCAGTCCCACAACTGGAATGTGATGGTTCGATCACTACCTGAACCGTGAAATTGCGGGGTGGTTGAGGAGGGACGCGTTTTTCGGATCTCGTCGTAAGGGCGGGTGCTGATCAACAGCTGGCCCTTGCCGCGCAGCACACGGCGCATCTCTCCCAGTGCCGTGCGCAGGTCTTCCGCAGTCAGCAGGTGAGGCAGGGCGTTGTCGGCGCACACAACAACGTCGAAGGCGGCGTCGCTGAACGGGAGCGCGCGCATGTCTGCCGCCTTCGTGGGTACGTCCAGTCCACGCTGGGCTGCTTCCCTGGTTGCGCGCTCGGCTGCCGCCGGACTGATGTCGGTACCCGTGACCAGGTGCCCGTGAAGTGCAAGGCCGATGGCCTGAGTTCCGATCCCGCACGCACAGTCCAGCACTGTGGCTTTGACACCGATCGCCGAGCGGATCAGTGCGTCCAGGGCAGCACCCTGGACCTTTACTGTCCTGTCCCAGTCACCGTAGATGAGGTGATAGTCGGGTGCGAGCTGATCGTAGAATTCTTGCACGTCATACATGGCGGAATATTATCGAACTCTCTGGATACAGGAAAGGGATAGTGTGCACCACGCGGTCACATCATTTCTCACGCAATCACTGCTATAAGCGAGGGCAATCCTCCTGACAGCCTTCCTGCGGTATGGCGAGGAAACCCCCTGGAGCGTGCACATGAGTGTCAGCGGTCCGCTCCGCACCAGGCACTCCCGGCGATAGTTCGTGCCGCTTCCTCGAGCCACGCGAGGTAGAACTGGCCGAATGTGATGCGCCGGCTGTCCGGGTCTCCGTCCAGATGATCCGGGTAGAGGTGCACGCCGTCGCCTTCCGGATCGCACCGCATCGTGCCGCGTTCCGCACCGTTCACCGCGAGCCATTCACGAGATACGCATCCGTGGTGACACAACGGCAGAGCCCCGGTGGTCCTCAGCGCCCGCTCGAGGTCCGATCGACGTGTTCCCCATGCCCGTTTGGCAGTTCTGGACTCCTCGCAGTGCGGATCCGGGTACTGCTCGGGATGCGCGTCAGGGTGCTCGGCGTCCAAGGCAGCCCAGAGAGCGTCGGCCGAGGCGTGCAGCGGATTGGGAAATGGTCCACCGAGCAACTCGTGTTCCGCCACCGTCATCGCGTCGTCGAACCACTGCCATGCTCCTGCCGTTTTCCGCAGGACCCGGCTCTTCTCCCAGCTCGAGCACCGTGGCTCGGACACCTGACCAGTCAACAGTCGTCATGACCCGGACCGTAGCCAGATCACGGGGAACAGGTCGTGAGTAGCTGTTGCTCAGACTGCCACTGCCACTGCTGCGCGACCGCAGGGCGCAACTGTATGCGTGCGCGATTCATGCGTCGGGTCAGCCTGCCGGGCGGGGGTGGACCGTATTGAACCACTGTCCCAGGGCGGGTGATGGGTGACCCGGCGGGGCATGGGCCCACGTGTCATCCCTGCCGCAGGACCGTCGACGTCGTGTCTGACCAACGGAACGCACCGGTCACATTCAGAAGGCCAACGGCTTCATGAGAGAAGACGATCTCTGAGTAGTGGTTGCTCATGTTGACCGACGGTCGGGAGGGTCAAGGTGGCGGCAAGGGACACGGTCGCCAGGAGGCGCGGTTGTCCCTAGCCCGATTGAGCCATCCGAGCCGGCGCCCAGGAAGTGATCGTCATGCACACCACCGCCGAGGATTCTGAGCGTCGGGTCCGCGGCGTGCCCAGGTCCTATCTTCTGTTGCTGCGGACACCCGGTGTCGCGAGGCTGGCGTTCTGGGGCACAGTGGGACGGTTCCCGATCGCCATGCGGTCCATCAGCTGTCTGATGCTGGCCTCGGTGGCGACCGCGTCCCTCGCCGACGCGGGAACCGTGGCAGCGGTGATGCTGGCCGCGCAGGCAGTGGCCAGCCCGGTGTTCGGGCGCTTGGCCGACCGCCTCAGTCAGCGGCGAGTGCTTCTCACCGCGTGCCCGGCACATGCGGTGGGGATGACTCTGCTGGTGGTTTCCATCGCGGTGGAGGCGCCGCTTTGGCTGCCGGTCCTCGCGGCGGCGGCCACCGGCTGCACCTCGGTGTCCTTCGCCTCGTTCATGCGGGCGCGGTGGGCGGTGATGGTCGACCGGGATGCGCTGCGGACCGCCTACGCCATGGAGTCCATGCTGGACGACACGATATTCCTGCTCGGTCCGCTGCTGGTCACCGTGTTGACGTCCTATGCGCACCCGGCCGCAGGCCTGGTCGCCTGCCTGGCGCTGACCACGGTCGGCTCCATTGCCGTGGCGCTGCACCGTCAGTCCGAGCCCGCGCATCGGGAGACGTCTTCGGTCCGGAGCCCCCGGCGGGTGATCACGGTGACCGGTGTGTGGTTACTGGTGATCATCTACGCTGGGATGGGTTTCCTGTTCGGCGCGATCGACGTCGCGATGGTGGCCGTCGCCCAGGAGCGGTCCGCACCCGCGCTGGGCGGTGTGTTGTTGTCGCTGATGGCGGTGGGCAGCCTGCTCGGCGGCCTGCTTTACGGTGGGATGCACTGGCGCTTGCCCCAGGCGCGGTTGCTCTCCATCACCACGTGCGTGCTGACACTCGCCACGCTGCCTCTGGTCTTCACGCACGACTGGGCGGTGACGTTGTCTCTCGCCTTCATCGCCGGGATCGCGACCTCGCCGGCACTGATCACGGGCAGCGCACTGCTGGAGTCGCTGGCCCCCAAGGCGTCCCTCTCGGAAGCATTCTCCTGGCTCACCAGCGCCAGTGCCCTCGGTGTCGGCTTGGGCACGGCGATCGGCGGACGGCTGGCCTTCCTGGGCAGTTCCTCGCAGGCGGCGTGGGCCGCGGTCGGCGGCGGAACCGTCGCCCTTGCACTGAGCCTCGCAGGGCAGCCGGCACTGCGCCGGACCAGATCGGCCGCCGAGCCGGATCCGGCTCCAGTCATGGCCATACGTGAGCCGTGACAGAACACTGATGATCAACAAGCAACGAAGAGGACGAAGTTGTGGCCACGGCACATCCTGGTGAATTGGTCTTGGAACCGAAGCAGATGCTCCGTCTGCCGTTTCGTTGGTGCCACCAAGACGAGTCGCCTGACCAGGCAAACTCCAACATGAGGCTGCGCAGCCCGAAGGTCCTGCGCCGGGCGGACGTGCTCGGTGGAGCCCTCGGCACGACATCCCGTCGCCAGCTCCCGAGCGCCTGCACCTACGAGCCCGCAGGGGTGGTGGCGTGACCAGCAGGAAGGCCCTCATCCCCACCCACCGGTACCGCAACAACGACAAGTTGATCGGGATCGGCAACGAGTTCTGGAACATGTCGGAGCGCAGCGGACTGGCCGGCATCGTGGCTCACCTGAACGACGGTGTGCTGCGTACCGAAACGGGCCATGAGTTCATCAACTTCAGCTGTTGCTCGTACCTGGATCTCGACTCCCACCCCAAGGTCATCGAGGGCGCAGTGGCAGCGCTCCGGCACTACGGTGTACTGGACCACTGCATCGCCCGCAGCCGGGTGCAGATACCCGCCCTGCTGGAGCTGGAGGCCTCACTGGGCGAGCTGTTCGGCGCCCATGTGGTCTGCTCCCTCTCCGCCAGCGTCGCCACCTTCGGCCTGCTGCCGCTGATCGCCTCCGGCCACCTGGGCAACGGCACCCGGCCATTCATGATCTTCGACAAGAACGCCCATGTGTCGATGGCCAACATCAAGCCGGTGTGCGCCGACGAGACCGAGGTCGTCACGTCTCGCCACCATGACCTCGGCTTCATCGAGGACGCCTGCAAGAAGTACGCCAAGGTCGCCTATGTCTGCGACGGCAGCGACAGCCTGGGAGGCTACGCACCCGTCAAGGAACTGGCCGAGCTCCAGGACAAGTACGGACTGCTGGTCTACTACGACGACTCCCACTCGCTGTCGGCGTACGGCGAGCGGGGCGTCGGCTACGTCCGCTCCCACAGCCCGGTCCTCGACGAGCGCACGATCGTAGTGGCGACCCTGAACAAGGCGTTCGGCACCAGCGGTGCGGCCATCGTGCTCGACGGGTACTCCAAGGACTTGCTACGCGTCATCGAACGCTTCGGCGGCGGCCTGAGCTACTCACAGCCGCTGAACACCGCCGCAGTCGGCGCGGGCCTTGCGTCGGCCGAGATCCATCACACCGCCGAACTGACCACCCTGCAGAACCGACTGTCCGGCAACATCGAGCTTTTCGACTCGCTGATTCACACCGATCAGACCGGAAACGACTACCCGATCCGCCTGGTACCGATGAGCGACGAGACGGTGATCGAGGCGGGCCGCCGGGTGATCGAGGCGGGCTACTACGTTTCGCCGGTGTTCTTCCCCATCGTCGCGCGCGGCACGGCGGGCCTGCGCGTCATGATGCGCGCGGGGCAGACGAAGGAGCAGATCCGCCGGCTGTGTTCGGTGCTGGTCGACGTGGGCGCGCAGCCGGCGGTCGCGCTACCCGGGGAGGCGGTCCGATGAAGGACGTTCCGGCGCGGGCGATCCCGCGCAGCGTCCTGTACACACCTGCACTGTCGCTGGATCGGGTGGTGAAGGCCTGGTCGTATGACGCGGACGTGCATCTCATCGACCTGGAGGACTCCGTCCCGCGGCAGGAGCGGGACGCGGCGCGGTCGGTGTGCCGGGCGGCGCTGGAGAAGGCTCCGTGCTCCGCGAACATCGCCGTACGCATCAACGAGTTGGGGTCCATCGAGGCCGTCCGCGATCTGGTGATGCTCACCGAGAGCCTGGTCAGGCCGGGCTTCATCGTGATGACGATGGTGGACTCCGCGGCCGAGGTGAAGCTGATACGGGCCATCCTGGCCTCGGCGGGGGCGCACCCGGAGATCTACGTGACCGTGGAGACCCCGGCAGCTCTCGACGACATCGACGCGATAGCGGCAGCGGCCGACGGGCTGATCTTCGGCTCGGCGGACCTGGCCGCCACCCTGGGCGTCGAGATCACCTGGGCAGGCATGCTCGCCGCCCGGCAGGCGATGGCTCTGGCCTGCTCCCGCCACGGCACCGCCTGTATCGACACGGCCAACTTCCGGCTCACCGAGCCCGGAACGCTGGCGGAGGAGATCGACCGGGTTCGTGAGCTGGGCTTCCACGGCAAGGCGGCCGTGCACCCGGGCGAGCTGGGTCCGATCAACCGGGCGTTCCGTCCCGACGCGGACGGCCTGCGGCTGGCTCGCCGGGTGACCGAGGCGGTACGCGAGGCCGACGGCGGGATCGCGGTCCTGGACGGGAACATGGTGGGCCCGCCCTTCGCCCGGCGCGCCCGCGCCACGGTCGCGCTGGGGAACGCCTGGGCCGAGCGATTCGGCCAGCACGCCGGCCCCAGCGGCGGCGCGGGAGGCAGGCCATGACCTTCGCCAAGGACGTCACCATGGCGCACGAGGGCGGCATTGCGTCCATCACCGTCGCCGTCATCGGAACCGGGGCCATCGGGCAGGACCTGATCGGCAAGATCCACCGCTCCCCGCTGCTGCATTGCGGACTGGTCGCCGGGCGCACCCCCGACTCCGCGGGTCTGCGATACGCCGCCGACCTCGGCTACCCGACCACGGCGGGCGGCATCAAGGCGATCCTCGCCGCACCACGCCCCTTCGACGTGGTCTTCGATGCCACCAACGCGTTGTCACACGCCGAGCACTGGCGACTGCTCCAGGCGCTGGACACGCTGGTCATCGACCTGACCCCGAGCCGGGTCGGGCAGATGGTGGTACCGACAGTGACCGGCGCACAGGCGCCGACCGTGCGGAACATCAGCCTGATCAGCTGCGGTGGGCAGGCCTCGATCCCCGTCGCGCACGCACTGGCCGGCCGGTTCACGGTGCTCTACATCGAAGTCGTCTCCACCGTGGCCAGCAACATCGCCGGCCGCGCCACCCGGCTCAACCTGGACGAGTACGTCGCGACGACCCAGCAGGCCATCACCGCCTTCACCGGCGTGCCCGACACCAAAGCGATCCTCAACATCAGTCCGGCCGCGCCCCCGGCGGCGTTCCGGACGACCGTCCACGCGATCGTGCCAGGGGCCACCACCGAGGCGGTGCGCAGCGTGCTCGACGAAGCGGCAGAGCAGGTGCGGTCGTTCGCGCCCGGCTACCAGGTCGTCGCCTGCGCGGTGCACGGCGATCGGGTCCTCGTCTCCCTGGAAGTCACCGCGGACAGCGACGTGCTGCCTCGATACGCCGGGAACCTGGACATCATCGACGCGGCCGCCATCTCGGTCGCCGAACGGCACGCGGCCCGGCTCACCCTGGCCGCCAGGACGGAGGTGGGCGGATGAGCGCTGTGCAGATCTACGACGCCACATTGCGCGACGGCCAGCACGCGGTTCGGCACCAGCTCGGCCTGGCCGCGTTGCGTGGGTACGCGGTGGCCGCCGACGCGGCCGGCATCCCGGTGGTGGAAGTGGGCCACGGCAATGGCCTGGGCGCCTCCACGCTCCAGGCGGGGCAGGCGGCCGTCAGCGACGACCTGATGCTGTCGACCGTACGGGAAGCCCTACGCAGCAGCCGGATGGGCGTGTTCATGCTGCCCGGCTGGGGCACCTCCGGCGACCTGCGCAGGGCGATCGCGCACGGTGCCGACGTGATCCGTATCGGCGTGCACTGCACCGAGTCCTCGCTGGCCGAACGCCACCTTGGGTTCCTCCGGCAGGAGGGCGCCGAGGCGCACTGCGTGCTGATGATGAGTCATATGGCGACTTCCGCCGAACTGGCTGAGCACGCCGCTCGTCTGGTCGCCTACGGAGCACACGCGGTGGGCATCATGGACTCCGCCGGCCACTTCCTGCCTGCCGACGTCACCGAGCGGATCGGCGCGATCCACGACGCCGTCGACGTGCCGGTGATCTTCCATGGGCACAACAACCTCGGCATGGCAGTCGCCAACTCCGTGGCCGCCGCCCAGGCCGGGTCCACGATCATCGATGGCTGCGGGCGCGGATTCGGCGCCGGTGCGGGCAACACCCAGCTTGAGGTGCTGGTGCCCGTGCTGGAGCGGACAGGGTTCCCGACCGGCATCGGACTGTACGCGTTGTTGGACGCCGCCGAGTTCGCCGAGCGGGAGCTGATGCCCGCCGTGCCCTATACCGGATCGCTGAGTATCGTCAGCGGCCTGGCCGGAGTGTTCTCCGGCTTCAAGCACCAGGTGCTCGACCGGTCCGCTCAGGCGGGGGTCGACCCGCGCGACGTGTTCTTCGAGCTGGGCAGGCGGCAGGCCATCGCAGGCCAGGAAGACCTCATCGTGGATGTGGTGGCCGAGCTGAGCGTCCGCGCCGGCGTCGGCGTCGGCGTCGAGGCGGGCTCCGCATGACCGGGCCGGTGACCATCACCGCAGAGGACATGGCGGGCCCGGACCGGCTGCTGCGAGTCATCGACACACTGGCCGAAGCCTTCGTCGACCTGTCGGCGGGCCGGACCTCCTCGCCTCCCCGGACGATCATCCAGCACGGCCTGCGACGTGAGCTGCTGGCCGGGACGGCGATCTGGGAACAGCGGGGCGTGGGCAGCGTCAAGATCACCACACTCACCCCGGACAACCCGCAGCGCGGGCTGCCACTGATCCACGGCGTGGTCGTGCTGACCGACCTGGCCACAGGGCGCATCATCGCGATGCTGGACGGGGCCGAACTGACCGCAGTCCGCACCGGCGCAGTCGCCGGCCTGGCGACCCGCCTGTGCGCTCCCCCGGATGCCGGGGAACTCGCGGTCATCGGCGCCGGGGTGCAGGCGCGGGCGATGGTGAGGGCGGTGTCCGCCGTACGTCCCGTCAGCTCCATCAGAGTGCACTCTCGCACCCGGGCCGGCGCCGAGGAGTTCGCCCGCTGGATCGGCGACACCCTGGACCGGCCGATCCGGGTCGCGGTGTGCCGCACGGTGCAGGACGCGGTCACCGACGCCGCGGTCATCTGCACGACGACCTCCACCGCCGGCCGTACGCCGCTGGTGAACGCGGACTGGGTGACCCCCGGTGCACACGTCAATGTGATCGGCGGCACCCACGAGGACGCCCTCGAGCTCGATCCGAGGCTGCTGGCATCCGCATCGGTCGTCGTGGAGCAAAGGGCGGCAGCGCTGGCCGAGGCAGGCGAGGTGCGGGCCGCGCTCGCCGACGGGCTGATCACCTCAGACCAGCTGCGCGAACTGGGCGAGCTGGCAGCGGCAGCGCCCGCTGCGGGCGACCGCACCTCGGTGTTCCGCTGTGTGGGCATGGCCATCGAGGACACGGCCGCTGCCGCCGCACTCCATGCTGCGGCCTGCCGGAAGGAGGCCATATGACGCTGCGCCGCGTCAACGACAACGAGTACATCGAAGAGCACGGCGGGGACTACGAGGACTTCGAGCCCGGGATGACGATCCGCCACTGGCCCGGACGCACGATCACCGAGGCCGACAACACCTGGCTGACCCTGCTGACGATGAACCAGCATCCGCTGCACTTCGACCGCCACTACGCGGAGGGCGCCGAGTTCGGACGAGTCCTCGTCAACAGCGGGATCACTCTCTGTCTGGTCGGCGGCATGACGGTGCAGGCGCTGTCCGCCCGAGCGGTGGCCAACCTCGGCTGGGACAAGGTCCGCCTGAAGGAGCCCGTATACGTCGGTGACACGCTCTACGCGACGAGCCGAGTGCTTGAGAAACGGCTGTCCCGGTCCCGGCACGGGCACGGCATCGTCACGGTGGAGACCATCGGCACGAAGTCGACCGGGGAGACCGTCATCGCGTTCGAGCGTTCCTACATGGTCCGCTGCCGCGCGGCAGGCTGACCCCGCTCGTCTCCCTCAGTACGTCGTCCGCGTCACCCGCAACTCACCGCTGGATCAAACCGCGTCCAGCCCCCCATGACGTGCCCCCTTCTCGCCCCACCCAGCAGCGGGTCCACGAGCACGAGCCGAAGAGCAAGAAGCACGCACAGCCGCACGAAGCGAAAGGCAACCAAAGCGTATGAGTCCGATCCAAGAGGTCAGTCGGCAAAAGCCCTCAGGACACCCGTGGTTCGGCCAGCACCGGCTGGCGCCGCCCGCGGCACCGGCGCACACGATCCGGGACATGCTGCGTACCGAGATTCGGGACACCGGCTGCCACAGCCAGTCACTGCTGCCCGCTGCGCCGATTGCGCTGCCACGCGCGTCCTACGCCGAGTTGTTCCGGGTCAGCAACGCAATGCTCGACCTGGTGCGGCGCACCGCTCTGGAGACCGCCCCCACCACCGCAGGCAGGCTCGCGGCGTATCGGATGCCGGCGAACGAGCACCAGCTCTTCCTGAACGACCAGTTCCTCGAGGAGCGGTTCGCGACCTGTGTGGCCCGACCGGACATCGTCATCGGCCCGAGCGGGCCGCAGTTCCTGGAGTTCAACGTCAGCGGCGGACTCGGAGGGCCGGTGGAGGCGCACTGCCGCCTGGAGACGTGGCGCAAGCTCTACGCCGACGACCAGGGCCGGCTGCCTTTCGGCTACCAGGAGCCGTTCGCCGTCCGTACCCGGATGTTCCGAGACCTGAGCGAGGAGCTCGGCGTGGCCCCCCGGGTGGCCCTGCTGGGCAGCGCACGCGACCAAGGCGGGTTCACCCGGTACTTCCGGATGCAGGAGGACTACCTCAACAGCCATGGCCTGACCGCGCACTTCTTCGAACCCGAGGAATTGCACCAGGCCTGGGACTGCCCGCCCCATCTGCGCTACCCGCTGGGCCTGAGGGACTTCACCATCCCGGACTGGGCCGGGCTCGGCATCGACACCGCACCGGTCCAGGCCGCACTGGACGGCGGCTGCCTGCTGGTCGGCACCCAGACCTCCACCTTCCTGTCCAGCAAGCTGACCATGGGCATGCTCTCCGAGGGGCGGCCCTGGATGAGCGCCGCCGAACGCACCTTGGTCGACACCTACCTACCGTGGACCCGGATCCTCTCCCACCGGTGGACGACCCGGGACGGGAAGAAGGTGGACCTCGTCCGCTTCGCGGTGGACAACCGCGAGTCGCTCGTGCTCAAGGAGAGCATCGGTATGAGCGGGGAACAGGTCGTCATCGGCAGGGACACCGCCCAGGCGGAATGGGAGTCAGCCGTCACCAGCGCTGCCTCGACCGGCACCAGTGTGGTGCAGGAATTCGTGGCTGCGCGCACCTGCGAGGTGGCCATGATCGCCGATGGCGCGGACGAGCCGCAGCTCGCCCACGTCGCACCAGTGCTCGCGCCGTTGTTGTTCGGTGGCCGTCCGGCAGGCGTGGTCTCCAGGTTCTTCGGCGACGGCACTGCCGGGATCGTCAGCGTGCTGGGCCACCACAGCTCCTACGACTGCGTGGTGGCCATTTAGCGGTGGACCGGTGCCTGCTGTGACGGTCGGGCGGCTTCTGGTGGGATGTGGTCACGTCGTTGTCAGTCGCTGGTGCGTGCTTGGCGTTGTCGGCGTCGACGTCGGCGCGCCGCACCGCGGGAAGAGCGCATCCCTCTCTGGCGCGGCAGGCCGGCGGACAGGTCGTGGACAGGATTGATCGATGGCCCAGCAGGTGACGAGGCGCCGTCGTGTCCGCAGGTCCGGGACGGTCAGGCGTCGCCGATCATCGGGAGCGCTCCCGGCTGGTTCGCCAGTCCGGCGATGAGGTGGTGCCAGGCCTCGGCCTGCTCCCGGTCGTGCGCGGAGCGGTCAGCGAGGAACCCGCTCCATGTCCCCACCGGTACCGGGATCGAGTCGACGACGGTCCCGGGGCTGCGCAGGGGCGCGAGCAGAGCCCGCTCGATCACGTCGCGGTGTGACTGCGGCGCGCGACCCGACATGGGTGTGCCCCGTTCGCCGAACACGCTCAGCTCCGGCGCCAGAGCCTCCGCCTGCCGCCAGGTGTCTTCGGACCAGGGGCCGAGGCCGAGCGTGGCATCGAGCACCCGGCGTACCCGGTGCCCGGCAGCTGCGTTGATGGCCGCGGTCAGTGCGTCCCACCGCTGCTTTCTGGAGAGGCCCACCCCTCGGTGGGGGTTCCGGCCGACGGTGATCGGTATCCGCAGAGTCGGCGACCGGGCGAGGTAGAGGTCGAACCGGCGCCGCTCCCCTTCCCCGCCCAGCCAGACCAACTCGGCGCCCAGCACGCGCGCCATCGAATACGCGACAGGCGGACGCCACCGCAGCCCGGGCAGGTGTCGGCGGCAGACGGTGACCGTCGTGCCGTCGAAGCTCACCCGCGCCCGCGGTGTGGCGACGGACGACATCGGCCATTGAAGCGCTTCCGCCATCTCTCCCCCAGCATCAACCGTCGCCACGACAACGGCACCATTGTCCCCGGCCCGGCAATCGCGCGCAGCCAGAAGCCGCGTGGGCGGTGCCGATGGCGCCCAGTGGCCCTCACTGGACGGGGCGCTCCTCACCGATGCCAAGGGGCCGCGGCCGACTTGGCGGTCATCGGCCCCCCTCTGGGGCGAGGTGCCCCGCGGATGGTCCGCGAGCGACACGTCTACGCCCTTGTGCCCGGCTTCTCACGGACCTGACCACCCGGGGCATCGGCTTCGGGCACGCCCGCGAGGCATGCCACAACTGACGGGCGGCCCAGGTGGCACCTCCCGCTGCTCATCCGCCACCAGGCGGGGACGGACCCATGCCTCTCGGCCGTCCTCAAGGGGGCATTGGCCCCGGAAGCGGCGAGGCGGATGCACAGGGGGCCTCTTGCCGGGCTCCGTGCACGCCGTCGCCGTAACCCCATCGATTCCCTCGTTCGAAAATCAGCGGGTGCACCGGCAGCGCGTCCGCCCGTCGCGCGCCCGCGTCCGGCTAGCGTGGCGTGGTGTCGTCGGCCTTGAACGGGCCGCCGTGGCCGGGCACGATCAGGTCCGCGGCTGTCAGCACCCGGAGCCGGGAGGCACGCAACACCTCACGGTCGGGGGCGACCGGATCGTCCGCCGGGCCGTCCGCGTGCCACCACAGGTCACCGGCGAAGGCGACCACGCCCGAATCCGTGCCCGCCAGCAGGGTGATGTCCTCGGCGCTGTGGCCCGGGGTGCGGATCAGCCTGAGCGACGGAGTGAGTTCGTAGCCCTCCGCGTCCCGGTTCCTCCACTGATCGCCGCGGTACTCCACCTTGTGATCGTGCACCCGGGCCCGTCCGAACAGGCCCACGTTCATGGTGTTGTCCGGGTGGTGGTGGCTGAGCACGACGTCGGTGATGTCGTTGGGACCGAGCCCCAACTCGGCGAGCGGGGCGAGGATACGGTCACGGCTCGCCACCATGCCCGGGTCGAAGATCACATGCCGGTCGGCGTCGGATATGTACGAGACGGTGGCGGCGACTCCGGGGCCGGTGGAGCCGACGTAGCCGGTGGTCAGGATCGTGTACACGGCGCTGCGGCCGAGCGGTGCGTCTGTCATGGCCTCAATCCTTCCGCGCAGGCCGGTCGTTCACGAGTGGCACAGATGCCACTGATCGCAGGTTTAGTGCCACACTGCGCAGGTGCCACCCTTCATCTCCGTCGCCGCGTACGCCCCGCCCGGAGTCGGCATGCTCGCCGTCGGTATCGTCGCCGAGGTCTTCGGCCCCCACGGCGAGACACTGCCCGGCTTCGACTTCGCGCTGTGCACCGACCGGCCCGGGCCGGTCCCCACCGACCTCGGGGTGCCGCTCACCATCACGCACGGCTTGGAGCGGCTCGCCTCGGCCGATCTGGTGATCGCCCTGCCATGGGCCGGCTTCCGCACACCACCCGCTCCCGCCGTACTCGATGCACTGTCGACCGCACACGAGCGCGGCTCACTGGTCGCGGCCCACTGCGTCGGTGCATTCGCGCTCGCCGCCGCCGGACTGCTCGACGATCGGCGAGCCACCACCCACTGGCGGTTCGCCGAACTCCTCGCCCGCCGCCACCCCAAGGTCACCGTCGAACCCGACGCCCTCTACATCGACGAAGGACGCATCATCACGGGCGCCGGAGCCGCCGCGGGCTTCGATCTCTGCCTGCACCTGTTGAGGCGGGAATACGGAGCCGCGATGGCCAACGCCGTTGCCCGGGACGTAGTCCTGCCCTCCCACCGCGACGGCGGGCAGGCACAGTACCTGGCCGCCCCCGTCCCCGAAGGCTGCGCCGACGAGCGTCTCGCCGAGGTACTCGCGTGGGCCCGCCAGAACCTCCACGAACCGCTTCCCGTCGCGGAATTGGCCCGGCGTGCCCTGACGAGCAAACGCTCCTTCACCCGCCGCTTCACCGCCGCGACCGGCACCACCCCCCACGCCTGGCTGCGGAGCCTGCGCCTGAGCAGAGCCGAAGAACTCCTGGAGACCACGGACCTGCCCATCGAGGAGATCGCCCACCGCGTCGGATACGGAAGCGCGGCCGTCCTGCGAGAACAGTTCGTCCGCCGCCGGGGAGTGCCACCCCGCTCCTACCGGCGCTCCTTCACCAACACGCCGTAACGAACCAGACGAGCCGGCACCGCTTCGGGCAAGGCCGCCTCCCACTCTCCCCGGGCACCTGCCACCGCATGCGCTGCGGAACCTTCTCGGTTCTCGAAACCGTACATCCGGCTCGTGGCCAGGGTAAATGCCAACCCTCGGGGATGACGCCGCCGGGGCCGCCAAGTGAGGCCCCGTACCGATGCCCGGTGCATTGACCCGCAGCTTTGTTCACGCGGGTGATCGGTGACCTGCCATCAGAACACTGGGACCTGCGGACAGGCTGTCCGGGACCCGGATTCACCGGATTCAGGTGACCCGTGCTCAGGCCGTCGCCGCGTTGCCCGCGTTGCCCGCGTTGCCGAGCAGCCGTTCCACCAGGAGTTCCGCGTAGCCGGTGGCCGGGGGGTCGATGCCGAAGATCGCTCGTAGATACAGCGGTGCGATGAGCTGGTCGAGGATCCGTTCGAGAGGCGGGGGGTTTTCACCGCGGGACGCGGCCCGCTCGCGGATGCGCTCGATGGCGTGGATTCGGCGTTCGAAGTGCTGAGCGCGCTCCTCCTGAGCCTGGGCACTGCCCGGCATCGACAGGGCGACCGCCCTCACGAGGAGCCGGCCTTCGGGCTTTCGGATGCTCGCGACCCCTGCTTCCGCCCATGCGGTGAGGTCGCCGCGCAGGGTGCCGGTGTCCACCAGTGGCCAGTCCCGCTCGAGTCGGGTGATGACCACGTCGGCCAGGAGTGCCTCACGACTGCCCCAGCGCCGGTAGACGCTGGTGTGGTTCACGCCGGCGCGTTGCGCGATCGCGGGGATGGTGAGGTCCGCGCCCTCGGGGTCGGACAGCAGGTCGATGACCGCCTGATGGACGGCTGCGCGGACCTCTTCGGGGCGTCGGCGGGTGCGCGGGGTCGGCTCGTTCGGGCTCATACCCCCATCGTAAGCACAAATATTTGCTTCACGATGCCCTGGTCGTCTACAGTCCATCCGTACGCACAGATCTGTGCTTAAGGAGAGTGTGATGAAGCAGCTGCTTTTCCCCGACAACCCCCAGTTCTGGTACGAGACCCTGCGGTCGATGAGCCACATCGCCTACGGCGGCGCCGACTTCGGCGAGGTGGTGTCCACGAGCGAGCGGATCGTCGAGGGCGACTACGACAGCTGGCACGACGAGTGGCTTGCCACCGCCGACCGCGTGGCCGGCGAGGCCCAGAAGGCCCTGGACGCCGGTCACACGGTCAGCGCCCGGGACGGGTTCCTGCGCGCATCGAACTACTACCGGTCGGCCGAGTTCTTCCTGCACGGCCACCCGTGCGACCCTCGCCACGACCACGCCTACGACCGCAGCGTGGCCTGCTTCCAGGCCGCCGCCGCGCTGCACACCCCGCGCATCGAACCGGTCCGCATCCCGTACGAGGACACCACCCTGCCCGGCTACCTCTACCGGGCCGACACCACCGGCACGCCCAGGCCGACGCTGATCATGCACAGCGGCTTCGACGGCACCGCCGAAGAACTCCACTTCAGCGGCGCCCTGGCGGCCGTCGAACGCGGCTACACCGTGCTGACCTTCGACGGCCCCGGACAGCCCGGACCACGCCACCACCAGGGCCTGGTCTTCCGTCCCGACTGGGAGAACGTCATCACCCCCGTCGTCGACTTCGCGGAAAGCCTGCCTGAGGTCGACAACAGCCGCATCGCCCTGCTCGGCTCCAGCATGGGTGGCGTCCTCGCCCCCAGAGCCGCCGCCTTCGAACACCGCCTCGCCGCACTCGTGGCCGTCGACGGCGTCTACGACCTCGGCTCGATAGCCACCCGGAACATCCCCGGCGACCGCGAAGAGGCCGAACGGCTCCTGCACGCGGACTCCGCCCCCGAACTCGACGCCCGCTTCGAACAGATCATGGCCCAGGACGCGACCGCACGGTGGGCCATCAACCACGGCATGTACGTCATGGGCGTCGACACACCCCGCGCCTTCAGCGCCTCCTACCTCGACTACACCGTCCAGGACGGCATCGCCGAACGCATCCAGTGCCCCACCCTCGTCTGCGACGCCGCGGAGGACGAATTCTTCAAGGGCCAGCCCGAACAGCTCTACAACCACCTCACCTGCCCCAGGACTCTGATGCTGTTCACCGCGGAGGAAGGAGCCGGTGCTCACTGCCACCCCGGCGCCATGCGCCTCTCCCTCGCCCGCGTCTTCGACTGGCTCGACAACACGTTCGCCATCACCCGCTGAGGAAGCCGGACATCACCGGCGAACTCCGATCAATGCCCCATCCGGTCCTCCCGGATCACCTCACCTCCCCAAGGAGACCCGATGACCCGCACCGGCATCGAAGCCGCCCTCAACGACCTGCTCTTCAACCACGACATCACGCTGGCCGAGGCCGCAGACCGCCACTTCACCCCCGACTACCGCCAGCGCACGGACGGCCAGTGGGCCGACCGCATCGAGTTCCTCGACCACATCGCCCACCTGCGCACGCTCGTCGCCGATGGCGAGGTCGAAGTCCACGACGAGCTCTACGACGGCGACAAATACGCCGACCGCCACACCTGCCACATCACCAAGAAGGACGGCTCCACCGTCACCATGGAGGTCTACGTCTTCGCCGACCTTGCGCCCGACGGACGCTTCGACCGCATCGAGGAGACCACCCTGATGCTCAAGGGCTCGGACGCAGACCGCAACATCGGCAGCGCCCGCTGAGCAACCGAGCCACGAGGACGGCACGCTCCGCCAGCGGATCAGCATCACCCGGCGAGCGATCCGGCCAGGTCCTCGGATGCGGATCCCCCGATGGACTTCACCCACGCGGGATCCGCAGCCACGATGGGCATTTCGCGACCTCCCACTCACAAGTGGCTGCGCCGCAGTCGCTGGGTACCCGCCGCGGCGGGGAGCGCGTCAGTCCCACGCGCCGCCCGCTTGCGGGGGCGTACAAACAGTTGCTGTGTCTGCGCCACGACGCCACCGAGCGGAGATGGCCTCCTCGCCTGCACGCCATGACTCCGGACAGCCAGGCGTCACAGGCCGGAGACTGCCCCGCCTCCAGGGCTCGTCACACGGTCAGCGGGTTTCGTCGGCTCCGGCGTGCGTGTGACGGCCGCCTGTGTCTGTTCCGTGCCAGTCCAGGCACAGGACACTGGCGTCGTCATGGAGGTGGCCTTCGCAGGCGGTGGTCACCGCTGCGGTGAGGGCCTGCACGACCTCCCGCGGGTGCTCGGTGGCGGTGTCGCGGATGAGGGCGGGCAGATCGACGCCTTCTGCTTGGCGTTCCTGCATCCCATCGGTGTAGAGGACGAGGCGGTCCCCAGGTCGCAGGTCGAGAGGCTGGACGCGGAATGGCTCGGGTGAGGGGACTCCGAAGGGCAGGTGGACGTCCAAGCGGACCTCTTCCACGCTGCCGTCGCGCAGACACAGCGGCCAGAGGTGGCCGGCGTTGACCAGTTGCGCGCCACTGCCGTCCAGGGCGATACGCAGGAGCTGCCCGGTGGCCAGGGCGCCGTGGCTGTGGTCGAGAAGAACCTGGTGGATCCGGCGGGCCTGTTCTGCCAGGTCGCATCCGTCGCGGCGGGCACCACGGGAAGCGTTGACCAGAAGGGTGGCCAGGACCGCAGCATTCACGTCGTGTCCCATGGCGTCGGTGATGGACAAATGCAGAGTGTCGTACTCAAGGGTGTAGTCGTACGTGTCGCCGGCGATGGAGGAGGCCGGTACCACGGCTCCGGCGAGAGTGAACTGGGCCGCCTCGCAGCATGGGGCGGAGGGCAGCAGCTGACTCTGGATCTCGGCCGCCAGTGTCAGCGGCGTCGTACGCCTGCCCCAGTGGTAGAGGTCGGTGAAGCGACGGCCGGCGATGACGATGTACGCCAGCGCATGCGCGGCTTCCTCGACCTGTTCCAGAACCTCCGCGTTCACGTGGGGAAGAGTCAGCTCCAGTACCCCAAGGGTGTCGCCCCGGTTCGTGACCGGGAGAACCACCCGCTGGCCCTGCCCTCCGTCCGTCGCCTGCACCAAGCGCTGGCTGCGCAGCACTTCCTCGTAGACGCTGCCGGCCAGGGGGATCTGATCGGCATGGAGGCCTCGCTGCGTGTCAGTTTCCTCGCTGACCCGCACCGCCTTCTGGCCGATGATGTCGACGAACAGGAACGAGACGTAGCGGGCGCCGAACCGGTGACGCAGATTACGCGCGACCACATCCAGGAACTCCACCGGCGCCGCGTCCTCGGCCGCAGAAAGAACCTCGGCCAGCCCGCTCCACTGTCGCTCCACACCAGCCTCCCGGAAGTCTCACCACTCCCGAGGTTCCCGCAGCCACGGCCGAACGCAACGCGGCACGGCCGATCCCCCTTCTCCCGATCGGCCATCCGGGACGTCGGACAACGACCCGGGGTGCGGCTGCGCAGCTCCACGCAATCGGTGAGGCCGCTCGGCGATCGTCCCCGGAACCCGGCCTGAGCAGGCAAGCGCCGACAAGGTGTCCAGCTCCCGCCGCAAGCGCTGCTCCCTGCGGAGAGGCCATGATCAAGCACGATGCCCGAGCCGAAGGACCAGCGTGCCCACGGCCGGCTCCGCGGCGGACGCGCACGCCCGGACGCGCACGCCTCCAACTCCACCCGCAGCTCCCCCGCCTCATACAGCCAGCGAACGACCAGACATACCGCGACAGACCGGCGTGCAGCGGATCACTCGTGCTACCAGCGCGACCGCAGCGACCAGCCGCACCTTGCTTCGTTGCGCTGCCTTCTCCACCACCGAGAACGTCTGCGCCACCTGGTCGGTGTGCCGGCCGGCCTGGAGCATCGTGAGGGGACGATCCAGCCGCACGCGTGCGCCAGCCCCCCACCCGCCTCACATTCCGTTATCACGCGAACCTGGTCCGACATATCCGGTGCAGGGGCAAGACGGGAGAGCTCCCGTCGTGCGAAGAGTAAATCCCTCAGCCGGGGTATCCGCCTTTCATGGAGAAGCTGCATATTCCCGGACTTACCCGGCGGAGCGGCGCAGCGGAGGTACCGGCGCCCGAGCAGGCAGGTCCAGATCCTCGGGTCGAGCGGGCGGCACCCGACACTCCGGCCCAGCTGCCCAAAGGCGCATGGGGGCGAATACTGCGGGGAAGTCTGCGCGAATTCAAGAACGATGAGCTGACTGACCGGGCGGCGGCGCTGACGTACTACGGCGTGCTGTCGCTCTTCCCCGCTCTGCTCGTGTTGATCTCGTTGCTGGGCATGGCAGGTAGCTCGGCCGCCGACGAGGTGGTGAACACCCTCAGCCGGCTCGCACCGGGCACGGCCCGCGACGTCATCACCGGGGCCGTGGAGCAGCTGCGGGGAAGCGCCGGGGTGGGATCGCTGATGGCGGTGCTCGGTGTGGTGCTGGCGGTATGGGCGGCCTCTGGCTATGTCGCGGCGTTCATCCGCGCGGCGAACGCCGTCTACGACATGCCTGAAGGTCGCCCGGTATGGAAGCTTCTGCCGTTGCGAGTCGGTCTGACGGTCGTCCTCATGACTCTCGCCGTGATCAGCGCGCTGATCGTGGTCTTCACCGGCAGCATTGCCCGCCGAGCCGGGGACGCGCTCGGTTTCGGGGACACAGCACTGATGGTGTGGTCCATCGCGAAATGGCCCGTCCTGGTCATCCTGGCAACCGCAATGATCGCGATCCTGTACTGGGCGAGCCCGAATGCCAAGGTGAAGGGAATTCGCTGGATCACCCCGGGCAGTTTCCTGGCCCTGATGATCTGGATGACGGCTTCGGCCGGCTTCGCTGTCTACGTCGCGAACTTCGGCTCCTACAACAAGACGTACGGCACTATGGCTGGAATCATCGTCTTCCTGATCTGGTTGTGGATCAGCAACCTGGCCATCCTCCTCGGCCTGGAGTTCGATGCCGAGGCTGTACGACAACGGGCCATCGCCGGCGGGCACCCGCCCGGCGTCGAGCCGTATACACAACCCCGGGACACCCGGACCTGGGACGAGGAAGACTCGCCGCTTCGCCCCTGAACGCTTATGGACCGCTCGCCCGTCGCTGGACGCGTGGCGGCGGGGCGCTGTCCTGCCGGGCACCACCATGGCCTGCGGCGAACGGCGAAGGCCGCTGGCCTCTCGTCAGACTGCCGAAGATCAGCACCAACGGTGAGATCGGCACGGTCCCCAACGACACGAGCAGGCGCTCGCCACCGGGCTCGGCTCCGGGGGAACAATGAACGATGAGCTTGGTTGCTGTGCTGTGGGCCGTGACCCGGCGCGGTTCCGGAGGCACCGCCGGGAACGTCGATGAGCGCGGGCCGGGTTCGCACACGGCGTTGCGCCATGGTTCGCTGGCGTTGGCCGGGCCGTCTGACCTGGAGCTGCTCACCGGGCCCATCAGGATTGGCTGCCCAGGGAGTGCACGGAACGGCCGGACCATAGCGCAGCCTGCGCGATCTGATCCTGCGTGAGTCCGGTCTTCAGGGCGAGCGCATACAGGCTCAGGCCCTGCGGGTGAGCGGCGAGAACGCGGTCGATCTTGCCCGCCCACAGCTCCGCCTCCAGGAAAGGGCGGGCGCCTGCCGTCTTCACGAGCTCGGCGAGGTGCTCGGGTGAGCAGGCCACAAGCGGTCTGTCTCCATCGCGGTGGGGATCGTCGGGATCGATGAACGACGCGTCCGGGACGTGCGTGCACAGCGCCTCGCCCTCGACGATGAGGGCGTAACACTGATCACACCGCTGCGGTGGAACGGTTGCGGTTCATTTCACCTGCCAGCCGGCCCGGCGACGCCGAAGCGCGGGGGTGTGTGGGCTGATGCCGCGGCACCAGCCCACACACCTGCCGGGCTCCGTCGATCAGGAGCCCATGCGCTGCGTTCGAGGACCGACGGTCACATAGGACCGAGGTCGTCTCCGCCGGCGTTGCCGCGCTGCTGAATCTGCTCGCGAAGCTGACGGGCCTTGTCCTTCAGCCGCTCGCGCTCCTGGGGGTCCTGGGCACGTTCGGCGGCTTGCTCCATCTCCTTGACCTTCTGCCGCATCTGCTGACTCGGGTCGCGAGGCTCACCTGAAACGCTCATGATCACTCCTTCGTGATAGGGGAGAGCGGGCGTCCTCAGCGAAGCACCGCGCGCCGCCGCTCGCATGCCGTGCCAGAACGCGCTCCTAGGGGGCGACCGGGGTCCAGCCAGCAAAAACCCAGCACCGGCCGTACCCATGGCAGACGGCTGGATGGGTGAATAGCCGCCCGCACCGGCGTTGAGGGAGCGCGCTCCCCTTGGTGCGGCACGGCACTACGGCGGGACGTCGTCGGCGGCGAAGCCAGCACCGACCCGGGATGCCCGGCCAACGTGGCGTCATCGGCTGTGGTCAACGGCGGTGGTCGCCGGCTCGGCGACCACCGAAGGCCGCGACCGGCACGAAGTCCAAGGCCGACGGCCTCGGCGCGCAGCTGGTGAGCGGGCGGCCAAAGGCAGGTCGCGGTGTTCGCCGTAGGGCCCGGCAGGCCGTGCGCGGGTGGGCCGCGATGCCGGTGACGGCCGTGACGATCCCCCGCGGTGTCGCGGACCCGATGCTTCAGCCAACCCGTGGCCGGGCTGGTAGGTCCGGGTTCATCCCCTCGCGACGAGATACCACCGCCTCCGTCCGCGCCCCGAGACGATGCGTCACGCGCGGCACTCTTACGCCCCGAGCAGGCTGGAGTCCAGGTGCTTCAGGAGGCCTGCCGGATCGTCATAGACGGCAGCTGCTCCGGCTTCTTCGAGATCCGCGCGGGGAATGCCGCCCGACAGCAGCGCCACGGCTCTTACGCCGGCTGCGGAGGCCGCCTTCATGTCCCACACCGTGTCCCCTACAAAGACTGCCTCGGCAGCGGGCACTCCGACGATTTCAAGCGCTTGGTGTACCGGTTCTGGTCCGGGCTTGCCGGCCTCGACGTCATCGGCCGAGGCCACACCGGCGATGACCTCATCCGCGTCGATGGCTCGCCGCAGCGCCTTGAGTTCCGCTCCCCCGGCCGAGGTGGCCAGCACGATACGACAGCCGCGGCCTGCGAGGGTCCGCAGGAGGTCTTGGGCTCCGTCGAGAGCGGGGAGTCGGTCGAACCATGTGCCGTACAACGTGTCGTGCGCGGCCGCGAGGGCCTCGTCCTCGTCGCTGTCGCGTTCGTCGCCCAGCAGATGGGCTACGAGATCGGCCGCGCTGAGTCCGATCGCCCGATGGATCTGCCGCATCGCCACCCCGTGCCCGGCTTGCCTGAATGCCTCCCACCAGGCGACGACGTGAAGGTGGTTGGTGTCGGTCAGGGTGCCGTCAACGTCGAACAGGACCGCGCGTGGCATGGGCGTCGCCTTTCGAGTGGAGAGGTGAATTCACGGCGAGAAGATGTCGTCACAGTGTCGCGCCCGCGTCAGCAACCGTGCTGAGGCCTGATCTGACGCTGCGGTCGCCTCAGCGGCGCTGGCGACGCCCAGAGACGCCAAGGCGCGCCCGTCGCGGCGCAATTTCGATGACAAGCCGCCGACGGTGTTCCCATGAGAGCCCAGCAGGCGAGACATGGCGACGGCCTGACTCGGGCCTGACTGAGGTTCAGACCTCAACGTCCCGGTCGGACACCAGCATGCACTCCCTGTCTGATGACATGGTCAGGCTGGCTGCCACAGCTCAAGTCGATTGCCCTCGGGATCGATGACCCAACCGAATCGACCGACACCCTCCATGTCCTGGGTCTCTTCGGCCACCGCCGCTCCGTTGGCACGCAACTGCGTGAGCATCGCATCCAGGTCGCGGACTCGGAAGTTGAGCATGGTCTGCTGGGCCCGGGACCCGAAGTAGTCGGTCTCGGACTCGAACGTCGCGAACACGGTCATCCCGGCTTCCGGACGCCACAGGCCGTTCTCATCAGCGTCAAGGCCAAGACAATCGCGATACCACGCACTCAAGGCCACCGGGTCGGCGGCCCGGATGAAGTATCCCCCGATTCCCAGCACACGTTCCATGTCCCCATCTTGCCAGGCCGCCGATCGGGCCGGCTGGCACAACACCCTGCCGCTTCACACCCCTCTCTCCATCGTGGGGCGCTCGTGAGCGAAAGACCGGAGACCCTGCCAGAGGTGCTCCGGCGAGGTGGGCAAGCACGGATGCCATCCGCGTCGCCCTCCACGGGTTGGCCTGAAGTGCTGCCGCCCGCGCGGCACCCCCTCCCTGTCCCTCGCTCGCGCCCAGCATCTTCCAGACGGGAGGGCGTCTTCGGCCTGGCGTCTCCTGGGTTCGCGGGGCGATGCCCCCACTACAAGCGCATAGGAGAAGTGGGCTGCCGTGCCTTGCCGTGAGAGCGCTGCGTGCTCAAAGGCCGGTCCGGCAGCCCCTGTCCCTGATCAGTCGTGGCGATGTCGGCGGCCCGGGAGCATTTCCTGCACCTTGGCCTTGAAACCCTACTTGATCACTGCGGTTCGATCGCTGTCACCCTTGAGTATCGACGCGTCGCGGCCTCGATTTGGTCAAGCGAGGTATGAGGCGGGATCGGTGGGACCGCGGGTCCGTGCGGAAGTCGATGACGAAGCGCCGGGTTGCAGCGAGGGCCTGGTCCCATGCACTCCCGACTTGCTCGGGCTTGTCCACCCGGACGCCCTGGAGCCCGATGCGCTCGGCGATCTCCGCGTAGGGCAGGTCTGGGAGGCCCTGGGACTCCTCGAACCGGGGGGCACCGGACATCGCCCGCATCTCCCAAGTGACCTGATTGAGATCGCCGTTGTTCAGCACCGCCACGACCAAGCGGGGATCCTGCCACTGGGAGAAGTACTTGGGCGGTGACCATCTCCATCATGCCGTTCATCTGCATCGCTCCGTCGCCGACCAGGGCGATCGCCGGCCGGTCGGGATGGGCGAACTTCGCGCCGGTCGCGTACGGCACACCTGGGCCCATCGTGGCCAGTGTTCCGGACAGGGAGCCGCGCATCTCAGCGCGCAGGCGCAGGTGCCGGGCGTACCAGTCGGCGGCGGACCCCGAGTCCGCGGTGATGATGGCGTCCATCGGAATCCGTTCGTCGAGCGCGTGAATCACGTACTCGGGGTTGACGGGGTCGGCATCCACGGCGGCGCGTCGTTGCATGACCTCCCACCAGCGGGCGACATTCGCATCCACCTTGTCCCGCCACGACCGATCCTGTTTGCGATCCAGGTGTGTCAGGAGCCGCTTCAGGTCTCGCTCGCGTCGCCGACGAGATTCACCTCGAACGGGTATCGGAGCCCGATCATGTTCGCAGTCCTGCATCAGTTCGTAAGAAGGCCGTGTACCCAGCAGGCCGATGGCGCCCGTGACGTAGGGATGATCGTCCGGCAGAACGTCCTTGCCGAGCAAGGCCTTCGCCACACCAGCGCCGAGGACGTCGGCAAGCTGCTCGACTTCGGCGCGGGCTCCGCGTGCGCCTTGGCCGATGAGGACCGCGACCTTCCTACCGTCGTTGAGCACCTGCGCCGCCCGCTCGATCTCGTCGTCGGCAGGCACAGGTGCACAGCGTCCGACGCCCATGCTGGAGGGGACCATTTTGAAGGCGTGGGCCGGGGCCGCCGGCGCGCATGCCTCTCGGGGCACGGGTGGGCACGTCCCAAGCCCGTTCCCCACACGTGCACCAGAGCGCACGCCCCACCGAACCTCCTGGTGGACGCACGTCCCGGAGCCGGGCTGGGGGAAGCTGAACGGTTGTTTCACGACCCGCGTACAGCTCGGGGCTCGCGCTGCGGTTGCTCGACGCCGACGACCACTGCTGCCGCCCAGCCCCGCATCTGTCCAGATGGTGCAGTCCAGCCCTGCGAAGGCATGGCCGACCACCAAACGGGTGGGGTGCCGGGGATGGTGTAGGCGGTGGCGGGCGAGCAGGGAACCCATCGCCCAGCTGCCGGGCAATCCGACAGCAGTCGATGTGAGAGGAAGCCGGCATGGGACATGGCGGAAACGTGATCGAGGAGCTCGAGGCCGACCACCGTGAGGTGGAGGAGCTGTTCTCCCGGATCGAAGCGCTGCCGACCGGGGACATCGGGCTGCGTGGACTGGTGGATGAGGTCACGATCGAACTCGTGCGGCATTCGGTCGCAGAGGAGCAGTATCTCTATCCCGCCGTTCGCGAGCACGTCGAGGGTGGCGATGAGCTTGCGGACAAGGAGATCGCGGAGCACGCCGAGGCCGAGAAGCTCATGAAGAAGCTGGAACAGCTGAGGGTGGACGACGCGCAGTTCCATCCCACCCTGCAGAAGCTGATGGAGGGCGTCGACACGCACGTCCGCGATGAGGAGGGGCAGCTGTTCCCCCGACTGCGCCAGGCCTGTACGCCGGACGCGCTGGACGAACTGGGCGACAAGGTCCGCCGGGCCAAGGCCATGGCGCCCACCAGGCCGCACCCGTCCGCACCCGACACACCTCCTGCCAACAAACTGCTCGCACCAGGCGCGGGGCTGGTGGACCGCGTGCGCGACTTCGAGAATGGATCTGTACAGCGCCCGCGACCTGTTCACCGCACGCGAAACGTAAGCCCCCTGGGGAGATGGACGCGGCGGCCGGCGGTCAGCACCCAGGGCCGTCGTCGCGGAGCGATCCCCCCTCCCGGTCCTCGCTTTCAGGGTGGTCGACGCTCCCTGGGTGTGTGCTGTGGGACTTGAGCTGATGCGGGGTCAGGCGAGAGCCGTCGTCCGGGAATGCCTCGGTGTCCGGCTCCCGGTTCTCCTTGATGCGCGCACGCCTGTCAGGACGCCTGGGTTGCTCGGACGGCCTCGGCGGTCGTGGCTGCGTCCTGCGGCGGTGTATGGCCCAGGGGATGACACCGATGAGTACGGCTACGATCACGATTCCCGTGATGAGGGGGCCGATGCCGCCCAGGGCCGGGTTACTGGCGGCTTCGGCGATGAGCGGAACCTGGCTGACGATCAACGGGATGCACATCCCTCCAGCTCGTGCGGATGGTTGCCGGCCGGCCGTCGGCGGAACGCTCGACGCCTACAGGCCGTCTGCCCCGCTGGCTGTTGGATACACAAGCGGCCTTGTCGGGCAGGCTTCGCTCGGGACACGATTGCTCGGAGTAGGGCACGTCTTGTCGCCGAGCACGTTCAAGCCTCCATGGAGGCTCGCAGAAAGGCCATCTGACCTGCGGAAACAATGGAGTGGTTCAGTCAGGGTTCGTCATCGCGGCTCATACACGACCGGCGGGGAACAGTTCGTTGGCACCGGTGATTTCCAGGACTCTCTGGGCCTGCTGCTGCAGGCCGCACAACTCCAGGAGTCCACCCTCGGCCTGGGCACGTTGCCGTAGTCGCAGCAGCATGTTGAGGCTGCTGGAGTCCATGAAGGACACGCCGGACATGTCCACGGTGAGGGTGTTGTCGCGCAGAGCCAGGCGTTCGGTGGCCCGGGTGACATACGGGCAGGTGTCGATGTCGAGTTCGCCGGTGAGAGTCACCACGATCCGGTGGGGAAGCTGGCTGACGCTCACATCGAATTCACGCACGATCGGGACCGCCGTTCGGGACAGAGCCCATCACGGTCGGCTTCCCGGAGGGAAGGGGCCGTCAGGCGCGCGACATTGGTGCCGCGCACAGCCGAGCAAGACCACCCGTACCGTCCGACGGCCACAAGGTGACCGCACGGCGGCGCGGGGTACCCCACCAGACCAGGCTGGAAGCCCCTTCAGCGTGACACATCTCCGCCCTGCCCGGCCAGACCGCGTCCTCCTCGGCGCGGGTACGTAGCCTGCCGGACGACGCCGGTGGCCAGTTGGCGGCACCGCCTGGCCAGATCACGAGCGACGGCTGGCAGTCTCCTCCGTGCCCCCTACCAGCAAAGTCGCGCGTACACCCGCTTTCCCGGCCCGGGACCAGGCAACACCCGGGTCTCCTCAGCCACCGAGCTGACCACGGTCCACCCCCAGCCGCCTCGCACACCGGTCGGATCAGGAGCACGTCCCCGAGGGAAGAGAGGGTTCGCATCAGTGACTTCGATGGCCACCTCGGATGCGTCAGCCGACAGTCGCAGGCTGCACGGCCCCGCTGCATGGCGTCGCGCGTTGCTCACCAGTTCGCTCACGACAAGCTGGACAGCCTCTGTGAGCTGAGACCGCAGGCGGCGCCGGAACAGGCGCGCTGCGTCAGTCACGAACGCGAGAGCGTCCCGTCGGACCGCGGCGAGGGGCACGGCGTCGGACACATCGACATACCGAATCTTGGCACTGGCCATGGCACATCTCCCGAAGGCGTACACGTCACGGAAGGCTTCACTCATGCGGGTTCCCAGCAATCTGCCGCCTATTACGGGGCCGCGCTGCAGTTCTCAGCAACCCTCCTCGCCACTCGGCCGCTCTTGGCACCGGTCAGCCTCCTGGAACGGGCGGCGGCGGGAAGTCCTTGGCCGTCACGGTCCCCGCGGCGTACTGGTTCTTCACCCGGCCGGCGTGCAGCGCCGCGAAGGTCTCGGCGTTCGCCTTTCCGGTGACTGTGAGGCCCACGTCGCGCTGGTAGCGGCCGATCAGGTCCGAGAGTTGCTGCCCGGCCACGGCGTGCGAACGGTATTTGGGGGTGAGCAGGTAGATGCTGTCGCTCCGGGTGTACATGCCGACCCCGAAGGCGTTGTTGTCGTTGAACTCCTCGGTGTCGGCCCAGAGGACGGCGCTGGTCATCCAGAGCACGTCGGCGTTGTCCTGCCCTGGCTGGACGGAGGAGGTGTCCATACCGAAGTGGGCGAACTTCAACGCCGTCATCGTTGACCGTCCGAGGTTGCCCAGTCCGTCGCTGTTGACGGTCAGGCCGTCGTAGCGCTTGTCGTTGGCTTTCTGGAAGCACTTCAGCGCGGTCACGGTGGGCCGGTCCATCTTTCCCAGCGTGTACTGCGCGGTGAGCTTGCAGGGGTTGGAGTCGGTGAAGGTGGACAGCCGGGCCTGGGCGAACTGCACGTAGAGATTGGGTCCGTCGCCCGGCCGCCAGGGAAGCGGGCCGCGCGGGCCGTCGGATTCCTCCTTGGAGCCCCCACCGCCCCCGGACTCCGGCTTGGGCTGCCCGCCGCCCTTGGAATCGGTGGCAGGTGGTGACGCCGACGGGGACGGGGGCACCACCGGTGTGGACGGCGGAGGAGGCAGCGCTGCTGCCTTGGCCTCCTTGAGCCGCTCGGTCGCCATGCTCCGTACCTGCGGCTTGAAGGCGAACCACAGCGCGACGAAGGCGATGGCCAGGCCGAGGAGGATGGTGAGGAAGGTCGCCAGCCAGCGGGGCAGGAGTCCCTTCTGCACATAGGTCCCTTCCACCGCCATGGGTTCCTTGCCGGAACGCTGAACATCGAGGCTGAATGGCCGGTTCTCCTCGCGGCCGAACCAGGTGATCTGCCGCGGTCTGAGGGTGGCATTGACGAAGGCGGCCCGGCCCGGCTCGATCTGCACGTTGGCCGGGTATATGTCGTACGAGAGCTGGTCGCCGTTGTCGCTGCCGTTCACCGAAGCCGTCAGCTTGGTGTTGCCGATGTTGTCGATGGCGAGCTTCGGGCGGCCACGGAAGCGCCCCTTGACGGTACGCGGGACCAGTTCCGTCCGTACCTCGGTGAAGGGGGTGATGGTGAGGTTGCCCTCGGAGACTGTGGTCGCCTCCGGGTGCTCGGTGGGGACGATCTGGATGCCGTAGGGGTTGGGGCCCGCCGTGGCGTCGGGGGTACGAGGGGGCGCGAAGGTGAGTTCCACGGAGCCCGTGGTACCTGGATAGACGCGAAGCGTCGGCGGTGACACCGTGGCGTACGGAGCGATGTCACCGACCGGCAAGAACCGGTACTCGTCGACGACGTCGCCGGTGTTGCGCAGCCGCAACCGCACGGTGGCGGTGCCGCCCGGGTCCACGGTGGTGGAAGCGGGTTCCAGGGAAGTCCAAAGGCTCACAAGGGGACCGTACGAGTTGAGGCATCGCCAGGACACCAGGCTGCCGGGCATCAGCGCTGCCCGATCGTCCCCTTCTGCTGCCCTCCCGGTCCGAAGGCCGCCCTCGGGGCTGGGAAGGCTCCGGACCAGCCAGGAAGCTCTGCGGGCGGCGCGTGCCGAGCCGCGGGTCGGCGACTGCGGCATCCTGGGCGTCCGAGACGTGGTGGCACGGCGGAGGAGTCGCGACCCCAGGGGTGCCCGCGAGGGCAGTCGGCTGTGCCCCGTATCAGGCACGGAAGGTCGTTTCACCACACGCACTGGACACGAGGTGTCAGGTATAGCGCACGCCCGAGGAGAGCGCAGAGCGCCGTCGTACCCGTCCTCTGGAGAAGAGGGTTCGCAGATGTGTGCGGGCGTCTCGACCTCGTCGGCGCATGCCGCAGGGCGGGACCGACGTCGTCCGTCGGGCTCAGGGCGTCGTCGTACGGGGCGGCCGAACTACGTTGTGCTGCTGACTGCGGGCGCGCGCCGGTGGGAGTTCGGGGGCGCGTCCCGGAACGCCGGGATCACGCGCGCGAGTGTCGCGGTGACCTGACGGATGAGGCTGTGGGGCTTGGCGAATCCATCGACGACTTCTCCCGGGAATCCGCCAGTGGGCTCTGCGCGGGCAGCCCTGGATGGTCTCGGCGGCGCTGCGAAGCTGGTCGGTGACCAGTGCAGGTCCCTGTCTGCTGCCCGGCGGTGGAAGCAGCGTGGGCTGCCTACCAATCTGCGAGGGCAGCTCGGAGCGACCGCTCGTATTGCTGCCGTGAGAAGGTCAGCACGCCTACCGTGTCGTAATTCCAGTCTCGGCAGGTATTGCGGAAATCCGACCACGTCACGGTGGTGTCGTTGACTGTGATCTTCGCCGCCAACGCCCAGCAGTCGTCGATGCCGCACGTGCACCCCAGCAACACACTCTCGTTCTCCCCGGCACCGTGCGGGATACGGTCCGGCTCCCCTCCGAGTAGATGCGCCCAGGACGGACGCATCGGATACATGTAGTCACCAGCGAGCAACGGTGCGGGTTCCGGCGCGAACTCCGCGGCACGCTCCTCCTGCTCCGCGAGTGCGTCGGGAAGCTCGGCCCGGCGTACAAGCTCCAGGAACGAAACCCCGTCCACAAGAAACTCCAGCACGGATACGGTCTCGCCCTCGCGCAGCCATCCGCACTCGTAAGAAGCCACACGAAACTCGATCGACCGCATGCGCTTCACAGTAGCGGCGATACACACACTCCAACGGACGCGGTAGCGACCAGGGAATGACCAAACCTCGGCGCCGCTTGCCGTGCCTGCCAGGGGTGGCCACGCGTGAGGGCCGGAGCCGGGCGCCTTGCAGCCGGCACCAGCGTCTTCGTCTGGTCCGGGCATCATGGTCCGTCGCAAGGGAGACCACGCCCCATCGCGTGTCTCTCGCGGCTGTCGCGTGGCGTGCCGGAGCAGCGAAGGGGGTTGCCTCGGCGTGCTGTCCCCCGAAGAGTCAGCCGGCCTCGGGCACCGCGGCGTCGAGGAGGGGCGCGAGTTCGCGGCACACCGTCGTCAGGGCGCGGACGTCCCGCTCGGCCCGGGCGAGGACGATGGCTCCTTCCAGAGAGCTGAGCATGAGCGTGGCCAGCGCCTCGGCTCGCTCCTCGGGAACACCCATGCCGGAGAGGGCCGCCGCCACGGCGCCGTTCCAGTGGCCGAAGGCGGCGGCTGCGGCCTCTTGTGTGGAGGGGATCGAAGCCGCGCAGTCCATCGTGGCGGCCGCGACGGGGCAGCCTCCCGTGACGCCTGAGACCTGGTACTCATCGGTCCATTGGCGCACCATCTCGGCGAACAGGCCGCTGGGCGTGGGTTCGGGCAGCGCGGCGAGGAAGCGGGCGACGCGGTTGCCCGCGTACCGGCCCGCCCAGGCCACGGCCTCGTTGACCAGTTGCTCTTTGCCACCGGGGAAGTAGTGCTGGAGCGAGCCACGTGGCGCCTGCGCGTGGGCCGCGACCTCCCGCATTCCGGTGGACCCGACGCCGTCACGCCGGATGAGCTGGGCGGCGCTGAAGACCATCCGCTCGCGTGGCCCGTGTCCGGACTCCTCCGGGACCGCCATTTCACCCTCCCGTCGCAGGACTGTGCCTTCCGTTTTCCCGGTCCACCCTATGACAGCAGTCATGATACCTCGCTACTATGACGACCGTCATAGCGGCCCGGGGCGGAAGCCGCCCCTGAGATTGCGGGATAGGCGGTGCATCGTGAAAGTGGGTTTCGTCGGCCTCGGAGTCATGGGACAGCCCATGGCGCTCAACCTCGCACACGCGGGAACCCCACTCGTGGTGTGGAACCGCACCCCGGCCAGGTGCGACGCACTCCGCGCCGCCGGAGCCGAGGTGGCGACGAACGCAGCCGAGGTCTTCGACCGGGCAGACGTCGTGATCCTCATGCTGGCCGACGGCACGGCCATCGACACCGTCCTGGCGCGTGGGACGCCCCGCTTCGCCGCTCTCGTCGCCGGACGCACGGTGGTTCCCATGGGCACGACGTCGCCGGAGTACTCGCGCGGGCTCCAGGACGAGGTCCGAGCCGCAGGGGGACAGTACGTCGAAGCTCCCGTCTCCGGATCCCGCATCCCCGCTGAGCAGGGACAGTTGGTGGCGATGCTCGCGGGGCACGACAACACCGTGGCTGCCGTGCGGAGTCTGGTCGCCCCCATGTGCCGAGAAGCGTTCCACTGCGGACCCGTACCAGGCGCCCTTCTGATGAAGCTCGCCGTGAACCTCTTCCTGATCACTCAGGTCACCGGCTTGACCGAGGCCTTCCACTTCGCGGAGCGGCAAGGGCTCGACCGACGCCGGTTCCTGGACATCCTCGAAGCCAGTCCGATGGCCAGCGCCGTGTCCCGCATGAAGGCCGGCAAACTGCTCACCGGTGACTTCACGGTCCAGGCCGGCGCCAAGGACGTCCTGAACAACAACCGGCTCATCGCACAGGCCGCACGGAAAGCCGGTCTGGCGACCCCTCTTCTCGACATCTGCCACGCCCTTTTCGACGAGACCGTGGCTCAGGGACACAGCGGCGAGGACATGGTCGCGGTACTGCACGCCATCGAAGCCCGAACCGACACCACCTGCGGCAACCTGCCGAACACGCGACCGGACGAATCTCCGTCGACGGATCCGGGCTGCCGCGGGTACGGGAGAAGGTGACAAGCCCTTCGGCTTCCTTGACGACGGAAACCTGCCGGGCCCCGGCTGCCAGCGACTGCGGGCCTGTCCGAGTCGGCCGCTGCCGCGCGTCGGCGCGTGGCCGCTGGAAGCCGGCGTGCGCGAGCGAAGGGCCTGGACGGCGAAGGCCCGCACAGAGTCTGTGCGGGCCTTCGTCGTACATCTCCCCTCACTGCCATGGCGGTGTCCTCGGCCGATCACCCCCGTGGGAACACCTGCCTGACGTGCCGCCGCTGCGGCCCGCCGCTGGCGCGGATCAGTCCACCACGTACAGCTTCTTCGGCCAGCCGATGCTGTCCAGGCGCTTGAACAGGTCCTTGATGTCGGTCGGGTTGAGCTTGATGCAACCGTTGGAGTAGTAGTCGTTGGGGTTGCTGTTGGTCCACCGCTCGGACTCGATGGTGCCTTGATTGCCGTTCGGCTTCATCTCGCTGTGGATGAACAGTTCGGTGCGCTTCGTGCCGTTGTGGCACTTGCGGTCAGCGATCTTGATGACGAAGCCGTTGATGATTCCGTCGAAGTTCTTGCGGTGCCACTCGATGGCATACGGCTTGCTCGCACCGGCGTTGGGCAGCCAGCCCTTGCCGACGGCGCAGGTGTCCTTCACCTGGCCCGAGCCCGCCTTGTACGTCTTGAGCACCTTGTCCTTGCCGGGAGTGCGCTTGACCAGCTCGAGGCGGGAGTTCGTGACCGAGTTCTTGTCGAAGCGCAGGTAGTAGGCGTCCGTCGGCCGGGCCGATGCCTGAGCCTCGGTGCGCGCCTGCGCCGGGGTGGCTGTGGTGGCGCTCAGGCCGCCGACGAGGAGGGCGGCGAGCGCGAGGGGGACGATGCGTGCGGATCGTGCGTTGTTGCGCATGCGGAAACTCCTGAGTGGCGTGTGCGGAACGTGACTGTTGCGCCGGCAGGACCGACCCTGCTGGGCGGGGAGCAGTCCCGCAAGAGGTGTTCGCTGTCCCGGACAGTCCGTTGCCGTCCTGGCTGGTCACCACCGGTTTCCGGACAAAGGTCAGCGACGCGCCGGGGATTGCTTGCTGACCGTCGGGCGGACGCCCAAGGATGACGCCATGGATGCCACGGGGGGTATTGATCCCGAACGTGCCTACAACGTGGCGCAGTTCGTCGAGATGATGAAGCGGCTCAAGGAAGCGTCGGGGCTGACGTATCGGCAACTCGAAGAGCGCGCCGAACGGAACGGGCGGGTCCTTCCGCGCAGCACGATCGCCGATGTGCTGCGCAGACACGCGTTGCCACGGCCGCAGATCCTGAATGCCTTCGTCCATGCGTGTGGAGCGGGCGAGCATGCCGACGCCTGGCTGAAGGCCCGTACCCGCCTTGGGCGGGTGGACGGTACGGCGGCCGGTTCGACAGAAGAGGCAGAAGGGCCGGAAGAGACTGCCGTCGTCGACGACAGCGCCGTCTGCTCCTCGCCGGTCCCGGACGACGACGCTGACGATCACGGCTGCGGCCCTTCCGGAGCCGGTGGCGTGCGGGAGCACCCGGGCCACTGCGCGGCCTCGTCGGACCCGGAGCCCGTGCCGAGCCGAATGCCGCGTCGGCACCGTGGAGTGGTGATCACTCCGTTGGCGTCGCTGGCTGCCGTGTTGCTGGCCGGCACCGTTTCCTGGCTGGTCCTGCCCGACGATTCCGCCGTCACTGCGCCGTCGCCCGAGGAGCCGGCCGGGGGGTGGTACAGCATCCGGCCGGTCCGCGCTACCGGCCTGTGCGTGACAGAGGGCCGTGCGGCCGGCGGCGACAGCGAGCGGCCGGTCGCCGTCCAGCGCCCGTGCGGTCAGTCCACACCGCCGCACACCAGACTCGACCCGGTCGGTGGCGGCCGCTTCTTCGTCAAGTGGGTGCATCCCGTGCACGGGTGGGGGTGTCTCACGGTTCTCCCCGGCGGGCTGCTCGAACCGTGGGATGACTGCCGCAGCAGCAGAACCACCCAGGTGTTCACGTTCGAACGGGTCGAGTCGGCTGACGCGCGAGCCACAGGCGCGGTGCGGGCCAAGGCGTACCGGATACGGTCCGGGGACGGTCAGTGCGTGGGAATCCCGGGAGCGGATCCCACGGCTGTGACAGCGGCGGCGGTCGCCGAACCCTGCGCGGACAGCGCCGGCCAGTTCGTTCTCCTGGTCCCTGAGGCCGAACCACCGGCGAGCGCACTGCCCTCGGCCACCGGCTGACAGCCGCGCACGTTCCCGTTCCCGTTCCCCTTCCCGGGCTGCACGCTGCCGCCGTCCTCAGCGGCTCGCTTTCCCTCCGGGTGGTTCCGCCTCTACAGAAAACGTCTGATCGGGACGACCGACGCCTCCTTGAGGCGCTGTACGGCGGCGCGCCGTTTCCACCGGGTGAGGTCGATGTCCACGCTGTGCTCGATGTCCTCGTCGAAGTCGGCGTCGAGGACGGCGGTGAAAGCCGGGTCGAGGATGGCGAGCATCACCTCCTCATCATGGTCCATCGAGCGGCGGTTGAAGTTGGTGGAGCCGATCAGGGATGCCACCGCGTCCACCGTCATCACCTTCGCGTGCATCATCGTCGGCTGGTACTGGCGGATCTGCACCCCCGCCTCGAGCAGCGTCGTGTAATGGTGCTGGCCCGCCAGCTGGCAGGCGCGCTGATCGGTGTGCGGTCCGGGCAGCAGGATCTCCACCCGCACACCGCGGCGTGCCGTCCGGCACAGCAGGTCGACGAAGAACGCATCGGGCGCGAAGTACGCGGTCGCCAGGCGGAAGCGCTTCTCGGCGGAGCTGAGCATGACGCGGATGAGCGTCTGCATGTCCTGCCATCCGATGCTCGCCGAGCCGCGGACCACCTGCACCACGGAGTCGCCCTGCTGTCCGTGCTCGGAGAACCGGTCGTGCTCGTCGAACAGTTCGTCGTGGCACTCGGCCCAGTTCTGGGCGAACGCTGCGGCGATGCCGTCCACGGCGGGGCCGCGGACCTGGACATGGGTATCGCGCCATTCGCCAGGGTTCCGGGCGTCTCCGCACCACTCCTGGGCGATGCCCACTCCCCCGGTGAACGCGGTGTGCTCGTCCACGATCAGGGCCTTGCGGTGGCAGCGGTGGTTCTGCTTGAACGGCGACAGCCAGACGGGTTTGCGGAACCAGGCCACCTGCACACCCGCGTCGTCCATGGCATCAAGGAGGTCCTGCTCGATCTCCTTCGCCCCGAAACCGTCGAGCAGGAGCCGTACGCGCACCCCGGCGCGCGCCCGGTCGGCGAGGGCGCCCGCGAAGTCGCGGGCGATCTGCCCCCGCCAGTAGACGAACGTCATCATGTCGATGGTGTGCTCCGCGGAGCGGATCGCCTCCAGCATGACGGGGAATATCCTGTCGCCGTTACGCAGGGGGACGAGCTGGTTCCCCTCGGTCGCCGCGACTCCGATCAGCCGCTCGAGTCTTCGCCGCAGCCGCTGCACGGCGACGGCGGATTCGGCAGCGGCGGGTCGTACGGCGTCTTCGGCAGTCACTGGAGCTCCGGGCGGGACGGGGTGTCGGGTCCCCGGCGGGAGGGGACAGCCGACCTGTGTGGCCTGTTCGCAGAGGTGGGAGGCCAGTGCGGCGCGGCATCGAGCGCACTCTAGCGAACGGAGGTGGGAGCCGCGAGGCCGCGCCATCGGCCGGCTTCCCATACGGGGGGCGGGCCCTCCGGCGCGGGTGCTCCGGGTCGAGCCGCCCGCCGCTCCGGCGAGCGGTCCCGTGCTCGCGGCACCTGGTGAGGTTCGTCCGGTGGTGGCCGGTGACCCGCGTGCTTCACGCACCGAGGCCACGCGTGGTACACACGTGCGGGTCACTTCTCCTGTCTTCCTCCTGTGGCTCCGGCCGCGGGAGGTGGTCCCCCCAGCAGGGAGTCGCCCTATGACGACAGAACACGATTCCGCCCAACGGCCGTCCGCGACACGGCGCCAAGTGCTGAGCGGCACCGGCGCGACCATCGCCGGTATCGCCTTCGCGGGAGCTTTCACCGAGCTCTTCGCGGGCACGGCGGCCGCACGCGGCCACGGGGGCTACGGCCCCTTGCAGCCCGACCCGGCGGGTCTCCTCGATCTGCCGAAAGGTTTCCGCTATCGGGTGCTCTCCCGCCAGGGCGACCCTCTCCGCTCCGGCGAAGGCCTCGTACCGAGCAATCACGATGGCATGGCTGCCCTTCCCGGCCGGCGGGGCCGAGTACATCTGGTACGCAACCACGAGAACCGGCACAACGGACAGATCCCCGTTCCCACCGTGCCCGGTCTCACCTACGACCCGGCTGCCAAGGGCGGCTGCACAGCGCTCACGCTCGACGGCCGCAACGACGTCCTGGATGAGCGGGTCGCCATCGCCGGCACCGCCGTCAACTGCGCGGGCGGCCCCACTCCCTGGGGCACGTGGCTCACCTGCGAGGAGAACGAGGACAAGGCCGGCACCAACGGGTACACCAAGGACCACGGTTTCATCTTCGAGGTGGACGGCGCGGATCCGCGCCGTACCGGCGCGGTGCCGTTGACCGCGATGGGCCGCTTCCAGCACGAGGCGATCGCGGTCGATCCGCACAGCGGAGTCGTGTACGAGACCGAGGATGCCTTCAACAAACCATTCGGCCTCTTCTACCGGTTTCTCCCCGAGAAGCCACTGGGCGGCACGGGTTCACTGCGCGCCGGCGGAGAGCTCGAGGCCATGCGTGTCCCGGGGGTGCCCGACCTCTCCGCGATCCAGGAGACCGGCGCCCGCTTCGAAGGCGTGGAGTGGGTACCCGTACCGGACCCCCAGGCGGCGCACACCCCCATCCGGTTGCAGGACTTCGGGCCGCGAGGCATCACCCACGCCCAGAAGCTGGAAGGCTGTTACTGGGGCGGTTCATCCGTGTACTTCGTGTCCAGTTTCGCCCACAGCGCGGAGGGCTCCGCGGCCGACCACTTCGGCCAGGTCTGGAAATACGAGCCACGTCGGCGCCGTCTCACACTGGTGATCGTCTTCGGCCCCAGCACGGACATCCAGCTGCCCGGCGAATCTCCCGACAACATCTGTCTGGCCCCGGGCGGTGGGCTGATGGTCTCGGAGGACGGCAACGGTGCGCAGCACGTGTTCGGGCTGACCCGGCGCGGCGAGGTCTACCCGATGGCTCGCAACCGCCAGGTCCTCACGTCAGCCGAAGCGGACGAGCCTGAATGGGGTGAGTTCGCAGGAGTCACCTTCTCCCCGGACGGTTCCACGATGTACGTCAACTGCTACGTGCCCGGTACCACCTTCGCAGTCACCGGTCCCTGGCACTGACCCCGGAGCGCCAGGCGCGCGACACGCCCCCGCTGCCGGCGTACTCCCGCGCCCGGCGCCGCCACGACTGGCGGCCCGGGCGCGGGAGCGCTGCGGGTTCGGCTTGTCAGTGGTACGAATGTGGACGCTGAAAGCACATGTGCCCGTCTGCGGTCGTCGCTCGGAGGTGCCCTTCCATGGAACCAAGCGACTGGCTGCTGACAGGCGAAGAGCGAGGCAATCCCGCCACGCGGTTGGACCGCCGGCGCCAGGACGGGACGGCTTGGTCGGCCGGCAACAACGTACGCCCCCTGGTGCACGGCGCGACGTACTTCGCCGAGCTGCTCGCCGCCGTCCGCGCCCTGCGCGCCGGGGACCTGCTGCTGTTCACCGACTGGCGCGGTGACTCCGACGAGCGGCTCGCGGGCCCCGGCACCGAGATCGGGACCGTGCTGCGCGGGGCGGCCGAGCGAGGAGTCGTCGTCAAGGGCCTCGTGTGGCACTCCCACCTGGACAGCTTCCAGTTCAGCGAGGAGGAGAACCGCCACCTGGGCAAGGAGGTGCGGGCCGGGGGCGGCGAGTACCTGCTGGACATGCGCGTCCGCCCCGGTGGGTCACACCACCAGAAATGCGTCGTCCTGCGTCACCCGGGCCGCCCCGAGCTGGACGTCGCCTACGTCGGTGGAATCGATCTGTCCCACAACCGCAACGACGATATCGACCACGGCGGTGACGAGCGCTCCGAGCCGATCGCCGATGCGTACGGACCACGCCCGCCCTGGCACGACATCCAGCTCGCGATCCGGGGCCCGGCGGTCGGAGACGTCGAGACCGTCTTCCGGGAGCGGTGGACGGATCCGGCGCCCCTCACCCGCAGCCCGCTGTCCCGTCTGCGCGAACGGCTGCACCGGGAGGACACTCATGCGGACCCGCTTCCCGCTCAGCTACCCGACCCCATGCCCCAGGGAACCCACGTGGTGCAGGTGCTGCGCACTTACCCCAACCGGCTGCTGCGCGGCTACGACTTCGCCCCCGACGGGGAGCGCAGCATCGCACGTGCCTACCTCAAGGCTCTCCAGCGCGCCCGGGCGCTGATCTATCTGGAGGACCAGTACCTGTGGTCCCCCGACGTGGTGAAGTACTTCGCCCGTGCGCTGCGAGCGAACCCCCGGCTGCGCCTCATCGCCGTCATCCCCTCCGTCCCCGAGCAGGACGGAGCGCTCACACTGCCGATGAACCTGATCGGCCGTATCACCGCCCTGGAGACCCTGCGCCGCGCGGGCGGTGAGCGGGTCGCCGTGTACGGGGTGGAGAACCATGCCGGGACGCCGGTGTACGTGCACGCCAAGGTGTGCGTGATCGACGACGTATGGGCCGCCGTCGGCTCCGACAACGTCAACCTGCGTTCCTGGACACACGATTCCGAACTCAGCTGCGCCGTCCTGGACGAGACGGAAGACGGGCGGGAACCACATGACCCCGGCGGGCTGGGCGACGGCGCGCGCCGCTACGCCAGGGACCTCCGGTTGATGCTCGCTCGCGAACATCTGGACCAGGAGGAGCCGCGGACTCCACACGCCCCCGACCCTCTGTGCGACCCCGTAGGTGCCTTCGACTCGTTCGCGGCGTCCGCGGCCGCTCTGGACTCCTGGCACGCGGGGGGCCGGGACGGCATCCGGCCACCCGGTCGCCTGCGCACCTACCGAGCACCAGAGCTCTCGCGGCTGCGACGATTGCTCGCGAAGCCGCTGTACCGCGTGATCGTCGACCCGGACGGCCGCCCACTGCTGCTACGGCTGCGCAACACTTTCTGAAGCGGCCGCCACACCAGGCGCCGGCCGATCGGACTCCTCGGGGCTTCGCCCGGCTGACCCCTGCCACCTGTTCGAGGATGCCGTCGCCGTGCGTCGCCCTCCGCGTTCTCCGGCATCGACCCCGCCTGAGCCGCATCAGCATCCGTATCCGCATCAGTGGGGGGAGTTCGCGGCCCACGGCGGGCAGGACGTGCCCTCGGCCCAGGCCGTCAGGGCGGATTGGTCGAGGCAGAGGATGCCGCACTGCTCGGCGTACTCCTCCGCCGGGCCGGTGAACTCCCCCGTAGTGACCACGGCGGCGATCTGGGCGTCGTGCACGGCAAAACACGTGCCACCGAAGCGCTGCATGTCCTGCGACCCGACCTTGTTGACGGGGCCGTACCGCTTGCACTGGATGACGATGCGCCGGCCGTCGGGCGCGATGCCCAGTACATCAGCGCCCAGGTCCCCCGCACCGCCCACCACCTGCACCTCGGTGCAGCCGTCGCGTTCACACAAGGTGGCGATCGCGTGCTCGAAGGTGTCGGGGTCCATACCCGCGAAGTCGTACGGCGCCTCGATCGGCTGGGCCGGGTCCGGGGCCGGCTCGGCTGGGAGCCGCCGGGCTCTTCTGCGGCGCCCACCCCGCAGTCCCAGGAAGACGAGGAACATACCGATCAGCCAGATGCCTGCGAGTGCCCCCTCCATGCCCGCGGCCTTGACGAGCGACTTGAGCATCAGCCCGCAGCCGCAGATCAGCGCGCTGGTGAGGGCGAACCAGAGGAACGTCTGTCTCGTGCTGAAGGTGACTCGGCCGGTGGGCCTCGGGCGTCGGACGGGTATCGTCATGTGCGGCGCTCCCTGCCACGGCATTCCAAGATCGTCATGAGCCCCCTCTGCCCCGTCCGTGCGCGCTCTAACAGCTCTTTTTCGCGCCGCTCGGACAACGGAGGGCGACAGGTCCGTGGTGCCATCCGCCGGCGGATCAGCGCGGGGACGTGCCTGGTGACGGGGGCTGACGGGGCTTCCTCGGCGGCTTCACTGCTGCGGGAGCCGGACGGCGAAGGTGGAGCCGTGTCCTGGTGTGCTGACGACGGAGACGGTCCCGCCGTGTGCCTCGGTCAGTTTGCGGGTGATGGCCAGGCCGAGGCCGCTGCCTCCGGTCTGGCGGTTGCGGGACTTGTCAGCCCGCCAGAACCGGTCGAAGACATGGGGCTGGTCGGCCGGGTCGATGCCGCTCCCGTCGTCGGCGATCTCCATGACCAGGTGAGCGTCTTCCGCGCGGGCCCGCAGGATGACGTGTCCCCCGTTCGGTGTGTGCCTGATCGCGTTGGACACGAGGTTGCCGATCATCTGGCGCAGCCGCACCGGGTCTGCGTACACGTCCAGAGCTTCGTCGGCGTCGATGGACAGTTCGACGCCTGCCGGACCGGCGGTCCCCAGGTGCGCCGTCGCCACCTGCTCCAGTACATGGCTGACGGGCAGCTGTTCACGGTGCAGTACGAGGCTGCCGGCCTCGGCCGCGGCGATGTCGCGCAGGTCGTCGATGATGTGCTGGAGCAGCATCGCCTCGTCGCGCAGCAGGGCGAGCAGTTGCTGGTCCGCGGGGGTCAGGCCGTCCTGGGCGGCCTCCAGCCAGCCTCGGATGTTGGTCAGCGGGCTGCGCAGTTCATGTGCCACGTCGCCGACCATGGCCCTGCGCTGCCGTTCCAGGGTCTCCCTTCGTTCGGTGAGGTCGTTGAAGGCCGCGGCCACACGGCCGATCTCGTCCTTGGTCACCACGGGGACCCGGGCCGCTTCTTCGGCCGGGCGTTGGGCCGCCGTGATCAGGGCGCGCAGGGGGCGGACCAGCCGGAGGCCCAGCAGGACGGTGACGGCGCAGGTGACGGCGAGGACGATGCCCGCGGCTCCGGCGATCCGCAGGGTGTTCGCCTCCGACAGTTCGATGGACGTGGTGCCCGGGTTCGTACGGTCGGAGACGAACAGCAGAACGGGTGGCGAGACATAGGGCCGCAGCAGCTGCCGACGGCCTTCGTTCACACATTCCTGTGCGGCGCGGTCCGAGTTCTCCGGCGGACCGCCGGTGAAGTGCCAGGAGAAGTCGGCGAAGACCTCGACGGGTGGCCGGGCCTGCTGTTTCAGGCACTGGGATGCCAGTTCGCCGATCTGGGCGAGCGGGAGTTCTTCCATGGGCAGGGGTTGCTTGAGCAGGTCCAGACCGCAGTACTGCACGACTTTCCACCGAGTGTCGTATTCGGGCCCGGTGAGGCGGATCGTCAGGCGTCCGCTGGGCTGGGGGACGCTGCCGGCGGCGATCCGCCGGTCCGCGAGGCACTCGGTGATCTCGCGCACGAGCGTCCGTACCTTGTCGCGGTCCTCGTCCAGGAGCAGGAACGGGCCCACCGCACGCGGGTCGATGGGCCCGGTGGCGCTCTCATTGGACAGCACCGGATCGAGCCGCAGGGGGTCGATGGAGGCGGACGGCTTGCCCGGGAGACGGACGGTCGATTCGGACGTGGCGATACGGGTGCGGGCGGAAGTGGTGAGAGTGATCGCCCTGCCGGTCTGTGCCGCGAGCCCGCGGACCAGTTGCTGTACGCCGCCCCAGTCGGTGTGCGTGGCGGCGTAATTGATCAGCGCGTCGTAGATGCGGGCATCGGCCTGCGACGACCGGCCCTGTTCGGTGTTGATCGCCCGAGTGGTGGTGGTGACGGCCAGCCAGGTGGTCGCGGCCACCGAGCAGACCGCGACCAGAAGGGACGCGGCGAGCAGCCGGGTGAAAAGGCTGGTGCGCAACGGGATCCGCAGATGGCGCACTTCAGTTGCCGGCCTGGTCGGGACCGGGGGTCAGCTTGTAGCCGACGCCGTAGACGGTGACGAGTTGCGCGGGACGGCGCGGGTTGAGCTCCAGTTTCTTGCGCAGGTTCATGATGTACATGTCGATGGTGCGGTCGGTCGAGGCGGCATCCCAGCCCCGGGTGCGCTCCAGGAGCTGCTTGCGGGTGAAGACCCGGCCCGGCTCTGCCGCCATGGCCGAGAGGACCGTGAACTCCCCGCGGGTGCAGGGGACGACGTCTCCTGAGGAGCCTCGCACCTCGTGCCGGAGCGGGTCCACGGTGATCGCCCCCACCTTCAGGACGCCGTCGTCCGGGGGTGCGACGCGCTCCACTCGCCGGAGCAGCGTCCGGATCCGGGCCATCAGCTCGCGTGGGCTGTAGGGCTTGGTCATGTAGTCGTCGGCTCCGAGGTCGAGGCCGAGGAGCAGGTCGTCCTCGCTGGAGCTGGCGGTGAGCATCAGTACCGGCACGGCGGACTCCTGACGCAGGATGCGGCACACGTCGAGTCCGTCGACCTTCGGCATCATCACGTCGAGTACGAGCAGGTCGGGCCGCAGTCGCCGGGCGGTGTCGATCGCCGAGCGCCCGTCGTGCACGACCACCGCGGTGTGGCCCTCCGACTCCAGGTACATCCGCAGTACTTGTGCCTGTCTGACGTCGTCTTCCGCGACCAGGATCCGTGCGCTCATGCCGGGACTATAGGCAGGGCCATCTGGTGGGCACAGCATCCTGACAATCTGGATACATCCTGCTGAAGGTGCTCTGAATCCGGTTCGGCATCGTCGGTGCCGTACCCGAAACCCCGTACCTGAAGCCGGGCTTCCGGCTCGTCTCCGGTACCCGCACACCGCGTGACGCGTCCCCGTTTGCCACGGCATCCTGCGCGTCGCTCTGGGAGTCGTTCGCATGATCCGAGATATCGCTCACCCCACCCTGCCGGCCGCAGGCGGTCCCCGTGGCCTCGTACGCGTCACCGGCCTCCTGCCCGAACCCGGCGACGGATGCCGTCCGGGTGGCGCCCCGGCAGTGGTCCTCCACCCGCCCTTCGCCGGGTTCGCGCGGTGACCGGCCCGGACGACAATCCCACCGTCGTGCTCGCGGTGACCCGCCCGGGAGCGGATCCTGTCGCCGGCGCGGACACGGATTCCGGCGCCACCTCCGCTGCCGGCTCGCCGGGCAGGCGGCGCCGGATGCGGATCGCGGCCGCCGTGCTCGTCGTGTCTCTGGCGGGAGCCGGAGTCGCGGTGGGGGTGCCGTGGGGGAAGGACGGCGGTGCGAAGCCGGCCGGGGCGGAGCCGTCGGCGAGTACGGTCGCGGTCGTACGGATGGACCTGTCCGACAGCCGGTTGCTGGAGGGCACGCTCGGCTACGCCCAACCGCGTACCGTCAAGGGGGCCGGTGATGGTGTGGTGACATGGCTCCCCGCCGCCGGGACCACGGTGTCCCGGGGCAAGGAGCTGTACCGGGTCGACGACCGCGCGGTGCCGCTTTTCTACGGTGGTGTGCCGCTCTACAGGCGCCTGGAGGGCCGCAACATGGTCGGCCGGGACGTGAGGGTGATCGTCGACAATCTCCGAGCCCTGGGGTACGACGTCGGGGACCAGCCGTCCCCGGGACAGGTCGTCAGCGTGACCGCCCCCGCGGGGGAGGCTCAGTCGGCGGGCAGCGGGGCGGGCCCGGCAGCGGACAAGGGTGCTGCGGCCAGCCCCTCCTCTGCCTCCGACGGGGCGAAGGCCGGAGGGCCGGGATCGGCGGCTGAGTCCGCAACCGGTACTTCCCGCTCAGAGAGCACGGCACCCGGTACGGCAGCAGGCAAGTCGGGCACCCCCGCCGACGAAGGCGGCACCTCGGTCACGCAGGTGAAGGTCAAGTCCGGTGACGGTGTTCTCACGGATGCGCTGGTGAATGCCATCAAGCGTTGGCAGACCCGGATCGGGTCCCCGGCCACCGGTGTGCTCGCGCCCGGTGACGCGGTGGTACTCGGCGGCGCGGTCCGGGTGGACGGCGCCAGTGCCCAGGTCGGTGACGCGGCTGCCGCGCCCCTGCTGAAGGTGACCTCGACGGTCAAGGCCGCGACCGTGGAGATGGGCGCCCTCGAAGCCGGCTCCGTCAAACGCGGCGACCCGGTGACCGTACGCCTTCCGGACGGGACATCGGCGCCCGGAGAAGTCTCCGGCGTCGGCACCGCCGCCGAGTCGTCGGAGAACGGTCCCGGACCGGCGAAGGTGACCGTCATGGTCGCTTTCACGCATCCTCACAAGGTGAAGAGGCTCGACTCGGGGCCGGTGCAGGTCGAGTTCGTCTCCCAGAAGCGGGTCGGGGTGCTCGCCGTTCCCGTCACCGCGCTGCTCGCGCTGCGCGAGGGCGGCTACGGACTGCGGATCGCCGGCGGACGGATGGTCGCGGTGAAGACCGGACTGATCGCCAAGGGGATGGTCGAGATCACCGGAGACGGGATCAGCGAGGGCGCCCGGGTGGTGACGTCGTCGTGACGGCTGTGCCCGCCTCCGTGCTGTCGGTCCGTGATGCCGTGGTCGAGTACCCCGGCGGGGTCAGGGCCCTGGACGGGGTCAGCCTGGAAATACGGGGAGGTGAACTCGCGGCCATCGTCGGCCCGTCCGGCTCGGGCAAGTCCACGCTGCTGAACATCATGGGCACCCTCGACCGTCCGACCAGCGGCAGCGTCGTGATCGCCGGCCAGGACGTCACCACCATGCCGGACCGGCAGCTCTCGGCGCTGCGGGGACGCTGGCTCGGATTCGTCTTCCAGCAGTTCCACCTGTCCGAGGGGCTGACCGCGACCGAGAACGTGGCCACCGGGCTCCTGTACGCCGGGGTGGCCAGAAAGCGCCGCAGGCCTCTGGCGCTGTCCGCCCTGGAGCGGGTCGGCCTCGGCCACCGGGCCGGTCACCGACCTCATCAGCTTTCCGGTGGACGAAGAAGTGTGAGGCCGAGGTGTTCCTCGCGAAATGACCGGCTCGCCCGACCGGTTCAACACGTCGCTCCGCCCCGGGCATTGGGCTCGAACTTCCCTGCGGGCCCGGTACCCGGGGCGGGCGCGCAGGCCTCTCGCGTAGGCTTCGCTACCTGGAACCGGGGGGGGCGGAGTGATGGCGGCTGAGGCGGCGCAGAGGTGGGAGTCGACCCTCGATTCGGTGGTGGTGTACGCGCAGGGCGCGGTCTGCCGTCGACTGGCCGGGGGCCGTGTGCCGCCGGATGGCCGGGTGCGGGTGACGGGACTGCCACGCTCGCTCGACACCGGTTCCCTGCGGGTCCGGGTTCTGGGTGCTTCGGCCGTGCGGGTCGTCGAAGCCCGGGTGGAGGTGGAGGCCGGTCCGGCCGCTCCCGAGGACTCCGCCGGATTGCGGCACGAGGTCGAACGGTTGCGCGCCGTGTGCTCGGCGGCGCAGGCACGCCGGGACCGGCAATTGGGTCTCATCGAAGAGGTCGCCGGTCTGCGTCCGGTTCCACCGACCCGCAGGCGCGACGATCCGCACCGCAGCACGCCCACCGACTCGTGGCTCGCGCTCGCTGACTTCGTCGACGAGCGGCTGACCAGTGGCCACGCCCGGCTCGTCGAGCTGGAGGAGGAGCTGCGCAGGGTGGAGCACGACCTGCGAGTCGCCGCTGACAGGCTGGAACGGGCCTCCACCGACATGCTGTCAGCGCCGGTCGAGACCACGGTGTGCGCGGCCTTGACGCTCGGCGGTGACGGAGTGGCCGAGGACACGGCTCAGCCGGAGATCGAGGTCGAGGTGGAGTACAGGGTTCCCGGCGCCGTGTGGGTGCCCACCTACCGGCTCACCCACCGTCAGGGCGACGACAGCGGCTTTCTGGTGCTGCGCGCCTCGGTCGCCCAGCGCACCGGCGAGGACTGGACCGGCGTACGCGTGGGCCTGTCCACCGCCGACCTGCGGCGCCGCACCGATCTGCCGAAGCTCCGCTCGATCCGAATCGGGCGGCGTCAGCCCGCCCCGGCGCCTTCCGGCTGGCGCGAGCCCCCTGCGGGCCTCGCCGACCTGTTCGCCGGTCACGACGCGGCAGGCCCTCGCCCCGTCACCGCCGGCGGAGCCGCCTCCGCGTCCGTGGCTGCCGCGATCGCATCCAAGCCCGTTGCCGTGCCGCCTCCGCCGCCCGCCCCTCAGGGCTACGGCACGCCGTCTGCGGGGCTTCCTGTCGGCGGGGCGCCGGGCTCCGCGCCCCGGCCCGCATCGCGTCCCGGTGGTCGGCCGCTACCGCGCAGCGCGCCGTTCGCCGCGGCACCGCCTGCGGCGCCCGCTGCTCCCGGAGGTCCTGTGCCGCCCCCGCCACCGGAACCGGCGACCGGCCCGCCACGGCCGAGTGGCACCGAACTCGACTATGCCGCGCTCGTCCTCAGCGGCCCCGACGAGCAGCGCAGTCGCCGGGGCCGGCTGTTTCCCGCCGCCGCCGAGGACCTGGTCGCCGCCGAGTACCGCCGACGGGCAGAGTCAGTCGCAGCGCTGCCGCTGCCCGGTTGCGCCGTGCGGCCACGCGAGTCGGCCGGATCGTTCGATCATCGTTTCGACGCCACCGCCCGTGCCGATATCCCCTCCGACGGCACCTGGCACACCGTCACCCTCGTCGAAATCCCGGTCGGCCTGCGCACCGAGTACGTCTGCGTGCCATCCGTGGAGACGACGGTGTACGCGACGCTGGTGCTCTCCAACGCCACTGACCGGGCTCTGCTGGCCGGCCCGGTGGAGGTGAACGTCGACGACGAGTTCGTGCTGACCGCCGCCCTGCCCACGCTCGCCCCCGGCGGGGTCCGCCGAGTGGGACTCGGGCCGGCCGAGTCCGTCCGGGTCACCCGCCGTACGGAGCTGCACGAGTCGACCTCCGGGCTGCGAGGCAACACCACCGTGCTCGACCACCGCGTCCATGTGGAGCTGGCGAACCGGCTCGCGAGGCCGGTCACCGTTGAGATCCGTGAGCGCGTTCCCACCACGTCGGAACCCGACGTGCGGATCGAGGAACGGGCAGACTGGAGCGCCCCCGTGGACGGTGAAGAGCCCGAGCACACTCCGGGCACCCGACGCTGGCGGGTTGATCTGCCCGCCGGTGGTACCACCGCCCTCGACGGCGGCTACGTGATCCGTATCCCGGCCGGCAAAGCCCTGGCCGGCGGCAACCGGAGGAGCTGACGCACGCCATGACCACGACCCCGGCCCCGACCCCCCTCCCCGTCACCGCCGTCACCTGCCTCGAGGACCGGGCCCATATCGAACGCGCCGCAGTGCTCGAACTGGAGGCCGGGATCCACCGGCTGCGCCTAGGACCGGTCAGTGCGCTCGCCGTCGACCGCACCCTGCACGCCGAGCTGACGGACGATCATCCGGACGATCCGGCGAAAGTGCTGGACGTACGGATCGTCCGTTCCTGGACGCCGCGAGCTCCGCTGCCGCCGAGCGGCGAGGACTCGGCGCTGCACCACCACGTGTACCGCCTCGAGGAGGAGCGTCTTGCCCTCGGGCAGCGGCGGGACCGTCTCGGGGCACGCCTCGACGTGCTCGGCCGGCTCGCGACCGATCTGCTGCGGGAGATCGGCGAAGGGGCGGGTTACGGCGAGGCCGATCCGGAGCGCTGGGCCCGCGAGCTGGACCGGGTGGACGACGAACGTGAGACCTACGGCGAGGAACTCCGCACTGTCGAAACCCGGCTGACGGCTGTGGCGGGTGAGCTCGCGGATGCCCAGCGGGGGCTGGACCTCTCCGAGGAGCGGCCCGCCGAGCTCGTCGGTCACATCGAGCTGACCGTGCGGGCCGCCGCAGCCGGGCCCGCCCGGCTGCGGCTGAGTCACGTCACCGCGTGTGCGCTGTGGCGGCCTGCCTACCGGGCCGTGTTCAACGGGAGCTCTCTCACGCTGGAGACCGATGCGATGGTGTGGCAGCGCACCGGCGAGGACTGGTCGGACGTACAGCTGACGTTTTCGACGGCCAGGTCGGCGCTGGCGACCGATCCCCCGCGGCTGAGCGAGGACCTTCTGACGCTCAGGGATCGCACGGCCGCGGAGCGCCGCACGATCGACGTCGAGCTGCGCGAGGAGCACATCGGGGACCTCGGCCCATCCCCCGTGCTCGGCCTGCCGGGTGTGGACGATGGCGGCGAGGTGCGGGTGCTGAAGTCTCCGGAGCCGGTCTCCGTGCCAGGCGACGGCCGAGCACACCGGGTGCCGGTCTCCGCCTTCGCCACGTCCGCCCGCAGTGAGTACGCCTGTTCACCCGAGCTGTCCCCACTGGTCACGCAGGTGGTGCGGTTCGACAACCGATCCGGCCACGCACTGCTCGCCGGCCCCGTGGATCTGATTCGTGACAGCGGGTTCACCGGCCGCGGGACCCTGGACTTCACCGCCGCCGGCGCCACTGCCGAGCTGGCCTTCGGCAGCGTGGACGACCACCGGGTGGTCAGGGTGGCCGAGGAGACCCGCGACACTTCCGGAATCACGCAGCGGACCGTGGTCACCCGCACCGTCCGGCTGCACGTGTCCCGGTTCTCCGCGCCCGGGGAGCACGGTGAGCAGGTGGTCGTCCTCCGGGAGCGGATCCCGGTCTCCGAAGTCTCGGCGGCGCAGGTGCGCCTGAGCAAGGAAGCCTGTTCCCCGCTGCCCGACACGGTTGACGCCGAAGGCATCGTCAGCTGGGAGATCATGCTGCCGCCCGGCGGCCGACGCACGGTCACCCTGGCGTACGAGCTGTCGGCGAGTGGGAAGGTCACGGGACTCTGAGCTCGGGACGGGGGCGGCGGCCCAGCCGGGCGCCGCTTCCACCCCCGGAAACGACAGCGCCGCCGCCCCGGCTGACCGTGCGCGAGGGAACTGGTCACGCTCCGCCTCATGCGTGCCATCCGGTCGCCCGTCGATGAGCGGCCTGGCTACCACCCGGGCTCCACTCGTTGCAGGCCGCGGACACAGGAGGGGCACAGACCGCGGTAGGTGACCTCGACCTCGGACACCGTGAACTCGAACCGCTGCCCCGCCGGGAGGCCGGCGAGCAGGTCGCCGGCCGGGTGGAGATCGCGGATGGTTCCGCGGTCCGAACACACCAGGTGCTGGTGCGGGCGGTGTGCGTTGGGTTGTAGCGCCTGGCGCGGTCATGGACGCGGACCTCCATGACCTCACCGGGGGAGCCCCTCTCATGCAGAGTGCTGTGGACGGTCGCCCGGGAGATCTCAGGCAGTCACTCTGCCGCGCGTGCGTGCACCTCGTCGGCCGTGAGATGGACGTGATCACCATCAATGGCTTCGGCGACGACACGGCGCTGGGATGTCACCGCCGGCCATGGCCTCGCAGTCGCTCCAGCAGGCTGTTCCTACCGGTTCGCCGGCTCGGGGTTGACAGGAAAGCTGAATTCGACGGGAAATATCCGGGACTTCCCACGGGAATGCGTGACGGGTGGCATGCCGGACCTGGTCCGGACGATGAGGCCGGGCAATGACCATCCAGTTTTGCACAGGCTCTGGCGAGGGCAGCGCTGCCGTGCGCGAGTCCGCCGCGTTCCGAACAAATCTGCGGCTTGTCAATTCCAGTCACCAGGGATGCTCTGCGTGTTCTCGTAGCGGTGCAGTCCGCGGTGCGCGACCATACGGACGCCGCGGACCGCATATTCATCGGCGTTTGGCAACGGGCGGGCCACGGGCTCGGGTCGCAGCCCTCGGTCCGGAAAACCGAAGTACCTCACGAGCAGAAAACCAGCGCAGGGAAACACCGAGACAGGAAGGCGGACGGACGTGTCCGGCAGCGAATCCGAAAATCCAGTTATCCCTCCCCCGACACCCACGGGGACTCGCCCGAAGACGGTCCAGGACTGGTGGCCGAACCAGCTGGACCTCCAGGTGCTCCACCAGCACACCCCCCAGTCGAATCCCATGGATGCGGATTTCCACTACGCAGAGGAGTTCGCAACCCTCGACCTCGACGCGCTCAAGCAGGACGTGTTCGAGGTGATGACGACGTCTCAGGACTGGTGGCCTGCCGACTACGGCCACTACGGGCCACTCTTCATCCGGATGAGCTGGCATGCCGCGGGGACGTACCGAATCGCCGACGGCCGGGGTGGCGGCGGGGCCGGCGCTCAACGCTTCGCACCCCTCAACAGTTGGCCGGACAACGCGAGCCTCGACAAGTCACGCCGCTTGCTCTGGCCCGTCAAACAGAAGTACGGCAGGAAGATCTCCTGGGCCGACCTCTTGGTCTTCGCCGGTAACTGCGCCATGGAATCCATGGGGTTCAAGACGTTCGGGTTCGGTTTCGGACGGGAGGACATCTGGGAGCCCGAGGAAATCTTCTGGGGCCCCGAGGACACCTGGCTCGGAGATGAGCGCTACAGCGGCGACAGGCAACTCTCCGGTCCTCTCGGCGCCGTGCAGATGGGACTGATCTACGTCAATCCGGAGGGGCCCAACGGCAACCCCGATCCGGTGGCAGCCGCCAGAGACGTTCGCGAGACCTTCGCGCGTATGGCGATGAACGACGAGGAGACGGTTGCGCTCATCGTCGGCGGTCACACGTTCGGCAAGTGCCACGGTGCGGTCGATCCCGAGTACATCGGCCCGGAACCCGAGGCCAGCCCCATCGAGCAGCAGGCCATCGGTTGGCGGAACAGCTACGGCAGCGGCAAGGGCGTGGACGCGCTCACCAGTGGACTCGAGGGAGCGTGGACCGCCGAGCCGACCAAGTGGGACAACGGGTACCTGGACAATCTGTTCACGTACGACTGGGAGTTGACGACCAGCCCGGCCGGTGCGCACCAGTGGACGCCCACGGACGCCGCCGCCCAGGGGACTGTGCCCGATGCGCACGATCCGTCGAAGAGGCACGCTCCCATGATGCTGACGACGGACCTGGCGCTGAAGCTGGACCCGGTCTACGGGCCGATCGCGAAGAGCTACCACGAGAACCCGGACAAGCTGGCGGTGGCGTTCGCCAAGGCCTGGTACAAGCTCCTGCACCGCGACATGGGACCCCTTTCGCGCTACCTCGGCCCATGGGTGCCCGAGCCGCAACTGTGGCAGGACCCCGTCCCCGCGATCGACCACGAACTCGTCACCGACGAGGACATCGCGGTCCTCAAGGACAGGATCCTCACTTCGGGACTGTCCCTCTCCCAGCTGGCCACCACCGCATGGGCCTCGGCGGCCAGCTTCCGCGGCACCGACAAGCGCGGTGGGGCCAACGGGGCACGGATCCGGCTCGCACCCCAGAAGGACTGGGAGGTGAACGACCTGCCCGAGGTGACTGAGGTGCTCCGGGGCCTCGAGCAGATCCAGCAGGACTTCAACCGCTCACAGGCTGGCGGAACGAGGATCTCCCTGGCCGACCTGATCGTCCTGGGCGGCTGCACGGCAGTCGAACAGGCGGCGAAGAACGCCGGGGTCGACATCACGGTCCCGTTCACACCCGGGCGCACGGACGCTTCGCAGGAACAGACCGACGTGGAGTCGTTCGCCGTACTCGAGCCCAAGGCCGATGGCTTCCGCAACTACATCCGGGCGGAGGAGAAGCTGTCGCCGGAGAGCCTCCTCCTGGACCGGGCCAACCTACTGACCCTCACCGCTCCCGAGATGACGGCTCTGGTCGGCGGTATGCGGGTCTTGAACACCGGCTTCGGGCGGTCGCCACACGGCGCCTTCACCCACCGGCCGGAGGCGTTGACCAACGACTTCTTCGTCAACCTGCTCGACATGGGGACGGAGTGGAAGGCGTCGGCCTCGGATGCGAACGTGTTCGAGGGACGGGACCGCGCCACGGGCGATGTCAAGTGGACCGCCACCGCCGCCGACCTCGTCTTCGGTTCGCACTCCCAGCTTCGGGCCATCTCGGAGGTATACGCGGCCGGGGACGCGAGAGAGAAGTTCGTCCGTGACTTCGTTGCGGCGTGGAACAAGGTGATGAACCTCGATCGGTTCGAACTGCGTCGAGCCTGAGCTCCCGGTCGGCCGCTCGTCGGCCGACCGGGCACCCAGCACCCAGCACCCAGCACCCAGCACCCAGCACCCAGCACCCAGCACCCAGCACCCAGGGGGAGCCGACCAGGACGAGGCTGTGTACGCCGATGCGGCCCCCGTTTCCACCAGGGCTGCGGTGGCTCGGTACGTCGCACGCCCATCTGAAGCGCCGTACCGCTGACGTGGCGCGAGCACCGGGCATCCGCCGCGACGCATGGCTGACCGTGCTTTCCCCGTCCCCTTGCTGCTCGATCCGCGTTGCGGACGGCGCTGCGGATACCGCTTCAGAGGAAACGCAGAGCTTGCACCGTCATGCTGTGCGAGCGCTGTCAACCACAGACGGCCACGTCACCACTTGAACTTTCAAGCATAGAAGCGGAGAAGTCATGCACCACACTCGCCGGGCCCTGATCGGAGCGCTCACCCTCGGTGTACTGGGAGCCAGTGGCACGGCAGTCGCTCTCGCGGAACCGTCCGCACCAGTCGGCGAAGCCAAGGGCACCCTGGCCGCGGGGAAGGGAGAGGAAGCACAGCTGAACCGGCTTTACGAGGCCGCTGTCGCCGAAGGCGGCACGCTGACCGTCTACGCGGGCGGAGACAAGCCGGGACAGGCGGACTACCTCCGAGACGCCTTCGTCAGGAAGTTCCCCCGCATGAGGGTGAACATGGTGGTGGACTTCAGCAAGAACCATGACGCCCGACTCGACGACCAGATAGCGAAGAAGAGGGTCGTGGCGGATGTCACCCATCTGCAGACTCTCGACGACTTCCCCCGCTGGAAGAAGGAAGGGGTCCTCGAGAAGTACAAGCCCGTCGGCTGGGACAGCGTCCTCCCCCAGGTCAAGGACCCTGACGGGTACTACACCGGCGCGTTGTTCTACTCCTTCGGCAACGTCACCGCCACCAAGCTCGGCGACCGGGCGCCCGTCGAGGCCGAGGACTTCCTCAAGCCGGAGCTGAAGGACAAGCTCGTCCTCACCTACCCGAACGACGATGACGCGGTCCTCTACTACTTCAAGCAGCTCACTGACCGATACGGCTTCGACTACCTGAAGAAGCTGATGGCCCAGAACCCCACGTTCGTCCGGGGTACGCAGGACTCGGCCGATCTCGTCGGCACAGGTGACCACGTGGCAAACTTCGGCAGCGGAGGGAGCTTCTCCGGGCAGTCCGTCTCCACCCTGCCTAAGCACAGCCCGTGGGTGGCCTGGCCGCAGACCGCGGCGATTCTGAAGGCAGCCCCGCACAAGGCTGCCGCCAAGCTCTACATGAGCTGGCTCCTGTCAAAGGATGCCCAGCAGAACGCCATCGGGACCTGGAGCGTCCGGAAGGACGTCGCCCCGCCGCCCGGGCGCAAAGGCATCTTCGACTACACCAACATGAACCCGCTCGGGCTGCGCGACTTCATGAACGACCGCACCGCACTCGACCGCTACAAGGCGCGCGTCACCCTCTACGTGGGCGACGTCAAGGGCTCCAACCCCGCCGATCCCGAGAACGTCCTCGGCCTCAGGCCCATCAGCCAAGAGGGCGCACAGGGCTGACGACCGGCGACACTCGACGGCTCCTCGCGCGAGCGCCGGATGTGAGACGACGGGCCGTCGTCCGCGCCGGGTCCCGTGCAGGAAGTGTGGCGGGAGATGTCACCCGTCGGGCCCAACACAGCGAGACTCCGTCGCCAACGCGCGACGCCTTCACCGCCACTGAGGGAAAGCCTTGTTACGTTGCTCCGAAACGACAGTGGCCCCAGGGTGGCTCCGCCGGGAGTGCGCCTGGCAACACGAGATGCATCGGAGCGTCGGCCATGCTGGTGTCCCGCTTGTACGACTGGGGTACCAGTGTGGTGCTCGAACAGGCCGACCCACCTGCTCCACCACCCGACGACGACGTCGTGATCGAGCTCGAGGCAGCCGCGGTCACTCGCCTCGACCTCGGGCTCATGTCCGGCGCCTTTTCCTCGAAGCCGGACCTTCCGTTCACACCCGGCACCGCCGGAGTCGGTACCGTCACCGCCGGCGAACGGGACCTGGTGGGGCGGCGAGTGCTGGTACGCGGCGCGGGCGTCGGCCTGGAACGGCCTGGTACCTGGGCCGAGCGGATCACCGTGCCGAAGAACGCGGTGCGAGTGGTCCCGCAGGGCACGGACGCGGCTCTGGCGGCCACCTGCTATTCGCCGATGGTCACCGGCTGGGCGGCCGCGGAGCCCGTGGGACGCATCAAGGCGGAAGAGAGAGTGCTGGTCACCGGACCGGCGGGGGCGGTGGGATCCATGTGCGTGCAGATGGCAGCCCGCGCCGGTGGACATGTCATCGCTCTGGTACGTGATGCGAAAGAAGCCGCAGCGGTTCCCGCGGCGGCCGCGGAAGTCCTCGTCGGCCGGGGCTCCGAGAACATGGAACGCCTGGGCGCGCAAGGCGGGGTCGATGCCGTCCTGGACACCGTCGGTGGCGACACCGTCCCCGCCCTGCTGCCCGTCATCAACCCCGGGGGCCGCGTTGTCATGATCGGTTACGTCGCGGGCAGGACGCTCACGATCGATCTGCCGACGCTCCTCACCGCGGACGTCAGTCTGCTCCCCATGAACATGGTCCGCCGCCAGGTTCCCGACACGGTCTTCCGGAACCTGCTCACAGAACTCAGCAATGGCACCCTCAGGCTGAACACCACAAGCTTCGCCTTCGCCGAACTGAACGATGCTCTCGAAGCCCTCACAGGCGGTGGCACGGCCGGCACCATCGCCGTGACGATGTGATGCGGGGCAGTGCGCGAGCGCGCGACGCGGGGGTGTGGCGCAGGTCCCAGCCGGCAGACGCGCGCCCCCAGCCGTGTCGGGCTTTCACCGGCCGCTCGTCGGAATCCGGTGGTACGGCGAGTGCGGTCCGGTGCCGTGGAAACGTAAAAGGAGCGTAATGAAAGCTGTGGTGTTCGAGGGAACGCGCGCGGTGTCCGTGCAGGACGTGCCGGACCCGCGGATCGAGCAGAGCACGGACGTGATCGTGCGGGTGACCTCAAGTGCCATCTGCGGGACTGATCTGCACATGTACGACGGCCGCACGGGCGCCGAATCCGGACTCGTACTCGGGCACGAGGCGCTGGGAGTGGTCGAACAGGCCGGATCGGCCGTCCAGGCGGTGTCCGTGGGCGACCGCGTGGTGATTCCCACTCATCTGTACTGCGGCACCTGCCTCAACTGCTCCCGCGGCCTCAGCGCCGCGTGCAGCCGAGTCCGCCCGGGAGGCTTCGGTGCCGCATACGGGTACGCCGGCATGGGGCCGTATCGCGGAGCCCAGGCCGAACTGCTCCGGGTCCCCTTCGCCGACGCGAACTGTGTGCCCCTGCCCGGTGAACCCGGCGACGCGAACGAGAACGCGTTCGTCATGCTCGCAGACGCCTTCGTCACGGGCTGGCATGCGACCGAACTCGCCGGGGTACGGCCCGGCGCCAGCGTGGCCGTCTTCGGTGCCGGCACGATCGGGCTGCTTGCCGCCCACTCCGCCTTCCTGCGTGGCGCGGGAGAGGTGTTCGTCGTGGACCGGGTACCGGAGCGGCTGACGGTGGCGCGTGCGTACGGGGCGGTTCCCATCGATTTCCGTGACGGGGACCCGGTGGACCAGATCCGCGCCCACCGGCGTTCCGGTCAGTTGCCGCCCGGGGAGGGCGGCATGGACGGTGTGGACTGCGGGATCGACGCGGTCGGCTTCCAGGCAGCCGACCGGTCCGATCCCTCGCGCGAGAACCCGCGCCAGGTCATCGAGGATCTCGCGGCACTGGTGCATCCGACGGGTCGGATCGGTGTCGCCGGGGTGTATGCCGCGAAGGACCACGCTCCGGCGCCGGCCGGCCACGAGGACGGCTCCCTCCGCGTCCCGTGGGCAACCCTTTTCGACAAAGGCATCCACGTCGGCTTCGGGCGGACGCACGACCGTCGCTACACCGCCCTGCTGCGGGACCTGATCCTCGCCGGAAGGGCGGAGCCCCAGCGGGTGGTGAGTCACCACGCGAAGCTCGACGAGGCGGCCGACTTCTACCGGGACTTCGACCAGAGGGCGAACGCTGTCATCAAAGTCGTACTGAGGCCGTGAGACGGCCTCCCCGGGCTCGCCCACAAGGGCCGGGGCAACGGCGTCCTCCCAGAAGCACCAGGAAAGCCTCCGGGGCGGGGGCGGCCTCCGCTTCGATAGCCGAGACAGGCTGCTCGGCGAAGTGTTCAGCCCGGTCGGTGTGACCCTCCGTGGCCATGGCCGGGTGGATCTTGCCCTCATGGCACCTGGCTGACCCGCCTTCGGCATTCGTTGGCAGGCCTGTACCCCCACCCGGTCGGGCACACGCGACAGTTGCGGCGTCTCCACACCCCGGTGACATGCATGGCAGCGTGGCGGGTACACACCAAAAGCAGGTAGTTGAGAGCCGAAGGACGGTGCTGATGGAGCCGCAGGCTGACGGCGAGAGCTGTCCCACGCTCCGACGGGCCGGCTACGCCTTCGGCGGGGGCAACGGATGCATCGCCGAGGCCCGCGACCACGTGGGCGATTTCCTCACTCGGGCACGGGCCGAGCAAGGCCTGAACGTACCCCCTCGCACCACGGAACTGGCCCAGCTCGTCGTAAGCGAGCTCGTCACCAACGCCTGCAAATACGCCCCCGGCCCAGTGCTGATGGAGCTGGAAATCACCACGACCGAGATCGAAGTCGTCGTCTGGGACAGCGACCCGAACGTCCCAGCAGCCCGAACCTTCGACCCGGACCGAATCGGCCAGCACGGCCTGGAGATCGTCAAAGCCATCACCCACACCCTCGAGATCCAGCGGCAGGCCGTAGGCAAACGCGTCGCCGCCCGCATCACCCTCCAAGACACCCCACCCTGACACCACCCACCGCCACGACCAGGGCTGAGGGCGGCCGGCGACCCCTTGCTCGCCGGCCGCCCTCGGGCTCCAGGCCGCCTACGTCCGCCCCTCAGACGATGCGGCCACCACCGAAGGGACCGCCCATGCCGTAGTAGATGCCCAACTGCTCGCGGTAGCTTTCGTCACCGAGGTGCTTGTCGCGGTGGAACTCCGGAGCGTCCTTGATCTGGTCCTTGGTCCTGTCGACGTAGATCCTTCGCTCATCCACGTCGATACGGCTCACCGTGCCTGCCGGAAGCAGCACTTCCTTTCCGAAGATCCACGGGCCGGTGTCCACCACCAGGTACGCATCGGCGACCTCGTCAGAGTGCTTGTCGACCTTCCCGATGCTGCCGTCGACCGCCTCGACCTTGTATCCGTTGAGGTCGGTACCCGCCAAGTGGCCCGCCGTTGACTGGTAGCTCCACACATGCTCAGTCACGCTGAATTCCTTTCTGGAACGTCGAGCGGTGACGACCTTGCGCCAGGCTCAGGCATTCGAACGTCGCGGGTGGCAAAACCCCACGTTTCACGCTCCGCCTTCTTCGCTCCATTGAGAGGCACAAACAATTCCATTCCCGCACTCGCCGCTTCGCCCGGGAAACACTGACGCGCAGATGTTCCTGCTACCAGCGGTACCAACGGCCACTGCCGCCCTTGGGTCGAGCGACGAATCCGACCAGCCACAGCACCAGCACGGCGATCGCGATCCACCAAAGGATCTTCACTGCAAATCCCGCTCCGAAGAGGAGCAAAATCAGGAGCAGGACGAGAAGCAACGGAACCATGATTACCCACCTCCGAAATTCCTTGTGCCCCCAACCCCCACGTTCACGCCTGCGGCTACTGAACTTGGTTGGGTGTCGAGGCGTGCGACTGAAAGCCACCGGGGTGAAGGCATGTCGTCCCCCGGCTCCGAGCCTGATCGACCGGACACGCCGAACGTGTCGCCGATGCAGGTGATCATGGCGTGTCTGCGGCCGTCAGATGGCCAGGAGCATGCCACGGTGGCGGCAACAGCAACGTGAGACTCGCCTGCCTGCGTGCATCGGAGGAATCAGCGTGAAGACCTTGGCTGCAACGGTGTCCGTCGCACTGTCCGCCGCCGTCCTGTGGGGAGCCACCACCGTCCCCGCACACACGGCCGACAACCCGCCCTCAACTGGCAGGGAGGCCCTGCGGCAGTCGTACTATCCGAATGTCGACTGGATTGCCTGCGAGATCAACAAAGAGCGCCTCACCAAAGGCCTGCCCGCCCTGCGCGTATCCGACCGGGCCAGCGAGGCAGGACGTTCACACGCCAAAGACATGGCAACCATGGGGAAGCTCACCTCCAAGGGCAGCGACGGCCGCGACCTGCGGTCCCGGATGTCCCAGGCCGGGCTGTACTCCAACCTCATCTCCGAGTTCATGGCGTTCGGATACACCCACGACGGCTACTTCGCGGACAAGGCGACCGACCCGGACCCCAAGAACGCGGTTTACAAAGTCCTCATGAACCGCAGCATCGTGGCCATCGGCATCGGATACGACCGTGGCTACTGGGACGTGAACCTGCTTGGTGCACACCGCAAACTGGTGACCAGGGCCCCCGTCGGTTGCAGTCTCAAGGCCCACGCGACAAGGGCACTGTCGATGCGGGCCGTCTCCGACGCACCCGCGATCTGGGGTGGTCCGGTATTCGCACGAGGCACTCAGTAACGTCCCAACGCGGGCCTCTGCGGGGCCCCTCCGCGGGCGGCGGGCGTCAGGCGCGCGTTCCGGTTCGTTTCGGTGATGGGGGTTGTGCCCGGGCTGGTCGGGTCCATCGCCCGTCCGCCCGGAAGCCCGGTGCACTCAAGTCACCGGCGCTCGGCCCCATGCCGGCGTCACGGCGTCACGAGCTGCGGGCGGGTGAACTCCGTGTTGTCGATAACGAGGTCCATCATCGGCAACGGATCGGCTTCCCGTAGATAGAGGTGCTCGGCGACCAGATACCTGTTGCGGTGGATCGACTCCGCCTCGGATCCGGCCCAGTCCTGGTCACGTTCAGCACCCCGCCGAACGGACAGTTCCGCATCCACCTGCAACCAGATCCGGAAGTCCCAGTACGTGTTGATCTCGGGCCGGAAAGCGAAGACGCCATCCACGATCAGCACCGCGTCCGCCCCGAGGGACGTCCCTTCCGATGAATGATCCCGTTGGGTCAGCGGGTCGATGCCGCACAGCACACAGGACGTGGCTTCCGGGGACCGGCAGGGATCCAGCAGCAGGCGCTTGACCGCCTCGTAGTCATACGCGTTGCGGTAGTACCCCTCGCCGGACTCCCGGTCATACAGATGCCGGTCCTTCCACGGCTTCTTGAAGTCGTCGAGGGTCGCCCGGAGCACCGGTCGACCAGCAGCACTGATCCACTCGGCCAGTTCATGCCCGAAGCTCGTCTTCCCTGCAGCGGTGAAACCATCGATCCCCACGAGCAGGCGGCCGTGACCTAGCGCAAGGATGCGCTCGGCTGTCCGCTGGACCAGCGCGCTGCGCTCGGCGGAAGCCGCCGGAGGGCAGGGCTGCCGCCACGACGAAGCCGAGTGATGCACGTCCGCCTGTGGTGATCTCATGCAATGAACCTACCGGCGGGTCCAGCGGCCGGGAAGATCACCCACGAGCCAACTCTGGCCATATGAGTGGCTGTGAAGCACGTCTGTTCTCAGCGGTGGGTAACGTCAGGTGCGCGTGGCTAGCGCAGGCCCAGACCGATGCCGGTCACCACGGAGTAGAGCCCCAGGCATATGAAGACCACCATCATCATGCCTCTGAGGCGCGTGGCGGGATCCAGGCCGGGCCTCGACCCGGCATGGATGACCTGCCCGGGCCGCTCCGGCAAGTACCGCACGGGCACCGTGTCCCCCACCGCACACAGCACTACAGAGGCCATCTCGGCCCGCACATCGCGCCCTTCGGACGTCTGGAACCCCAGGATCAGACGCCGCTCGCTGCTCCCGTACCCGTCCACAGTGCGGTGCACCATATACGTCTCCAGACACACCGCCTCTGCCACTAGCCCTTCCCGCAAGATCCGTCTGTTCTCCCCACCCTTGCGCACCATGAAGACCAGTACTCCGACCCCCACGGCGGTGAAAAGCAGCCCGAGCACCACCAGGATCAGCCCGGCTCCCCCACTCTGAGCCCCACTCGCAGCAAACATTCCGCATCCCTCACTTATGACCGGACCACGCCCCTGACCAGGGGCGACGACGCCCGTGAAGATACGCTGCGCGGGCCGAACGGTTCCATCCTTTTCCTTGCCACCGGAAGCCGGACGCAACGTCAAGGACGCGCTCCCGCCGCGCAGGAATCGCTGGTGAGGCCGGCGTGACCGAGGCGGCCTCGCGGACACACGCCATTCCCCGGCGCTGTGGGCCTTGCGCGGAGACCGTGAATCAGGAGGTGGCGCGCCTCTTGACTCGCGTTTTCACCCGTTCTCGCGGCGCAGCACCGGTCGCAGGGCGTCCAGGACGGCGGCGTCCTCGATCGTCGACGGAACCGGCTCTTCGAGGCCCTCGGCGATGGATCGCATGGACTTCCGGAGGATTTTCCCGGAGCGGGTCTTGGGCAGCGCGGCGACGATGTCGACCTCCTTGAAGGAGGCGACCGGGCCGATCTCGGACCTGACCGCCGCGATGAGTTCGGTTCGCAGTTGCGCCGGATCGGCGTCGGCTCCGGCTTTGAGGACGACGAGGCCGCGGGGCACCTGGCCCTTGAGACGGTCCGCCACTCCGATCACGGCGCACTCGGCCACGGCTGGGTGGGCGGCGAGGACGGCTTCCATGGAGCCGGTGGACAGGCGGTGGCCGGCGACGTTGATGACGTCGTCCATGCGCCCCATGACGAAGAGATAGCCGTCCTCGTCGAAGTATCCGCCGTCCCCGCTGAGGTAGTAGCCGTCGAAACGTGAGAGGTAGGAGTCGGCATAGCGCTGGTCGTCGCCCCAGAGGGTGAGCAGCGTCCCGGGCGGCAGCGGCAGCCTGAGGCAGATGGCGCCCTCGCTGCCGCGCGGCAGCTCCGCTCCCGACTCGTCGAGGATCCGGATGTCATAGCCGGGAACCGGAACCGTCGGGGAGCCCGGCTTGATCGGCATCGGGTCCAGACCGCGGAGGTTGGCGGCCACCGGCCACCCGGTCTCGGTCTGCCACCAGTGGTCGACGACCGGGACGCCGAGTGTGTCGGTGGCCCACTGGTACGTCTCGGGGTCAAGGCGCTCGCCCGCGAGGAAGAGCGTACGGAAGCCGCTCAGGTCGTGGCCGGCGAGGAGCTCCGCCCGGGGATCCACCTTCTTCACCGCGCGCAGTGCGGTGGGGGCGGTGAACAGGGCCTTCACCCCGTGCTCGGCGATGACCCGCCAGAACGCCGCGGCGTCCGGTGTGCCCACGGGCTTGCCCTCGTACAGCACCGTGGTGGCGCCGACCAGCAGGGGTGCGTAGACGATGTAGGAGTGGCCGACGACCCATCCGACGTCCGATGCCGTCCACCACACGTCGCCGGGGCCGATGTCGTAGATCGCGGACATCGACCAGGCCAGGGAGACCGCGTGGCCTCCGTTGTCACGTACGACTCCCTTGGGCCGGCCGGTCGTTCCCGAGGTGTAGAGGATGTAGAGAGGATCGCTGGCGGCGACCGGTACGCAGTCGGCCGGTTGGGCGTCGGCGACCAGCGCGTCCCAGTCCAGGTCGCCCTCGCCGAGGTTGGCGCGTGCCTGTTCGCGCTGGAGGATCACGACGGACTCGGGCCGGTGGGTGGAGAGCCGGAGCGCCTCGTCGACGATCGGCTTGTACTCCACGATGCGGCCGGGCTCGATCCCGCAGGACGCCGAGAGGAGCACCTTGGGGCGGGCGTCGTCGATACGGGCAGCCAGTTCCCTGGGGGCGAATCCCCCGAAGACGACGGAGTGGACGGCGCCGAGGCGGGCGCACGCGAGCATCGCGATGACGGCCTGGGGCACCATCGGGAGGTAGACCACGACGCGGTCGCCGGCACCGACTCCCAGGCCGCGCAGCACTCCGGCGAACCGGGCCACCTCGTCCCGGAGTTCGGCGTATGTGAACGAGGACCGCTCTCCGCTGTAGGCCGAGTCGTAGATCAGGGCGGTACGGTCACCGTGGCCCGCGGCGATATGCCGATCGAGTGCGTTGTGGCAGGTGTTGAGGCTTCCGTCGGCGAACCAGCGGTAGAAGGGCGGCTGTGAGTCGTCCAGGGCCCGTGTGGGCCGCCGCTCCCAGTCGATCGCCCCCGCGGCCTGGAGCCAGAACTTCTCTGGGTCACCGAGACTGCCGCGGTATGCGTCCTCGTAGCGTGGCACGTCGTACTCCTGATCATCCGGCCTGCCGGTCAGCCGGCCCGCATCGACGGTCCGCAACCGTGACGCGCACCGCTTGATCCTCTTCTCACACTCACACACGGGTCTGGCGCCCCGCAGGTTCCCGGGACACCGTCCTCGTCGGTTGACCGGAACTCCGGAACCAGGTCCTGCCGGGCGAGATCCCAGCGTTGTCCAACGCGTTTTAGTGTGTACCACATGACTCTTGATCCGAAGATGATCACCATCGACTGCGCCGAACCCCGCACCCTGGCCGCATGGTGGGCCAAGGTCCTGGACACGGAGATCGCCCAGGACTTCGGCGGCGAATTCGTCATCGTCGCGGCGACACCCCTGGCGCTCGGTTTCCAGCGGGTCACCGAACCCCGGGGAGCGAAGAACCGAGTCCACGTCGACTTCCACACGCAGGACCGGCACGCCGAGGTGGACCGGCTGGTGGCGCTGGGAGCCTCCGCCGTCGACGAGCAATCGATCGGCCCCCTGGCCTGGACCGTCCTCCAGGACCCTGAGGGAAACGAGTTCTGCGTGGCAGGCTGAGGCCCTTCCCGTAGCCACCCGGCAGCGGAACTCCGCGAACGGCCCGTCCGACCTGGTTCGCCGTACCGAGCCGCCGCATGCCGTAACGGCGTGTGCGCCATGTGAAGCAGGCGGCGTGAAGGGCGGGCGGGCCCGCGGCCGGCTCACCGCTCTTCGTTCAACAGCCCGTACATGAGCATGTCCCTGCGTTCGTCCCCCACCTGCTGCCATCCCCGCAGCAGCCCTTCCCGATGGAATCCCACGCGCTCGGCAGTGCGTACGGAGGCTGTGTTCCACGGCTCCACGCACAGTTCGAGCCGGGGAATCCGCAGATCGCGCGAGGCCCAGCCGACCACTGCGGCGACGGCGGCCACGGCGGCGCCTCGACCGCGCGCCGACTTGACGACCCAGTAGCCCAGCGACGCGCGGCCCTGTGCCAGGTCGTTCAGCCACAGCCCCACCTGGCCGACCGGCCGGTCGTCGGAGGCCGCGATGACGAACGTGTACCCCGCCCTCGTGGTCGCCCGGGCCCACTGCCGTTCGATGAAGGCGACGCCTGCCTGTTCGGAATAGGGCGATGGCACTGTAGTGATCAGCGGGATGTACGCGTCGTCCGATGCCTCACGGACCAGTTGCAGGTCCGAGAGGCGCCACGGCCGAAGCATGAATCCCTCACCAGCGGCGAGTACGGGTACGTCCAGGGCCTGGTTCATCGGCCCATCCTGCCCAGGTTCCGGACCGGTCCGCAGCCCGGTTTCGAGCGCCGGGGCGCAGCACATCGATCACGTCACCGGTGATGTCCTGGATCCAGGAGACGTCGCTGTCGGTGGCGATCACCTTCCCCTCGGGCCGACTCGTTCGGCAAGCCCGAGGGGTACGGAGGGGCCGCCGGCACCGACTTCCCAGCACCGCGTGCCGGCTGTGATGCCCAATCGGTCGACGTGCCGGAAGGTCATCGGATCGAACAGTTCGCTGAGCGCACCGAACCGGATACGGGCCTCGGACTGCCGGTTGCCCAGCAGGTAGCCGTGTTCCGTGCCGTGCTCAGCCAAACGGCGATTCTGGCATCTCTCAGGAGACGCGTTTGACCGTCCAGGTGTTCGGCTCATTGCTGGGCACGGCGGCGTACTGGCAGGCGCCGCTGTAGTAGCTCCTCATCGGCACCCATCCCGCCGGGGGCCATGTCGACGCGCAGGCGTTCACGGTGGAACCCACGGGCATGCCGGAGACATCCTGGATCTTCTTGATGTTGGGGTTGAACGTGGTGCCGCAGGACCAGCTGTTCCACCACTGCACATCGACCCAGCCGGCCGGTGTCAGCGAGCTCCCGCACATGGTCGTGGTGTCGCCCGGGGCGGCGGCGGCCGGTGGTGCGGTGAGCGCAACACATGCGGCTGCGGTCATCATGGCCAATGACGCCGTGCGGAGACGGATCACAGTGGTTCCTCCTGGTTCATCGACGAGCACACGCGAACTCCACAATCCTCACGGTTCCTGCATATGCGGCAGTAGTCGGTTATCGGACGCACCGCATCGTGACCGAAAGGCCCCCGTCGGGGGTCACCGGCCGACCACGTTCGCCGGCGCGTTTCGGGGGCAACCGGGATGCATGAATGCACGCGCATTGACTCATCGGGGCCGGTCCATGGCCCATCAGGCGGCTCGTAGTTCGGTAGTGGAGACCGGGGCCCGCTGGGGCCTGGCTGCACGCGGTGTCATCTACCTTCTCATCGGTGTTCTCGCGCTCCAGGTGGCCGTCGGCTCGGGCTCCAGCGAGGAGGCCGACCGCTCCGGTGCGCTGGAAGCACTGTCGGACAAGCCGTTCGGCGCCGCCGTGCTGTGGGCGCTCGGTATCGGGCTCGTCGGCATGGTGCTCTGGCGGTTGTCCGAGGCGTTGTTCGGCGCCGCCGGTCCGGATGGACGAAAGGCGCGTAAGCGGGCCTTGTCCGCGGTGCGTTGCGTCTTCTACGCGAGCGTCGCGTATTCGGTGCTCGCCTTCACCGTGGGCGAGAAGGGTGCCGGCTCCGGCGACCGTCAGTCGCGGGACCTCACAGCTCGCGCGCTGGAGCTGCCGGGTGGGCAGTGGATAGTGGGACTCGGAGGGGCGTGCATCGCGTGCGCCGGGATCTGGATCGGGGTGCGCGCGGCCTTGCGCAAGTACCACAAGCACCTGAAGACAGGCGAGATGGGCCGCCGGACGCGGCAGGCCGTCGACTTCTGCGGTGTCGTGGGAGGCGTCGCCCGTGGGCTGGTGTTCATGGTGGCAGGCGGCTTCGCGGTGCGGGCCGCGGTCATGTACGACCCGAGTGAGGCCAAGGGGCTCGACGACACACTGCGTGCGTTCGCGACCACGGCCGCCGGTCCGTGGCTGATGGCCGCCACGGCCGCGGGCCTTGCGCTCTTCGGTGTGTTCTCGTTCTGCATGGCCCGGTGGCGCAGGGTCTGACCGCTATCGCGGTTCACGCGCTCGCGGTGGGCTCGTTGTCCTGCTGGAGCAGTCGGGTACGCAGCAGGTCGAGCACCTGGTCAAGTGCCGTGCGGGTCGGCTGGCCCGCTTCGTCGACGAGGTGCTCGGTCAGGACGGAGTGCGGGGGCATGACGGCTTCGGGGTTCGCCGACATGTCGTCGAGTTCGACCGCGGTGAAGGCGTCGCCGAGTTCCCGGCGCAGGAATGCGAACCGGTCGCCCGGCACGAGGCGGTCCCCGCGGAACCGCAGCCCCAGCACCTGAAGCCCCTCACGCTCGCAACGTCCGCGGACGGTGGCGAGGTCCGCGGCGGAGATGTCGATGCCGGCAGCTCTGTTGCGTGTGACGGCGACCGGCAGGGAGGGCTGGGACAGGACCGGGGCGAGCAGGCGGTCGTCCACCGCCATGGCCAGGGCGAAGCCGCCGGTGAGACACATGCCGACGGCACCGACTCCGGGCCCGCCGCAGCGCTCGTGTTCGTGTGCCGCCAGTGCACGCAGCCAGTCCACCACGCGTGAGCTCCTGCCGGTGGCCAGCAGGGTGAACTCACGGCTCACGCACACCTTCCAAAGCGTCGCGGCGGTGTAGAGCCCGGACTTGAGCCACCCGTGAGCGCTGGGGTGGGGGTCGCGTCCGGGGTGTCCGAACAGCACGGGGAGCACGGCGGTGCAGCCGAGTGCGGCCACCCGTTCGGCGAACTCCACGACTTTGGGTGTGATCCCGGGTACCTCCGCCAGCACGATCACGGCGGGTCCGGTGCCGCGCCGCAGGATCTGGCGGGTGACGCCCTCTTGGGTGAACGTGGAGAGGGCGAAGCCGTTCAGGTCATGGTCTGCCATGGGGATACCATCGCCCATGCCGGGCTGTCCGCGGGCACCTTGCGTTGTTTCTCTTTGGGCACGCTTCCCCGTGGTCGTCAGGTACGACGGGCACCCTCGGGAACCAGGGGCAGCCTGGCGGCGGCGTCCGAGACCGCACGGAAGACGGTGGTGCCGGCGAGTACCAGTAGGGACAGCGGTGGACCGGCCCAGCGCATCAGGCCTTCTCGCAGGTCTGGGTCCACTTCGATCGTCACGCTGACGTATTTGCTGTGCAGTGTGGTGACTTTCGACGATCGGGCAGTGCTGTCCCCGGCGCGCTCGAGTGCCGCGCGGTATCTGTCCTTGCGCTCCGTCATGCCGCTTCCTGACGTTGGATCAGTTCCTCCGCGAGGTCCATGTAGGCCGAGCCCTTTGCCCGGACGGGACTGCCGAAGGACTGGGAGTACAGGTCGAGCCGTGCGATCTGGGTGTCGAACACCGTGAAGCCCCACTCGGTGAGTGCGTCTCGGGCATCCGCGTCGGGGCCGGTGCGCGTGGCATCGGGGCGATTGGTGCGGTTCAGCAGCACCACGGCCCTGGCCGGTTCGGGGCGCAGGGACTGCACCTCGTCCATCTCGGCGCGGATGGGTGCCATCCGGTCCAGTTCGATGGGAGCCGGCGTCACAGGGATGATCCACTCGCTCGCGTACCTCATCACGCTGCGGGTGATGCGGGCATGGTCCTCCATCTGCGGCGCATCGAGCACCACGGCCCGTCTGTTGCCCAGGAAGTCGTTCACCCGGCGGTGGACGTCTCCGACCGGGAGGGCGATGACGGGAAACGGGAAGCCGTCCGCCAGTTCGCTCCAGCGCAGCGCGGAGGAGGCCGGGTCGCTGTCGACCAGGAGCGGCGAGCAGCCCGACTCGTGAAGGGCGTGTGCCAGCCATACGGCACTGGTCGTCTTGCCGACTCCGGGTTTGAGGTTCACAAATGCACAGCTCAGCGGCACAGAAGTACGTTAACCGTCCTGACTGCCCAGGGAGAGCCGACGCGAGGGCGAAGTGCCGTCGTTCACTCGCAAGCAGTCAGCGGGGAGCGGCGCGCGGTCTACTTGGACCCCGGCCGCCAGGGCGGAAGCATCACGAGCGGGTAGTTCTGGGTCGGGTGCGGGTGGGCCGCCAGCCAGTCGGTGAACGAGCTGCGGAAGCCGTCGTCATTGTGGCGTGCGTAGTCGTAGAAGGACCGGAGGAACGCAGCGCGCGAGGCATCGGCCGCAAGGTCCGTCCCGGCGCCTCCGAGGAGGTACTGACGCCGCAGGATGTCGGCGAGCGGAACCCGCCGGGCGTTCTTGATCATGTCGTACATCGCCATGAAGGTGGTGGTGCGGCCGTGGCCCTCCCGGCAGTGGAGGTGCAGCCAGCCGTCCGCGGGCAGGGTACGGGCGAGTGTGACGAAGCCGTCCGCGGACTGCGGCGTGGGCATATGACGGTCGGGCACAGGCAGGTAGCGGTAGGCGAATCCGTACGGGGTGACGGTCTCCTGCTCGGTCCTGACCGTGCGGGGTCCCTCGCTCGGGGGCAGTGCGGCGGCGGCCGACTTCTTCGGCAGGTAGGCGAAGGGGATGACGGGCCAGTCCCGCAGCTCCTCGAGGCGGGTGGTCTGCAACCGGAGCAGCTGCTCGGGTGACATCCCGATGTTGGCGTCGTCGTCCTTTCCGTACCAGCTGACCACCGCACCGTCGACATAGAGATGGGTCTCCTGGCGCAGATCCACATCGAACAGACGTCCATCGGATACGGCAGGGAGGGTCCGCCGCACCGCCTGCCAGCCGTCCTGCGAGGGGGAAGCACTGCCGGACACGCGCAGTTCTCTGAGGCCGATAAGACTGGGCCGGGGGCCCGGTTCGCGTGACAGCGAGCTCATGGCGGTGCGGAAGTGACGGGGCAGCCCGGGCGTGTCGAGGAAGTCGATGATCAGCTCACCGCCGCCCGCTGCGGGGCTCGGGACGGCCGGGGGGCCGCCACCGGCCCGCTGCGTCGCGGCGCATCCGGTGCCGGACAGGACGAGCACGCACAGGGCAGCGGCGGCGAGGCGCCTCGGGACTCGGCGGTTCACCACATGCACTCCTCCGCTGTGGGGCCGGGGCGCCGCCACCGGCCACGCTGCCAACCCCCTCACTGTCACCGGAGGCACGCACGCCGTGCACGCCCATCCGGTCAAGCGGGTGATCGCCCCTGCCCCTCTGCACTCCGCCATGAAGAGTGAGAAACCATAAAAACCGACTGGTAATGTCATTCACTCGTCAAAATCGATCCGACTGTCCGAAGGACCGCGTGTGACCACTCCCCCTCCGCCCGGCGACCAGAACCCCGAGGGCCGGAAGTCCGCCGGTCGTGATCCATGGGAGCCGCGGCCGACGGCACCGGCCGCCACGCAGTACCCGGCCCCCGCGCAGTGGTCGTCGTACTCGGCACCGGTGCCGCAGCCCCGCAACGCGATGGGTGTCACAGCCCTGGTGCTCGGCATAGTCGGCGTGGTCCTCGGCCTGGTCGTCATCCTGTTCTGGATGTCCTGGCTGCCCGCCCTGCTGGCCGTGGTCTTCGGCTTCGTCGGGCTCAGCCATGCGCGTAAGGGGCTCGCGACCAACAAGGCGATGGCGCTCACGGGAGTGGTCCTGGGTGCGGTCGGTCTGCTGTTCTCGGTCGGCGGCGGAGTGTTCGCCGTGGTGATGGTGAAGGATGCCGCCGATGAGGCCCGCGCCTCCGAGGCCTCGGAGGCCGCCGCTGAGAAGGCGGCGGAAGCGAAGGAGAAGGCCCGGCACCTCGCGTTCGGTGAGTCGTACATGTTCGAGAACGGGCTGAAGGTCACGGTGGCCAAGCCGGAGCCGTTCGTCCCGGACGAGTTCGTGCTCGGCCACGCGAAGGGGAACAAGGCCGTTCAGGTGACGGTGACCGTCGTCAACACGAGCAAGAAGCGCCTCCCGGTCGAGACGGGTCTGCCGAGCGTCAACGACGCCGACGGTGCGTCCGCGGAGCTGGTGATCGACGGAAGCGGGCGTCAGAAGGTGATCACCGGGTACGTCCTGCCCGGCAGGCAGGCCGTCGGCAAGTACGCGTTCTCGCTTCCGCCGGACGCGGCCGACAGGGTCGAGGTCGAGTTCACCCCTGACGCGAAGCTGTGGGACGACTCCTACTGGTCGGGACCCAACTGATCGGGCGCGGCAGGCGGCGAGGGCTCAGCGCACCAGGTCGGTGGCCAGAAGGTCCATCAGGAGCCCGTCGTGCCAGGTGCCGTCGGCGCCTCGCTCGTACTGACGCATGATCCCGACCGGCCGGAATCCGGCCTTGCTGTAGCAGCGAATCGCGGCGGCGTTGTCGGCGGCCGGGTCGATGACCAGACGGTGGTGGTCGTGGACGTCGATGAGATGCCGGGCCAGTGTCCGCACGGCATCCGTGCCCAGGCCCTTTCCGTGCACCGCGGGATCGAGGTAGAGGTCGATACCGGCGTGCCGGTAGTCGGGTTCCTCCTCGGCGTACCACTGGATCATGCCGATGATCCGCTGCCGGTGCTCGATGGTCAGGCACCGGGTGGCCGGATCCTCGAGGTCTTCCGCGATGTCGGCTTCCAGATCCGGCGGGGCATCCCCGCCGCTCCACCGCGCCCGCACTTCGGGCGTGGCCCGGATGGCCGCCAGAGCGGGGATGTCCTCGCCGACGGCGGGACGGAGCACGACGGAGGCACCACGGAGCACGGTCATAGCCAGGAGCCTTCCATCCCCCGGTTACGCGAACCGTCGTGTCAGCTGCCGGTCATGCCACCTGCTGAGCACGAGCAGCGCGAGTGTGGCCCCGGCCAGCGCGCAGAACATGTCCCACTGGGTGTCCCACACATCGCCCTGTGTGGCCAGGAAGTCGTCCGCTGCGTGCCCGCCGATCACGGCAGCCGCCCACTCGAACATCTCGAACACCGCACTGAAGGCCAGGCATGCGCAGACCGTGAGTGGCGCGAGCCAGCGGCTGCCGCGCAGTGGTGAGGTGCGTGCCAGCAACTCCCGCACCAGGATGGCGGGGACGAAGCCCTGCATCAGGTGTCCGAACCGGTCGTACGGGTTCCGGGCCAGCCCGAGGCCGCTCTGCACCCATTCACCGAGTGGCACCCTGGCGTAGGTGTAGTGCCCGCCGAGCGCCAGCACGAGGGCGTGCGCCGTGAGCAGGCAGCACAGCAGGCCCGTCAGCGGAAAGCGCCGCCACGCCAGCACGACCAGGGGCAGCCCGATCAGCACCCACACCACTTCCAGCAGCCAGGTCACGCGGTCGTACGGCGCCCAGGCGGAGACTGCGAGTCCGGTGACCACGACGAGGACGCAGACACGGGGGAGAACCGCGTGGGGTGCGGGCGTATCGGCGGTGGGGTGAGGGGTGGTCTCGATCAGGGACATGGCGGCGCTCCTTCTCCTCGGCCGCTTCATCATGGCGGCCGGGGTCCGCGGGAGCCTGAGTACGGCTACTCAGATGCCCGGGCAGCGCACAGGTGCTTCGGCGAGCCCGCGCTCGACACGTCCTCGTTGCCGTCCACCTCGCCGGTCAATGCGGTGTTACTCGGCGATTCCGTGGCGGGCGATCACCCGGTCCACCCGTGCGCGCACCAGGTACTCGCCGGGAACCGCGTTGCGCTCGCCGTACTCACGCCCGCGTGCCTCGCCCATGTAGCGCGCGCCGATCCGCGCCGCCCACCGAGCCAGTTCGCCCGGCTCGTCGGTGAGTCGTGCCGTGCATTCGAACATGACGTACGCGAACGGTGGTTGCTGGTCGTCGACACAGAGCGAGAAGCGGGGATCACGGCGCAGGGACTTGCACTTGAGGGATTCGTGCCATGTCGTGAAGAGGAGCTGAGGTGTCCCCCCACCGTCGGTCTCCGAGTCGTCGATGAGGAACCAGACCGGGGTCACATGCGGTCTGCCGTCAGCTCGGTTCGTCGCCAGCTTGCCGGTCCTCGTGCCTTCCAGGACGAAGGAACGCCACTCGCGCCCGCTCATCTCCCGCATGGACACCATTCCTCGCGCGTCGCCAGGGCAGTCGTTGGGCGCGAGGATACTCCCGGGACACAGGCGACGGCGGAAGGCGCCCCGCCGCCACTCCGTTCGCCCCGCATCGGCGGCCTGCCGGTCTGCTGAGGCAGACCGCCGACGGCTTGCCAGACGCCTACAGCGCGCGCTCCAGGCGGTCCGCCATCAGCTTGACGAACCGGGCCGGTTCCTTGGGCTGGCCGCCCTCGGCGAGGGTGGCCAGACCGAGGAGGAGTTCGGCGGTCTCGGCGAGTCCGGTGTGGTCCTCACGGTCCTTGTGGGCCTGGTTGAGGCCCTTCACGAGCTGGTGGTCCGGGTTGAGCTCCAGGATCCGTTTGGCGCGGGGGACCTCCTGGCCCATCGCGCGGTACATGTTCTCCAGGGCCGGGGTCAGGTCATGCGCGTCGGAGACGATGCAGGCCGCAGAGACGGTGAGACGGGAGGACAGGCGCACTTCCTTGATGTCCTCGTCCAGCTTCTCCGTCATCCAGGCGAGCAGCCCGGCGTACTCCTCGGTCTGCTTCTCCCGCTCCGCGTCGGGGGTGTCGTCGTCCTTGGTGTCGAGGTCGATCTGGCCCTTGGCGACAGAGCGGAGCTTCTTGCCCTGGAACTCGCCGACGGCGTCGGCCCAGACCTCGTCGACGGGGTCGGTGAGCAGCAGCACCTCGATGCCCCGGTCCCGGAACGCCTCCATGTGCGGGGAATTCTCGATGCTCTGGCGGGACTCGCCGGTCAGGTAGTAGATGTCCTCCTGGCCGTCCTTCATCCGCTCCACGTACTGCTTGAGCGTGGTCGGCTCGGTGGCGTGGTGTGTACCGGAGAACGACGCGAAGGCGAGGATGGCCTCGCGGTTCTCCGGGTCGGTGACGAGACCCTCCTTCAGCACGGTGCCGAACTCCCGCCAGAACGTGGCGTAGCGGTCCTCGTCCCTGGTCATCATCTCCTTGACCGTGGACAGGACCTTCTTCGTCAGCCGTCGCCGCATCATCTCGATGTGGCGGTCCTGCTGGAGGATCTCGCGGGAGACGTTGAGGGAGAGGTCCGCCGCGTCGACGACGCCCTTGACGAAGCGGAGGTACGGCGGCAGCAGCGCCTCGCAGTCGTCCATGATGAACACGCGCTTGACGTAGAGCTGCACACCGCGCTTGAAGTCCCGGGTGAACAGGTCGTGCGGGGCGTGCGCGGGGAGGAACAGCAGGGCCTGGTACTCGAAGGTGCCCTCTGCCTGGAGGCGGATCGTCTCCAGCGGATCCCGCCAGTCGTGGCCGATATGCTTGTAGAGCTCGTGGTACTCGTCGTCGGAGACCTCGTCGCGCGACCGCGCCCACAGTGCCTTCATGGAGTTGAGCGTCTCGGCCTCGGGGGCGTCGTCGCCGGTGCCGGCCTCGGCGGTGCCGCTTTCGGGCACCATCCGGATCGGCCAGGTGATGAAGTCCGAGTACCGCTTGATGATCTCCCGGATCTTCCACGGAGAGCAGTAGTCGTGGAGCTGGTTCTCCGGGTCGGCGGGCTTGAGGTGGAGGGTGACCGACGTGCCCTGCGGGGCATCGTCGACCGTCTCCAGTGTGTACGTGCCCTCGCCGCGCGAGGTCCAGCGGGTCCCCTGGCTCTCACCGGCGCGCCGGGTGACCAGGGTGACCTCGTCCGCCACCATGAAGCCCGCGTAGAAGCCGACGCCGAACTGGCCGATGAGCCCTTCCTGTCCGGCCGCGTCCTTGGCTTCCTTGAGCTCCTGGAGGAACTTCGCGGTGCCCGAGTTGGCGATCGTGCCGATGAGCCGCCCGACCTCGTCGTACGACATGCCGACGCCGTTGTCCCGCACGGTGAGGCTGCGGGCGTCCTTGTCGGTGTCGATGTCGATGTGCAGGTCGGACACATCGGCGTCGAGCGTGTCGTCCCACAACTTCTCGAGGCGCAGCTTGTCCAGCGCGTCGGAGGCGTTGGAGACCAGCTCCCGCAGAAAGACGTCCTTGTTCGAGTAGACCGAGTGGATCATCAGCTGGAGCAGCTGACGGGCCTCCACCTGAAACTCAAACGTTTCCGTCGGCATATTCGCTTATCCCTCACAGGTCCTATGGTCAGAACTGGGCGGCCTCCACTCTAAAACACCACGTCAGCAAGGGGGTCTGAAAGGGGGTCAGCCGTTCTTCACCGGGAGGGTCACTTCCCATGTATCGACGGCGTAGTGCCTGCGCATGCCGTGCGCCTCGTAGATGCGCAGCGCCCCGCTCTTGTCGAGGGTGTCCACCCCGAGGCCGATGGTCTCCCGGCCGAGTCGCGCGTACACGCCGAAGGCGTGCCGCAGCAGATAGCCGCCGAGGCCTCTGCCGCGTGCTTCCTCGCGGACTCCGAGGTTGCGGACCCAGCCCATGCTGGCGCGGTCGTTGCGCGACAGGAGCACCGCGGTGTCGCCGAGGTCCTCGGTCGAGGCGATCCACACCAGGGACCAGTCCTGACGGGAGCCGTCGATGTCCTCGAACCACTGCTCATAACTGCGGCTCTGGTGGTCGAAGTGCGCTGCGAAGGTTTCCTCGACCAGTGCGTGGGCGCGCAGGCGGTCGGCTTCGGCGGTGCAGTCCCGCAGGGTCGTACCCGGGGGCGGCTGCGGAACGAGGTCGGACTGGACGGACAGGGGGCGCTGCATCACGTGGTAGCGCCGTACTCGCTGCCAGCCGCGGGCTTCGAGCCGCTCGGTGTCCGTCGTCGGCTGCTGGTTGAGGTGCAGGTGCACGACTGCCTGCGTGGCTCCGTTGGCGCGTGCGCGCGCCAGCGCCCGTTCCTCTGCCAGTTCCAGGAGCCGCTCCCCCGCGGCTTGGTGTTCGGGCAGCACGTAGTGGTCGGCGTCGATGCGGTCAGCGCCCGAGTCGTCCCACACCAGCGCGTACGCGACCAGCCGGTCACCCTCGAAGGCCAGCCAGGTGTCCTGCTCGATGTCCACCTCGGCATGGCCGAGGTCGGCTTCGACGGTGTGCAGGTCGGTGTCCGGGCGGCCGATCTCGATGGTGTCGATGGCGTTGAGGAGGTCGCAGATCAACGGCGCGTCGTCCAGTGTGGCGGCGCGCACGCTCATGAGGGGTCTGTCATGCATCAGACCACTCTCGGTGGCCTCGCCGCGCCGCCGCAAACCGTTTATGCCACCTGAGGGGGGCGCTGGAGTTCTCGCTCCCTTGGAGTCACCGAGCCCTCACAACGGTGGCCCCACGGGCTGCACCGGCGCATCGGTTCACACCCGGCCTTCCCTCAAGGGCTCTCCGAGTAGCTGCTCCCGGGCATAGGTCGCTCGCCCTCTCACCCACTTCGCAGAGTGACGCAGCGCGGCGGTGCGGTGGGCGAAGACCGCGCACGACACCGCCTCTGCTCCGACGGCCCATTTGACTGAGGCTCTCCAAGCCGCACTCAACTGAGGCGGCGGTCAGCCTGCATGGCTTTGATCAGGGGTGCGAAGGGCCAGGAATGCGACGTCGTCGTCGTTGTCCTCCGGGCGCGCTTGACTGAGCAAGGAGTCGCTGAAGGAGTCCAGCGGGCGGCGGGCCAGGGACGCGGCGTGTCTTCGGAGCCTGTCCATTCCGTCGTCGAGGGTGTGGCGGCGGGACTCGATCAGTCCGTCGGTGTAGAGGACGAGGGTGGACCTCGGCGGCAGAGTGAGTACGGCATCCGTCCGGGAACCCTGGCCACCGGTGCCGAGCAGCATGCCGTGCCCGCCCTTCAGGAAGCGTGTCCTGCCGTCTTCGGAAACCAGGAGCGGGGGCGGATGACCTGCGTTGGTCCAGTGCAGCGTCCAGCATCCGTCGTCACCCCTGGCGATCCGGGCCACCACCATGGTGGCCATCGGTTCCTGAGCGATATGCATGACCGCTTGGTCGAGATGTGTGACCGCGACGGATGGCGACTCGGGATGCATCCAGACGAAGGCTCGCAGCATGTTGCGGATCTGTGCCATACCGCCGGCGGCGTCGAGGTCGTGGCCCACGACGTCGCCGATCGCCAGGGCGGTCGCACCGTCGGAGAGCGAGAAGGCGTCGTACCAGTCACCGCCGACCTGAGACGCATGCGGAGCGGGCACATACCGGGCCGTCATCTCCAGCCCCGGCACCGTGGGCATCTGTGGCAGCAGATGCCGCTGCATCGTCTCGGCGACCTTGCGCTGCCGCTCGTAGAGGCGTGCGTTGTCCAGAGCCAGGCCCGCCCGCCGGGTGAGGTCCTCCAGCAGCGGCAGATCGGAGGCGGTGAAGGGCTCGGCCCGGCGCGAGCGGCCGAGGGTAAGTGCACCCAGCACCTCGCGCAGTCCACGGATCGGGGCGATGGCGGCCGAGTGCATGCCCGTCTCGCTGAAGAGCCGTTGCTGCTCGACGGCGATACCGGAGTCCGGTGGCCCGTGGTACATGGCCGGGCTGGCAAGCGTCGAGGCGGCACCGCGCAGGGCCCGCGACAGGGGCATCGGCGATTCCTGCGGCACTGGAGGCATGGGGCCCTGCAGGTCCGGGCGCTCGATCAGCACGCCTTCCTCATGCTGTACGACCAGTGCGCGCCTGACCTCGTCGACCTCGGTGATCAGGTCGAAGACCGCCCAGTCCGCGAGCCGGGGCACCGTCAGTGCTGCCAGGCGGCGCAGCGCTGCGTCCACGTCCAGTGTGGAGGTGAGCTGGGTGGTGGTCTCCGCGAGGAGTGCGAGTCGGTCCAGTTCCGTCAGCCTCGTGGAGACCTCGGCGTCGTCCTGGTGGGCGTCTGCCGGGTCCTCCGGCTTGTAGAGCAGGACCAAGGCGCCGAGAGCTCCGGCGCCGAGTTCGCAGGGAGTGATGACCCAGGACAAGCCAATCACCGTATCGTCACCGCGGGTGAACCAGTCCAGCTCGCAGTGCCTGGTGCTGTTCGTGAGGAGAGCCATCCTCAGTCCGCAGCGGCTGCGAGGCAACGGATGTCCGTGACTGTCACGGTGTAGCAGGTCGTGCGCGTCATGGCCGACGAGCTCGTTCGCCGTCATCTGGAACAACTTCTCGGATCGCCCGTTGACCGCGACGATGACTCCCTTGTCGTCCACAGCGAAGGCCGCCGCCGTGACTTCTTCGAATATCTCGGCCGGCAGGCTGCGCCGAAACTCCTCAAGCGGGTCTTCCCCACCCGGTGCGGCGATGGCCACTTCCCCTCCTCGTTCCGGCTTCTTCTCTCTGGTCTACCACCGCCGCAGTAATACAAGCATGTCCCGCATTCTGCGCGGCGCGAGGTTTGGGGCGCGGGTTCCGGGGAACGGCTGCGCGGCGGTTCGGCGAATGGCCCGGATACCTGATTCCGTCCGCCCGCGTGCTGGTGTCGCCGAGAGACCCGGGCGACGGTTCTCACGAGGTCACGACCATACATACAGGACGACAGAAGCACGATGGTGTGGTGACCGCCGGTCGTACTGCGAGGCGGCGGTCGGGCTCTCCAGGCTACGCAGCGTACGGGAGCAAGACGAGAGGTACGTCCTCGTCCAGTCCCTGAAAACCGCTGCTGCGGCCCTGGCGGCCTGGCCTATGAGGGCTGCCTTCCTCCACCACTTCGTGGAGCTCGCCTGCGCCTTCCATTACCCCCTGCATTACTCGGTCCCCGACGACAGCCAAAACCTGGCCGCCCTCATCGATCGGTTGCACGCGCTTACCGCCACCGGCGACTTCAATAAGTTCACCGCCATCGCCCACTTCCTGGCCGGCCGCCCCTGACTGGACCGTCGGCCATCCGCTGGACCACGAGCGAAGGCACAGCCGCTCCGCATGGCGCGACATGGTCCTGACAACCGACCCCGTACGCACCACTGCCCCGAACACGCTCTGTCCGGTTAGGGGACGTGCATAGGTAAGGGGGACCGTCCGCGACCTGCCTCCGATCAGGTGCCGATCCTGCTGCTCGCCCCGTGCCGCTGGTGGTGCCTGTCCCCCACTGACAGGCACCACCAGCGACGCACCGCCCTGATAGAGAGGTCGGGGACCAGACGGGGAGGCCGACCCTCGGATCGTGTACCCGTCGCCCCCACACAGACACCCCCGTCGAAGTTCGGGGCCGACGTGCTGTTCAACACCTGTTGTGGCGTCGCCGCCGTACGTGCCGCCGAAACCATGCAGCACCTGATGGCGTTGTGCGGACATCGTTCGAGCGGCACCGGGTAAGCGGAGGGGACACAAACCGAAGGAGGGCCAATGTCCGGGTTGATGACTCGCCTCAAGCAGTTCACTCGGAGCCCGCAGGGCCGTCGCACCATCGCATCGGCCAGGCGTGCCGCTTCCGACCCGCGCAGGCGTGCCCAGGCCCGCAGCCTGCTCAGCCGACTGCGCGGACGACGCTGACGACGCTGACGACGAAGGCGAGTGCCGGCGTATGAGCGGGGAAGCACTGACGCGGTGGGAGCGCGCCTTGGAGCGCTGGCAGAACGCGCTGGTCTCCAAGGCCCTTCGCCATGAGCCCGTCGAACTACTCGATGCGTTGCGTCGTACGTGCGATGAGCACGCTGTGGTGTGCAGCGAGAGCAGGGTCATCGTGCCCAATGCCTACGAGGTGGAGCTCGACGAGCCGGTCTACGAGGAGTTGATGCGCAACTGCGGCGGCACGCTGGGACAGGCGCTCGCCGAGGATCTGAATCGCCACGGCGAACGAAACGGGTATGAGTGGGCAGGACCGCTGACCGTGCGGGTCACCTCGACCGTGCGTCCCCCGGACGAACCATACCGAGTGGCAGGCAGCCCCATGCCCCACATACGCGCCGACGCCTTCGGCGCGGCGGACTGACCACTCCGGAGCTGCGCCCTGCCCGGCAAGCCTGCTTTCGACGCTCGACCGAAGGCATCCGCGCCGCCTGTCCCGGACATGTGGACGGTCCCCCACTGCACGTCCATGACGTGTATGAAAACGTGGGGGTTCACACAAGACCGCGAAAGTCGGGACCCGGGATGCTGATGGAGCCGCAGGCTGACGGCGAGGGCTGTCCCACGCTCCGACGGGCCGGCTACGCCTTCGGCGGGGGCAACGGATGCATCGCCGAGGCCCGCGACCACGTGGGCGATTTCCTCACTCGGGCACGGGCCGAGCAAGGCCTGAACGTACCCCCTCGCACCACGGAACTGGCCCAGCTCGTCGTAAGCGAGCTCGTCACCAACGCCTGCAAATACGCCCCCGGCCCAGTGCTGATGGAGCTGGAAATCACCACGACCGAGATCGAAGTCGTCGTCTGGGACAGCGACCCGAACGTCCCAGCAGCCCGAACCTTCGACCCGGACCGAATCGGCCAGCACGGCCTGGAGATCGTCAAAGCCATCACCCACACTCTCGAGATCCAGCGGCAGGCCGTAGGCAAACGCGTCGCCGCCCGCATCACCCTCCAGGACACCCCACCCTGACACCACCCATCACCACGATGAGGCGATCGAGGTGAAGGCAGCTGGTGAGCCGTCGGTCGCCAGCCCCTGAGGCCCACTGCTTGCGCTCGACGGGTACCGCGAGGCGCGCCGACAGATCACACCCCTGTCCGGGAGACGGTCAAGCGAGCTGTCGCGTCGACGACATCCCGGAGTTGCCCCGCGTGGCGGTACCAGGCGCGCTGGCGGTCCGCTCCGGTGCCGAGACTGAGGTGGCGAGCGAGGAGGCTGAGCACCGTCGGGAGATCACCGGCCGCTGCGAGACCCGGCGCCGCGCGGACGAGGAGCTTCCCGACGAGCCACCTGGCGGGCACCAGCCGGTCGGTCAGGGGGTCGGGCAGGAATCCGGTCACACCGGCACGGGCAGCGCACCGGTGAGCAGTGCGCAGTTGGGAGTCCGCCACCGGGGGCGGCGGGCGTTCGTCGCGTACATCGGCCAGCAGCGCGGCGCACAGTCCACGGACGATCGCGGCAAGCAGGACGGTGCTGTGCAGGTCGGCGTTGACGTCCGCGACCCGTATTTCCAGGGTGGGTACGTGCTCCGACGGCCTGGAATACCAGTAGAGCGAGCGCCGGTCGAGGACAACCCCCGAGTCGATCAGGGCGTCCAGGGTCGCCTCGTACCCGGTGCGGTCGAGCAGGGGGGAAGGCCCTACGGAAGGCCAGCGCTCGAACTCCACCGAGCGTCGGCTCGCAAAGCCACTGTCCCGTGCGCCGCCGAACGGAGAGTTCGCAGCGAGGGCCTGGAGCGTGGGCAGCCAAGGGCGGACATGCCCGGACAGTGCCACCGCTTCGGACTTGTCGTGCGTGCCGACATGCACGTGGCAGCCACAGGCGATGCCTTCCACCCCGTCCACTACGCCTCGGCAGTGCGCTTGCATACGCAGGTAACGAAGCTTGTCGGTGACCGGTATGGGACTGGTGGGAGGAATGATGGGCGTTCCCGATGCCAGCAACAGGCAGCCCGCCTCCCGTGCCGCTGACGCCATGTGCGACCGCAGAAGAAATAGCTGCTCGCGGAGATCCGCGAGGGAAGGTGTCGGGCGGGTACACGTCTCCACGACGCAGCTGTAGAACTCGCTCTGGACCAGATCGCCGAGCAGGGGCCGAGCCCGGGCGAGCACTTCCAGGGCTCTGGGCACCGGCTGCCTGGTGTGCCGGTCGACGAGCAGGAACTCCTCCTCGACGCCGACCGTGCGCACCATCTGGTCCATTGCGCGCGGGTCCGCCCCTCCCCACGAGCTCTCTCCCAGCCGCTGCAACAGGGCCATAACACACATATACCCCAGCCAGCATTCTGCACTCAGTTGCAAGCCGGGCCGGCAGATGACGACCAGGGCCTGATCCGAAGGCTGGCGACCTGGTCGGGGCCCTGCCGCAAGCAACTGACCCGATATCCGGGAAAGGCGAGGTTTGGCGGGGACCGTCCGAGGTAGCCGCATTACGTAGCCGTAAGCATCGTCAACCCGGCAGGGAGCTGATTCACGTGGCTGCGCAGGGCAAGAAGATCCGCGGCAAGGCTCAGGAGACCGTCGGCAAGGCCAAGCAGAAGGCCGGCGAGGCGGTCGGAAACGAAGAGCTGCGCACGAAAGGCACCGCCGACCGTGTGGCGGGCAAGACGAAGCAGGCCGCTGCCGAAACGGAACAGACCGTGCGCGGCACGGCCGAAGAGATGAAGGGCAAGGCCCGCAAGAACATGTAGGTAGCGGATTCGGGCGGGCAGGATGAGGCCCCTGGACTCACATGATGAGTCCAGGGGCCTCATCCTGCCGCCCCACAGGCCGGTCACCGCAGTCGCATGCTGATCGTCACCGGCGACAAGTTCACCCCCGGAGACCCGAGGGACCCGGGTGCGGCCTGGCACGTCCAGACCTTGACGGACTGGGCGATGCGTTGTTTCTCAGGCTTCTCCCCGATCCGGCGTTGGGCCGCCCAGGACGCGTTCTCGACCGACCATGTGCCGCATGCAGGTCGGCTCCATCCCTGGGCACGTCATGCCTATGTGGCAACGGGCTTCGGCGGCTGGGGGCTGAGCGGAGGCATGATGGCGGCGCGGCTGCTCAGCCGCCTGCTGACCGACACCGGCTCCCCCTGGGCCGACCTGTACGACCCCGTCCGCTCCCACCCGCGGACCGAGGGCCCGGCCGTGCTTCGGCTCGGCGCGAAGACGACACGGCATCTGATCGCCGGCCGACTGCCTGGCGGAGGGCCCCGCTCGCGGACGACATCGGTCCTGGCCAGGGCGCGGTACTTGGTGGCCGGGGCGGCGGACCGTCGGCGGTACACAGGGACGCCGCCGGAACCCTTCACACCGTGTCCGCCCGCTGCACGCACATGGGGTGCATCGTGCACTTCAACGAGGCGGAATGCGCGTGGGAGTGCCCGTGCCATGGCTCCCGCTTCGCTGTGGACGGAGACGTCCTGCAAGGCCCTGCTGTGCACCCTCTGACGCAGCGCGACGACGAGGGTGGCTGAGGAGCTCAGCTGCTGTGCCGTGACAAGTTGTAGAGGAGGACGAGGACGGCCAGGACCATCACCGCCACATGCAGCCACCCTGGGGCGGCAGCGGCGTCAGCGGCCAGGGCGGGGTGTCCGAGTGGAGACGTCATGCGCCTCGTGTACCCCGTCGGCGTAGGGTGATTCCGGCGTCACAGCAAGTCGCTGAGAAAGACCGTCCCGCCACTCGGTACGTTGTGGGGGTGGAGTTCGATGCGTTCACCGATGTCCTGGACTATCCGCTGTACGTGGTGACGGCCGCAGCCGGGGACAGGTATTCCGGATGCCTCGTGGGGTTCGCCTCCCAGTGCTCGATCGACCCACCGCAGTTCGCCGTATGGCTGTCGAAGGCGAACCACACCCACGGCGTCGCGAGCGACGCTTCCCACCTGGGCGTACACGTGCTGGATCGGCACAACCTGGATCTGGCCGCGCTGTTCGGGTCGCTCACGGGCGACGACGTCGACAAGTTCGAGCGTGTGGCGTGGCACCGTGACGGAACCGGCGTCCCGGTCGTCGCCGATGTCCGCACCTGGTTCGTCGGCCGGATCGTGAGCCGCTTCGACGGCGGTGACCACACAGGGTTCGTACTGTCACCCGTGGGCGTGTCGGATCCCGTGCCCGCACCTTCTCCGCTGCTCTCCTTCAGTGATGTCCAAGGCCTCCCACCGGGGCATCCGGCCTGACCGGAACGGTTCGTCAGGGGTGCTCCGGCGTGCGGCGGATGACGAGCAGGGCGATGTCGTCCGTGCGTGGGGTGTGGGCGGTGGCGTGGGCGATGAACAGGTCGGCGAGTTCGTCGGTGGTTCGGTGCCGATGCCCGGTGAGGCCGGCGACCAGGGACGCGACAGCGGCGTCGATGTCGATGCCGGGAGCCTCGACGAGCCCGTCGGTGTAGAGGACGAGCACTGCGCCAGAGGGCAGGGGGATCTCCGTGGTGGCGTAGTGCGCCTCCGGGTCGATACCGAGCAACAGACCCGGGGACAGTGCGACGACCTCCACCTGGCCGTCGGGGTGCAGGAGCAGCGGCGGGGGGTGACCTGCGGTGGCGATCCGGGCACGGTGGCGGGAGAGATCGAGGCGGGCGATCAGGCAACTGGTGAAAAGTCCCGGCTCGAGGTCGATGAGCAGGCGGTTGGTGCGGGCGAGTACGTGAGCGGGGGGCGTTCCCGCAGTGGCATGGGTGTGCACGGCGGTGCGGACCTGCCCCATGAGCGCGGCAGCCTGGATGTTGTGGCCCTGGACATCCCCGATCGCGGCGACGGCGTCACCGGGGTCGCTGCGGATGAGGTCGTAGAAGTCGCCGCCGACCTCCACGCCGTGACCGGCGGGCAGATAGCGAGCGGCGACGTCCAGTCCCGGGATGTCGGGAAGAGTGTGCGGGAGGAGTCCGGTCTGGAGGGTGCGGGCGAGCTGGTGTGTGGTGTCGTAGAGACGGGCCCGGTCGAGGGCTTGGGCGATCAGTCCGGCCAGAGAGGTCAGCACGGCCCGTTCCGCGGGAGGGAAGGGACGGCGCTGGTCGTACGACAGGACCAGTGAGCCCACGGGGCGGCCGGAGGCGATCAGTGGCAGGAAGGCCCAGGCATCCCGGTCCTCGTAGCGATCGGCACCGGGATAGGCGCGTTTGAGCTCGTCGTACGAACAGAAGAAGTGCGCGACGCCGGTGGTCAGGGTGTGCACGTTCGGGGTGTCGGCGGTCAGGGGCATTCCGTCGTAACGGGAGATGAACGGGCTGCTGTAGCCGCGGTACCCGACGATCCGCAGTCGGCCGTCCTCCACCGCCATCAACGCCAGGCCACGTGGCCCGAAGGCCGGCACCAGCTGGTCGGCGACGGTCTCGACGAGGTCGTTGACGCCCGCGGTTTCCGTGAGAGCAGCCGCCAGGTGCATCAGGTGGTACAACGCGCTCGCCCCACCTGGCTCCGCTGAGGGCTGCGCAGTTCGTGGGGGCGTCGACGGGGAGGATTCACCGGTGAGCGGGGTGATCTGGACGCTGATGCCGCGGTCGTCGGGATACAGGTGGAAGGCCAGCCAGCGGTCCGGCGGGCGCAGGGCGGTGAAGGACGTGGGCCGTCGGCTGACCACGGCCGCCCGGTAATGATCTTCGAAGAGGGGATCGTTCATCCACAGCAGCGCCTCCCAGGGCCGGGCACCGCGCAGTGCTGCCGCTCCCGCACCGACCAGTTCGGTCGCCGCGGTGTTGATGAAGGTGATCCGTCCGTCCATGTCCAGGGCGCAGCATCCGACGGGGATGCGCTCGGCGAAATCGAGCGCGGCCCTTGCCTCGTCGGGGTCGGGTTCATGCGCTCGCGGCGGGGGCAGCGCACGTGGCTCGTCCCCGATGTCCAGCGGCTCGCCGCGGTCGACGGCCTGCTCCAGGAGCACCCCGGCGCGATGGCAGACTGCGGTGATCGCCTCACGCTCCTGCGCACTGAGAGTGGGCGGGTGCCAGGTGGGCCACAGCAGCACCAAGCCGCCCCACACCGCGTCGCTCTCGCCTTCGAAGGGGGCGGCGGCCAACATGAAGTCGTAAGGCAGGACGATTCCGAGCCGCGGGTAGCGGCGGGCCACCTCTTCCTGGCTTGCCAGCCAGACCGCTCGGCGCTCCCGGATCGCGTCCGAGACGGGGACGGGGGCGTCCACGGGGACGCGGGTCCAGGGAGCGGCAATCCGGGGCACGACGCCCGACACGACCGCGAGTCGCAGCACCCGCTCCCCCGGCGCCAGCACGTACACGAGCCCGACCGAGGCGTTGCTGCCGCGTACGGCCTCGGCGAAGACGGCGTCGAGCGCCTCAGGACCGGGGCCGGAGCCGGTCGCCGAGGAGGCGGAGGCGGAGGCGGAGGGCATAAGGTCACCTGGTCTTCCGTCTGTGCACCGGCCGGCCGCCCTCGCGGGCGGTGCTCAGCGGCACGGGCAGCGGCACATCGCGGCACCCCTTCCACATATCACCCATAACCGGACCATACGTCTTCCGGTCCGGCCGGATCCGGTCGGCCGCGTCGTGGTCACGGTGCGTCGAGCCGACAGGTACGCGGAGGAGTCTGCCGCCGGCGACGGTGCTTCCGGGGCACCGGGGTACACGCAAGACATGACCGAAACAGCGACCTCGGGGGACGGACCGCACCTCCCACGGGCACGCGGACCGCTCTCGGCGGCAGTCACCGCGTATCTCGCCTTGGCGCAACCCATTCCCGCCGGCCTTCGGGTGTCGGAGGCGGAGCCGTACGGCCACGACCTCCAGCTTGCCCTCTACACGTGCTACGAGCTGCACTACCGGGGATTCGCCGGGGTGGACGCCGCCCTGGAATGGGATCCGGAGCTGATCCGCCTGCGCCGCCCGCTGGAGGAACGATTCCTCACCGCGCTGCGCCGGGACGCTTCACGTCACACGACGGTGAAGGAGGCCCTCGACACACTGCTGGCGGAGCCGACGGACGGCAACGGCGTGTCCCACTTCCTCAGGGACGAGGGAGAGCTGTGGCAGCTCAGGGAGTACGCGGCACAGCGGTCGCTCTACCACCTGAAGGAGGCAGATCCTCACGCCTGGGTGCTGCCGCGGCTCCGCGGCCGAGCCAAGGCGGGGATGGCAGCCGTGGAGTTCGACGAATACGGCGGGGGACGAGCCGAGCGCGTCCACGCACAGCTGTTCGCGAACCTCATGACGGATCTGGGCCTCGACACTTCCTACGGCCGCTATGTCGACGCCGTCCCCGCCCAGGTCCTGGCCACCGTCAATCTGATGTCGCTGTTCGGGCTGCACCGCGCCCTGCGCGGCTGCCTGGTCGGCCATTTCGCCACGCTGGAGATCACCTCGTCGCCCGGATCCCGCCGCATGGTGGATGCCATGAGGCGCACGGGGGCCGGACCGGCCGCCGAGTTCTTCTACGGCGAGCATGTCGAGGCCGACGCCGTCCATGAGCAGGTCGTCCGACGCGAGGTGATCGGGGGTCTTCTGGAGGATGAGCCTTGCCTTGAGGCCGACGTGGTCTTCGGCATCGATGCCACCGTGTATCTGGAGGAGCGGCTTGCGGCGCGTGTCCTGGACGCATGGCGCGGCGGAAGATCGTCGCTCGCCCTGGAAGCGAGGCCGGTTTGACGCTCATCGCTCTGCCGGGTGTGTACGCCCCGCAAGACGACACGGCCATCCTGGCCCGGGCTCTGCGCCGCGAGGCGCTTCCGGCGGAAGCACAGGTCCTGGACATCGGGACGGGGACCGGGGCACTCGCGCTGGCGGCGGCGATGCGGGGAGCCCGGGTCACAGCGGTGGACGTCTGCCGCCCCGCCGTCTGGAGTGCTCGTCTCAACGCACTGCTGTCCCGGACGCGGGTGCGGGTGCTCCGCGGCGATCTGGCCACCCCGGTCGCGGGGCGCCGTTTCGATCTTGTCGTCGTGAACCCGCCTTACGTACCCAGTCCCGCTCCCACGCCACCGCGACACGGTCGCGCGCGAGCGTGGGATGCCGGTCGGGACGGCCGGGCCGTCATCGATCGCATCTGCCGCGAAGTGCCCGCGCTTCTCGGGCCCGGCGGCGTACTGCTCGTGGTCCACTCCGCCCTGAGCGGCGTGGAGCTCACCCTGGGGCGCTTGCGGGCAGCCGGGCTGACCGCAGACGTCACCGAGCGTCACCTGGTGGCTTTCGGGCCCGTGCTGCGCGCGCGGCGTTCCTGGCTGTGCAGTCGCGGACTCCTCGGTCCCGGCAGCCAAGCGGAGGAGTTGGTGGTGATCCGTGCCGAACGAACCTGCTGAGGGGCCCGGCCGCACCCGGCCGCGGTGCCGTGTCATCCTCCCGGTGGACGGCCCCCTGCTCATCGAGGGCCCGATCGAGGTCGTCCTTCAGGACGGCAGCACGGTCTCCTCGGACCGTTTCTGCGTCGCCCTGTGCATGTGCCACAGAAGTCGCAGCTATCCGTGGTGCGACGCCAGTCACCGGCGGCGCACGCGGGGCTGAACCCCTGGCCCCACCGCTCACGTCTCGCGGAGGCTTCAGACGTCGGTATCCGGGGCGCCGGCCTGCGCCGGCTCAGCCCAGGCGCAGGCGAGCGAGCCGCCGATCAGGCCCGCGAGCAGGCCCAGGAAGAGTCCGCCGAAGTTGGCGAGGGGGAAGGACACCAGCGACAGAAGCAGGCCGGCGATTCCGGCGAACACCCGGGTCTGCGGTCGCACCCAGAGGCTGACGCCCAGGGCGATGAGGAGGACGCCCGTGATCAGGGCGCCGGCGCCTGCCGTCGTGGACAGGGCCAGCGGGATACCCGAAAGGCTCAGCCGCACATACGGGAAGTACAGGATGGGCACACCCGCCGTCAGGGTGAACAGGCCCGCCCAGAAGGGTCGGCTGCCGCGCCACGCCCGGAAGCGGTGCCGTGCGGTGCGCACGTGCTCCCGGCCCGCAACCGGGAAGCGGGAGAGTCGGGGCGCGGCCTCTGTGGGTCCGGGGTTCAGAAACACTCGTGACTTCCTTGCCTGAGCCGCATGCTCAGATCGGGGACGTTCAGCGTGGCCGCGCTCACGGCGACCGCGGTCACCTCCACGTCCGTCAGTCGCGCCGCATCGGCCTGTTGGGCCACGCCGTCCGGATCGAAGTACCGTGACTGCTTGTCGCCCGGATTGATCGGCCCCTTGGTGACGGCGCCCGCGGCCACACCCATGTCGATGGCCTTGAAATTCGCCTGGCCGACGTCCAGCTCCTGCGCGTCGATGAACATGTTCCGTGCTTCGGCCCGTTGCTCGCCGCCGCCACCGGTCAGCCTCAGGGTGTACGGGCCCAGTACGGGGATGGGCACCACCACCGACTGGCACAGGCCGCTGATCTCGGCATGCCGGAATCCGGTGACCGTCACCGGTACGGCGGTGCCCTCCCGGGTCACGTCGACCATGCCGTAGATGCTCAGGCCCCGGACGTCCAGCGTGTCCGCGCTGACCTGGAACGTCCGGCCGGAGATCAGGAAGGAGGCAGCCAGTGCCCCCTGGGCCATTCCCACGCCCACGGCCCCGGCTGCGGCCACCGAGGTGACGAGCACCAAGGCGAAGCGCTTCCAACGGGTCCTGCCGAAACCGTGCGACATGGCGCCTCCTCGGGCCGTGGAGCGGCGCGGCCTACGCCGTACGGGGAGAAGGGACACGTCCCTGTCCAGTGCTGGATCCCAGGCTGGCGGATCTTTCGCGTGACGGCACGTTGAAACGGCAGACGGGTGAGGCGGGACGACTGCCGGTGAGTGCACACGCGACATCGCACCCCTTCGCCCCGGCGGGCCAGCCCGCCGGGGCGAAGGGGTGCGATGAA